>NZ_JBHYVM010000016.1:102300-163823 GCF_042750105.1 Streptomyces sp. NPDC059443 | reverse complement strand
CAGATGTGGAAGCCCGGTAACGGGTGGAGCTGACTGGTACTAATAGGCCGAGGGCTTGTCCTCAGTTGCTCGCGTCCACTGTGTTAGTTCTGAAGCAACGAACGGTTGCTGGTTTCTAGAGCTAGAACATAACTATAAAGTGTGCTTGTTCGCTCGAAACCGATTAGGGTTTCGGTGGTCATAGCGTTAGGGAAACGCCCGGTTACATTCCGAACCCGGAAGCTAAGCCTTTCAGCGCCGATGGTACTGCAGGGGGGACCCTGTGGGAGAGTAGGACACCGCCGAACAATTTTTCAAAGGACCCCTGGTCCAGCGTTCAACGCTGGAGCAGGGGTCTTTTTTGTTTTCCAGAGCTTTTCGCCGAAGCGCGGCCATGGGTTGGCTGCGCGAGAATGACTAGCGGTACCCCGACGACAGGAGTCACACCCATGTCCAACTCTCCCGACGATCGTCCGGAGCGCGAGCCTCGGCGCAACGACGGCGGTGACAGGGGCGGCTACCGCGGGGGCCGTGACGACAGCCGTGGCGGCGACCGTCCGCCCTTCCGCCGCGATGACCGCGGTGGCCGTCCGACCGGCGCCGGCGCTGGTGGTGGCGGCGGTTTCCGCCGCGACGACCGTGGTGGCCGTCCGACCGGCGCCGGTGGCGGCGGTGGCTTCCGTGGTCGTGACGACCGTGGTGGCGACCGTCCCAGCTACCCGCGTCGCGATGACGACCGTGGTGGGCGTCCCACCGGTGGTGGCGACCGTCCTTCCTTCCCGCGTCGTGACGACCGTGGTGGCGACCGTCCGCCGTTCCGTGGCAACGACCGGGGTGAGCGTCCCTCCGGCGGCGGCTTCCGCGGCAACGACCGCGGCGACCGCCCGTCGTACCCGCGTCGCGATGACGACCGTGGTGGGCGTCCCACCGGTGGTGGCGACCGTCCGTCCTTCCCGCGTCGTGATGACCGTGGTGGGGACCGTCCGTCGTACCCGCGTCGTGATGACGACCGCGGCGGCTTCCGCGGCGGCCGTGACGACAGCCGTGGTGGCGACCGTCCCAGCTACCCGCGCCGTGACGACCGTGGCGGGGACCGTCCCTCGTTCCCGCGCCGTGACGACCGGGGCGACCGCCCGTCGTACCCGCGTCGCGATGACGACCGCGGCGGGCGTCCCACCGGTGGTGGCGACCGTCCCAGCTACCCCCGTCGTGACGACCGTGGTGGCGACCGTCCGTCGTACCCCCGTCGTGATGACGACCGTGGCGGCTTCCGCGGCGGTCGCGACGACCGCGGCGGCGACCGCCCGTCGTACCCGCGTCGTGACGACCGTGGTGGCGACCGCGGTGGGTTCCGCGGCCGTGACGACCGTGGTGGCGACCGTGACTTCCGCGCGGACCGCGACCCGGTCAAGCGGCTTCCGATCGACGACGACGTCACCGGTTTCGAGATCGACTCCGATGTCCGTCAGGAGCTCCTGAGCCTGCCCAAGGGCCTGGCCGAGGAAGTCTCCAAGAACCTGGTCATGGTGGCCCGGCTGATCGACGAGGACCCGGAGCAGGCGTACGCGTACTCGCGCATCGCCCTGCGCCTGGCCTCCCGTGTCGCCGCCGTGCGCGAGGCCGCCGGCTTCGCCGCGTACGCCACGCAGAAGTACGCCGAGGCGATCGCGGAGTTCCGCGCCGCCAAGCGCATGACCGGTTCCGTCGAGCTGTGGCCCGTCATCGCCGACTGCGAGCGCGGCCTCGGCCGTCCGGAGCGGGCGCTGGCCATGGCCGGCGAGCCCGAGGTGCAGAAGCTGGACAAGGCCGGTCAGGTCGAGATGCGTCTGGTCGCGGCCGGTGCCCGTCGGGACATGGACCAGCTCGACGCTGCCATCGTGACCCTGCAGAGCCCCGAGCTGGCCTCCAGCTCCGTACAGCCGTGGACCGCGCGTCTGCGGTACGCCTACGCCGACGCCCTGCTGGCGGCCGGCCGTGAGGACGAGGCGCGCGAGTGGTTTGCCAAGACCCTCGAGGCCGACAAGGACGGGGCCACGGACGCCTCCGACCGGCTCGCCGAGCTGGACGGTGTCGAGTTCGTCGACGCGGCCGCCGATGACGAGGACGACGTCGAGGACGTCGTCGGCGTCGAGGACGACTTCGAGGACGACGAGGACGAGGACGAGAACGACCCCGAGGTCGCGGCCGCGGAGCGTGCCTCCGACCAGGCCGAGTACTACGACGAGGACGACGAGGAGTACGAGGGCAGCGCCGGCGGCGACGCCGACGTCGACGTCACCGACGAGATCGTCGTCCTGGACGAGGACGAGGACGACCGTGACGCGGGCAAGGCCCGTGACAACGGCTGAGTGAAGTGAACTGAGTGAAGTGAACTGAGAAAGGGCGGTACCCCCGATGGGGGTACCGCCCTTTTTTCATTGGTCCGGCCGGTCAGTCCAGGCTCCGCAGCACCAGGCCGGTGGCCGGCTTGGGGCCGAAGGAGGTGGACTTGCGGGGCATCGTGACGCCCTGGCGGGCCAGCTCGCGGACGACCGCCTCCCGTACGGGATGCATCAGGACCGCCGTGCCGCCGCTGCGTTCCGCCATGTCCACGGTCGCCGCGGTGTCGTGGATGTACACGATCTGCTCGGGGGTGTCGGGGATGCCCCAGAGGGTGTCGAGGAGGGTGGAGTGCAGCACGGTGGCGTCCAGCCTGCGCCAGGCCTCGGGGCGGTCGTGGCGGACCGTGCGCTCGATGAGGGCCGGATCGGGGTCGGTGACCAGGTGGAACGTGCCGTCCCCGGTGAGCAGGAAGGCGTTGCCGCGCTCCGCGGCCTCCTCCAGGGCCTCCATCGCCATCGGCAGCGGGCCTTCGACCGGGCGGACCCGGAAGTGGCCGTCGAGGGCGGCCAGCGCGGCGGGCAGCGGGAGGCGGCGCAGCATCCGGTGGATGGCGCGGACCTGGAGCGGGTAGCGGGCGGTGTCCACGAGGAGGACCAGGCCGAAGTCCCACGCGGTGGGGGAGCCGTGTTCCTCCTGGAGGCGCAGGTACGTCGCCCAGCGGTGGTGGCCGTCGGCGATGAGGGCCTGGCGGTCGCCCAGGTCGGCGGTGATGGCCGCCAGACGGTCGGGGTCGGAGACGGCCCACAGCCGGTGCTGGAAGCCGTCCTCGGTGGTGGTGGAGAACAGCGGGGTGCTCTGCGCGGTGCGCTCGACGACCGCGGCGGCGCCCGAGGCGGGATCGTCGCCGAGGTAGGTGAGCAGGAGCGGTTCGAGGTTGGCCGAGGTGGCCCGCATCAGGCCGGCCCGGTCGGTGACCACGTGGGGCATGACGTCCTCGTGGGGGAGGACGATGCCGGCGTCGGCCGTGGAGAGGGCGAGGGCGCCGATGATCCCGCGCTGGAGCAGACCGCCCTTGCGCTGCTCGTAGACGTAGAGCGCGGGCTCGGGGTCGGCGCTGAGGATGCCCTCGGCGAGCCAGTCGTTCAGGGTGCGGGCCGCCTGCTGGTTGCGCGCGGCGGGGGTGTCGGCCTGCGGAAGGATCAGGCGGACGATGTTGTGCGGGTCGGCGGATTCGAGGTGGTCGAGTCCGTCGGGGCGCACGACCACGTCGTACGGCGGCGAGGTGACGGCGGCCAGACTGCCGACACGCTCGGGAACATAGCGCAGGCCGTGGAAGGGGATCAGCCGCAGTCCATGGTCGGCGGTGCCAGATGTGGTCATTGGTGAATCGTAAGACGCGTCTCGCCATGCGGGATGATCAGGGTGTATGGAAACCGGACAAGATCGAACGGACCGATCGGACCGATCGGACCGATCGGATGAGGAGCGGACATCATGACCCGGCAGAGCAGGACCAGTCCCGCGGGCAGTGAGCGGAGTCTGCACCAGGCGTACGACACGGCTCTGCTCGACCTCGACGGGGTGGTGTACGCGGGCGGTGAGGCCATCGCGCACGCCGTGGAGTCGCTCGCCGCGGCGCGGGCCGACGGGATGCACCTCGCGTACGTCACGAACAACGCGCTGCGCACCCCGGACGCGGTCGCCGAGCACCTGAGCGAGCTCGGGATCCCGACGGAGGCCGCCGAGGTGATCACCTCGGCGCAGGCCGTGGCCCGCCTCATCGCCGAGCAGGTGGCGCCGGGCTCGAAGGTGCTGGTGATCGGCGGCGAGGGGCTGCGGGTCGCGCTGCGCGAGCGCGGGCTGGTGCCGGTGGATTCGGCCGAGGAGGAGGGCCTCGCGGCGGTGGTCCAGGGGTACGGGGGGCCCGATCTGCCGTGGGGGCGGTTCGCGGAGGCCTCGTACGCGATCAACCGCGGGGTGCCGTGGTACGTGTCGAACACCGATCTGACGATTCCGGGGGCGCGGGGGATCGCGCCGGGCAACGGGGCCGCGGTGGAGGTCGTACGGATCGCCACGGGCGCGGAGCCGCAGGTGGCGGGCAAGCCGCTGCCCCCGATGCACCGGGAGACCGTGCTGCGGACCGGGGCGAAGCGGCCGCTGGTGGTGGGGGACCGGCTGGACACCGACATCGAGGGTGCCTTCAACGGGGAGGTGGACTCGCTGCTGGTGCTGACCGGGGTGACGGACGGGGCGCAGCTGCTGCGGGCCGAGCCGAAGTACCGGCCGACGTACGTGGACCGGGACCTGCGGGGGATGCTGACCGGGCAGCCCGAGGTGGTGCCGGCCGGCGGGGCCGAGGGGGGCTTCCGCTGCGGGGCCTGGACCGCGGTGGCGCGCGGCGGCGTACTGGAGCTGCGGGGCGGGGACGGCGACGCGTCGGGTGTGCACGGTGGGCGTTCCGCCATCGACGGGCTGCGGGCGCTGTGCGCGGCGGCCTGGACGCACGCCGGGGACGGTGCGTGCGGGCTGGACGGGGGGAAGGCGCTGGCCAGGCTGGGGCTGTAGGACGGCCTTGGGGCCGTGGCGGCCGGGCGGCCGCGAATAATCGCTGTCCGATTGTCGGAACGCGGTGATAGATATTCGGGGTGACAACGACTCTTGAGTTCTCCGCTCTGCTGCGACTGATCGACGAACGGTCGACCGCCTTCCGCGCCGCGGTCGCCTCCGCGCCCAGCCTCGACGCGCAGGTGCCGACCTGCCCCGAGTGGACGCTGTTCGATCTGGCGCAGCACATCGGCGAGGGGCGCCGCGACTGGGCCGCCACCGTCGCCGCGGGGCCCGCCCCGGCTAAGGCCGTGGCGCAGGGCGCCCCGGCCGCGCCCCGGGAGCGCGAGGCCCTGCTGGCCTGGCTGGCGGAGTCCACGGAGCAACTGCTGGACGCACTGCGCGAGGCCGGTCCGGACGGCGGTTGCTGGACGTGGTGGGAGGACTCGCAGTCCCCGGCGAGCGTCGGCGCCGTGGCCCGGCACCAGCTCCAGCAGTTCGCGGTGCACACGTACGACGCCCAGATCACCATAGGTGCCCCGCAGCCGCTGCCGGAGGAGGTGGCGCTCGACGGTGTCGACGAGTTCCTGTCCACCTGCGTCGCGACGACGAGCGCCTGGCCGCACAAGCCCGCCCTCCTCGACTTCCACGCCTCCGAGGGCCGCTCCTGGCGCCTCTCGCTCTCCGCCGACGGCGCGCGGACCGTCCGTCTCTCCGGACCCGGCACCACGCCGGCCGACGCCTCCTTCCGGGGCACGGCCAGCGAGCTGGTCTTCATCCTGTACAACCGCATCCCGGTCGACTCCCTGGAGCTCGACGGCGACCGGCGCCTCTTCGAGCAGCTCAGGGACTGGGACCCGAGCGAGTAGGACGGGACGAGGCGCCGGGGCGCCCGGGCCGCTCGGGGGAACGGAGTAATGCGGAGGGTAGGCTAACCTAACTTGCGTGTTGGTTGAGAGTCCCCCCGAACAGAGCGCGGCGCCCCCGGCCGCCGCCACCCGCTCGCGCCACGGCGTGCGAGCCGCCGGTCTGCTCGCCGCCCTCGGCGTCCTGGCGCTGATCGCGGTGGCGAGCATCGCCGTCGGCGCCAAGCAGATGCCCGTCCAGGAGGTCTGGCACGGCCTGTTCCACTACTCCGGAACCACCTCCGACGTCGTCGTGCGGGACCTCCGGGTCCCGCGCACCCTCCTCGGCGTGCTCGTCGGGCTCGGCCTCGGCCTGTCCGGGGCCGTGATGCAGGCACTGACCCGCAATCCGCTGGCCGAGCCCGGCATCCTCGGCGTCAACGCCGGGGCCGCCGCCGCCGTCGTATCGGCGATCAGCTTCTTCGGGGCCGACTCGCTGAGCGAGTTCGTGTGGTGGGCGTTCCTCGGCGCCGCCCTCGTCTCCGTCCTCGTGTACGTGCTCGGCGGCAGCCGCACCGCCACCCCGGTGCGCCTCGCGCTCGCCGGTACGGCGGCCAGCGCGGCCCTCGTCGGCTACATCAACGCCGTGCAGCTGATGGACAGCAAGGCGCTGGACAAGCTCCGCTTCTGGACGGTGGGCTCACTGGCCTCCGCCAACATGGACACCGTCAAGCAGGTGGCGCCCTTCCTGATCGTCGGCGCCGTGCTCGCGCTCACGCTGGGCCGGCCGCTCAACGCCATGGCGATGGGCGACGACACCGCCCGCGCGCTCGGCGCGAACCTGACGCGGACCCGGATCGGCGCGATGGTGGCCATCACCCTGCTGTGCGGGGCGGCCACCGCGGCCTGCGGGCCGATCGTCTTCGTCGGCCTGATGATCCCGCACCTCGTGCGGGTGTTCACCGGCCCGGACATGCGCTGGGTACTCGCCTACTCAGCGGTGCTCTCGCCCGTGCTCCTGCTCGGCGCCGACGTCATCGGCCGGGTCGTCACCCGGCCGGCCGAACTCCAGGTCGGCATCGTCACCGCCCTCATCGGCGGACCCGTCTTCATCTACCTCGTCCGGCGCAAGAGGATGGCCCAGCTGTGACAGTGACCTCCGTACGCCGGACCGGACCCCGGCCGCTTCACCTGCCCGGAGGGATCTCGCTGCGCGTGGAGCGGCGCGCGCTGGGCGTGGGAGTGCTGCTCCTGGTGCTCGTGCTGGCGATGGCCGTGGTCCTCATCGGTACCGGCGACTTCGAGATCGCCCCGTGGGACGTGGTGCGGACCCTGCTGGGCGACGGCACCCCGGCGCACGAGTTCGTCATCAACGACCTGCGGCTGCCGCGGGTCCTGGTCGCCGTGCTCGTCGGCGCGGCCCTCGGCATGGCCGGGGCCGTCTTCCAGTCCGTGTCGCGCAACCCGCTCGGCTCCCCGGACGTACTGGGCTTCGGGTACGGCTCGGCCGTCGGCGCGCTGCTCGTCATCATCGTCTTCAAGGGCGGCGCCGGCGAGGTGGCCGTCGGGGCGCTCGTGGGCGGCCTGGTGGCCGGACTCATCGTGTACCTGCTCGCGTACAAGCAGGGCATCCACGGCTACCGGCTGGTCCTCGTCGGCATCGGCGCCTCCGCGATGCTGATCGCCGTCATCCAGTACCTGCTGACGAAGGCTCAGCTCGTCGACGCCACCCGTGCGATGGTCTGGCTGACCGGGTCGCTGGCCGGCCGGGACTGGGCACAGGTCTGGCCGCTGCTCGCCTCCTGCGCGGTGCTGTTCCCGCTGGTCCTCGGCCAGAGCCGGGCCCTGCGGATGATCGAGATGGGCGACGACGCCGCGTACGCCCTCGGGGTGAGGGTGGAGTGGACCCGGCTGCTCCTGATGGTCGCGGCGATCCTGCTGACCACCGCGGCCAGCGCCGCGGCCGGGCCGATCAGCTTCGTGGCGCTGGCCGCACCGCAGTTGGCGCGCCGGCTGACCCGGTCGCCCGGGGCGAGCCTGCTGACCGGCGCGCTGATGGGCGCCCTGCTGCTGCTCGTGTCCGACTGGGCCTCCCAGCGGGCCTTCGGAGCCGACCAGTTGCCGGTGGGCGTGGTGACGGGGCTGGTCGGCGGCGTCTATTTGTTGTGGCTGCTCGTCAGCGAGCGCAAGGCGGGGCTGATATGAGGAACCAGAGGAGCAGGAAAGTGCAGCGGCTGACCGCGGAGAACGTGACCCTCGGCTACGACCAGCGGGTCATCGCCGAGAACCTGTCGGTGGAGATCCCGGACAACTCCTTCACCGTGATCGTCGGCCCCAACGCCTGCGGCAAGTCCACCCTGCTACGGGCCCTGTCGCGGATGCTGAAGCCCTCTCAGGGGCGGGTGCTGCTGGACGGGCAGGCCATCGGGTCGATGCCGGCGAAGAAGGTGGCCAGGACGCTGGGGCTGCTGCCCCAGTCCTCGATCGCGCCCGACGGGATCACGGTCGGCGACCTGGTCTCGCGCGGCCGCTACCCGCACCAGGGGCTGCTGCGGCAGTGGTCGGCGGACGACGAGCGGATCGTCACCGAGTCGATGGCCTCCACCGGGGTCGCCGAGCTCGCCGACCGGGCCGTGGACGAGCTGTCGGGCGGGCAGCGCCAGCGGGTGTGGATCGCGATGGCGCTGGCGCAGCAGACTCCGCTGCTGCTGCTGGACGAGCCGACCACGTACCTGGACATCCAGCACCAGATCGACGTGCTGGACCTGTGCGCGGAGCTCCACGAGAGCCGGGGCCGGACGCTGGTGGCGGTGCTCCACGATCTGAACCACGCCGCGCGGTACGCCACGCACCTGATCGCGATGCGGGACGGGAAGGTCGTCGCGGAGGGGCCGCCGGCGGAGGTGGTGACGGCGGGGCTCGTGGAGCGGGTGTTCGGGCTGCGGTGCCAGGTCATCGCGGATCCGGAGACGGGGACTCCGTTGGTGATCCCGGCAGCGCGGGTCCGTGCCGGGGCGGTGGCGTTGGCCGAGTAGCCGGGTGCGGCGCCGTTGCCGGGGGCCAGCCCCCGGACCCCCGCGCCTCAAACGCCGGCGGGGCTGGATTTTGCCCGGCGGGGCGGGATTGGCCGGGCTCGATTCGGCCGGGCTGGGTTTACAGCAGGCTCTTCAGGCGGAGCAGGTCGCGGAAGCCGGCTTCCAGGCGGATGCGGCCGGAGGCCCAGGCCTTGGCGAACTTCAGGTCGCCCGCTACCAGGGCGACCAGGTCGTCGCCGGTCATGGCGAGGCGGATCTCGGCCTTGGCGGGCGGCGGCCCGGGTACCACCGCGTCCACCCGGATCCGGCCTCCGTCGAGGCGGCCCGTGAACGTCCGGTCCAGATCGGTGATGTGGCAGCTCAGCGAGCGGTCGAGCGCGGTCGCACCGCGCACGTCGCCGTCGGCCCCTGCCAGGTTGTCGGAGAGTCGGTCGAGTGCTTCGCGGCACTCCTCGGTCGTAGCCATCGTGATCCCGACGGTACCGCAGAGCCGTGCGCGGCCGCGGGCGCGGTTGGGGGTAGCGTCGGGGCATGACCGACGAAGCGTCCGACGCGCCACCCCAGGATCCGCCGGCGGAGGCAGCCGGCGCCGCCGGCGCCGCCGAGGCCGCGCTGGGCCTCGTACGCACGCCCACCGGGCACGCCGAGGTGGACGCGCGGCTGGAGCGGCTGGCGGACGTGGACGGGCTCCCGGCCCACGGACACGTCGAGGTGTACGAGGATGTGCACAAGGGGCTGCGCTCCGCGCTGACCGCGCTGGACGCACCGACCGGCCCGAGTCCGTACGAAAACAGGAGCTGAACCGAACGTGGCAGGAGTGGCACGCCGCCGCCTGGACGCCGAACTGGTACGCCGCAGCATGGCCCGCTCACGCGAGCACGCCGCGCAGCTGATCGCGGCGGGCCGGGTGACCGTGGGCGGAAACACGGCGACGAAGGCGGCCACCCAGGTCGAGACCAGCGCGGCCCTCGTCGTCCTCAAGGACGAGGACGATCCCGACTACGTCTCCCGGGGCGGCCACAAGCTGGCGGGCGCCCTCGCGGTCTTCGTGCCGCAGGGGCTGCTCGTCGAGGGCCGCCGGGCGCTGGACGCGGGCGCGTCCACGGGCGGTTTCACCGACGTGCTGCTGCGCGCGGGCGTCGACCACGTGATGGCCGTCGACGTGGGCTACGGGCAGCTCGCCTGGTCGCTCCAGAGCGACGACCGGGTCACCGTGAAGGACCGTACGAACGTACGCGAGTTGACGGTCGAGCAGCTCGACGGGGTCCCCGTGGACCTGGTCGTCGGCGATCTTTCCTTCATTTCGATCGGCCTGGTGCTGCCGGCCCTCGTACGGTGCTGCGCGCCGGACGCGGACCTCGTGCTGATGGTCAAGCCGCAGTTCGAGGTGGGCAAGGAGCGGCTCGGCAGCGGCGGTGTGGTGCGCAGTACGGAGCTGCGCGCGCAGACCGTGCGGGACGTGGCGGCGCAGGCATGGAAGCTGGGCCTGGGCGTGGCCGGGGTGACCGCGAGCCCGCTTCCGGGCCCGTCCGGCAACGTCGAGTATTTTCTGTGGCTGAGGGCGGGGGCACCGGCACTCGACCCGGCGGATGTTGACCGTGCAGTGGCGGAGGGGCCGCAGTGACAGAACTATCGGGGGACCCGGCGGGATCGGCCGGATCGGCGGATCAGGGGCAGCGGACCGTCTTCCTGCTCGCGCACACCGGGCGGCCGGCGGCCATCCGCAGCGCCGAGCTGGTCGTGCAGGGGCTGCTGAAGCACGGGCTGGGCGTACGGGTCCTGCGGCACGAGGCGGTGGACCTGCCGCTGCCGCCCGAGGTGGAGCTGGTGGCCGAGTGCACCCCGGAGGTGTTCGACGGGTGCGAGCTGCTGATCGTGCTGGGCGGCGACGGGACCTTGCTGCGCGGAGCGGAGTTCGCGCGCGGCTCGGGGGTGCCGATGTTGGGCGTCAACCTGGGCCGGGTCGGGTTCCTCGCGGAGGCCGAGCGGGACGATCTGGACAAGGTCGTGGACCGGGTCGTGGCGCGCTCCTACGAGGTCGAGGAGCGGATGACCCTCGACGTGGTCGTGCGGACCAACGGGGACGTGGTGCACCGGGACTGGGCGCTGAACGAGGCGGCCGTCCAGAAGGTGTCCCCGGAGCGGATGCTGGAGGTGGTCCTGGAGATCGACGGGCGCCCGGTGTCCGGCTTCGGCTGTGACGGGATCGTCTGCGCGACTCCGACGGGCTCGACCGCGTACGCCTTCTCGGCCGGCGGGCCGGTGGTCTGGCCGGAGGTGGAGGCGCTGCTGATGGTGCCGATCAGCGCGCACGCGCTGTTCGCGAAGCCGCTGGTGACCTCGCCGGACTCGGTGCTGGCGGTGGAGGTGCAGACCGGGACCCCGCACGGGGTGCTGTGGTGCGACGGGCGGCGGACGGTGGAGCTGCCGGCCGGGGCCCGGGTCGAGGTCCGGCGGGGGACGGTGCCGGTGCGGCTCGCGCGGCTGCACCACGCTTCGTTCACGGACCGGCTGGTCGCGAAGTTCGCGCTGCCGGTGTCGGGGTGGCGAGGGGCGCCGCACTAGCCGTGGCGGGACCGTGCGTGGCCGGGCATACGTAAATAGTATGAGTGTTCGAATCGATCTGGGCGAGTGACGTCACATGGCACCCGGGAAACCTCGGTATCGTCGTCCCGTGCTTGAGGAGATGCGGATACGGTCGCTCGGGGTCATCGACGACGCGGTGGTCGAGCTGTCGCCCGGTTTCACCGCGGTGACCGGCGAGACCGGCGCGGGCAAGACGATGGTCGTCACCAGCCTCGGGCTGCTGCTCGGCGGGCGCGCCGATCCCGCCCTGGTGCGGATCGGCGCCAAGGCGGCGGTCGTCGAAGGCCGCATCGTCATGCGCCCGGACGCCCCCGCCGCCCTGCGCGCCGAGGAAGCCGGGGCCGAGCTCGACGACGGCGCCCTGCTGATCAGCCGGACCGTCTCCGCCGAGGGCCGCTCGCGCGCCCACGTCGGCGGCCGCTCCGTCCCCGTCGGGCTGCTCGCCGAGCTCGCCGAGGACCTCGTCGCCGTCCACGGCCAGACCGACCAGCAGGGCCTGCTCCGGCCCGCCCGGCAGCGCCAGGCCCTCGATCGGTACGCGGGCGACGCCGTCGCCGTCCCCCTGGAGAAGTACGCTGCCGCCCACCGCAGGCTCCGCGCTGTCTCCGCGGAGCTGGAAGAGATCACCACCCGGGCCCGGGAGCGCGCCCAGGAAGCCGATCTGCTGCGCTTCGGACTCGAAGAGATCGCCGCAGTGGAGCCGGTCGCGGGCGAGGACGCCGAGCTGGCGGCGGAGGCGGAACGCCTCGGGCACGCCGAATCGCTGGCCTCGGCCGCACAGATCGCCCACGCGGCCCTCGCGGGCAACGTGGAGGACCCGGAGGGCGTGGACGCGGGCGCGCTCGTCGCCGGGGCGCACCGCGCACTGGAATCCGTACGCTCGCACGACCCGGCGCTCGGCGTGCTCGCCGAGCGGATCGGGGAGCTGGGGATCCTGCTCGGGGACGTGGCCGGGGAACTCGCCGGATACGCCGACGACCTGGACTCCGACCCGCTGCGGCTGTCGGCCGTGGAGGACCGGCGGGCGGCGCTGACCCAGCTGACGCGCAAGTACGGGTCGGCCGACAACACGGTGGACTCCGTACTGGAGTGGGCCGAGCGCGGCTCCGTACGGCTGCTGGAGCTGGACGGCGACGACGAGCGGATCGACGAACTGACCGTGGAGCGGGACGGGCTGCGGCTGGAACTTTCCGCACTGGCCCAGGCGTTGACCGATGCGCGGGGCGAGGCGGCGACCCGGTTCGCTTCGGCGGTCACCGAGGAGCTGGCCTCGCTGGCGATGCCGCACGCGCGGGTCACCATCGACATCCGCCAGACCGAGGACCCCGAAGGGGTGGAGGTCGGCGGCCGCCTCGTCGCGTACGGGCCTTCGGGCACGGACGAGGTCGAACTGCTGCTGGCCCCGCACCCCGGCGCCCAGCCGCGGCCGATCGCCAAGGGCGCGTCCGGCGGTGAGCTGTCGCGCGTGATGCTGGCCGTCGAGGTCGTCTTCGCGGGCTCCGACCCGGTGCCCACGTACCTCTTCGACGAGGTGGACGCGGGCGTCGGCGGCAAGGCGGCCATCGAGGTCGGGCGTCGGCTCGCGAAACTGGCCAGGACGGCGCAGGTCGTGGTGGTCACCCACCTTCCGCAGGTGGCGGCCTTCGCGGACCGGCAGCTGCTGGTGGAGAAGACCAACGACGGCTCCGTGACCCGCAGCGGCGTCACCGTCCTGGAGGGCGAGGCCCGGATCCGCGAGCTGTCGCGGATGCTGGCCGGCCACGAGGACTCGGTGTCGGCCAGGGCGCACGCCGAGGAACTGCTGGCGGCGGCGCAGGCGTCTTCGTAGGTGTGCCGTAGGCGTGGGAGCGGGCGGGGCGTAGTCGTCAGGCTGACGCCCCGCTAGCCCGTGTGGGTGAGGCTCGGGGGTGCGGAACGGTATCTCGTACGGGATCCGCACCCGTATGGTCCCGGAACGCGCGTGCGGACTGGCATTCTGGGCGACGTCCCTTCCCCCCTCACCCTGGAGCTTCGGCCCGTGAGCAGCTCCCCGGTCACCGTCCCCGTCCTTCGCACCGTCCAGGTGCTCGGCGGCGCGAGCGGTGGTGCGCACGTACGGTCGCTGGCCACCGGGCTCGCCGCCCGGGGCGTACGGGTCACCGTGTGCGCACCCGTCGAGGCGGAGGGGGAGTACGACTTCACCGGCGCCGGGGCGCGGTTCACCCCGGACGCGGTGAGCGCGCTGCGGGCCGCGTGCGTGGAGGCCGACGTGGTGCACGCGCACGGCGTACGCGCCGGCATGCGCGCGACCCTGGCCCTGCGCGGCCGCCGGGTCCCCCTGGTCGTCAGCTGGCACGGCGGCGGCCCCGGCGCCGGCCGGCTGAGCCTGCTGCTGGAACGGCACGTCGCCAGGGCGGCGGCGATCGTCCTCGGGGCCTCCTCCGCGCAGGTGGACCTGGCCCGGCGGCTCGGCGCGCGGGACGCGCGGCTGGCGGTGCCGGCGGGGCCGACGGGGCCGGCCGGGACGGATGGGGCCCAGGCTTCGGATCCGGGCAAGGCGAGGGCGGAACTGGGCGTCGTGGAGCGGCCGTTGCTGATCGCGGTCGGCAGCCTGGTGCCGAGGCGGGGGTACTCCGTACTGCTGGACGCGGCGCGGGAGTGGCGGACGCTGGACCCGGTGCCGCTGCTGGTGATCGCGGGGGAGGGTCCGATGCGGGCGGAACTCGCGCGGCGCATCCACGCGGAAGGCCTGCCGGTACGGCTCCTCGGGCGCCGGCGGGACGCGGCGCGGCTGCTGGCCGCGGCGGATGTCGCGGTGCTGCCGAGCCGGTGGGAGACGCGGTCCCCGCTGGCGCAGGAGGCCCTGCGGGTGGGGGTGCCGCTGGTGGCGACCGCGGTGGGCGGTGTGCCGGAGCTGGTCGGAGAGGCGGGCGTGCTGGTCCCGTACGGGGACGCGGGCGCGCTTGCCGCGGCCGTGTCCGGCCTCCTCGCCGATCCCGCGCGGCGGGAGGCGCTGGCGGTGGCCGGTCGCGCCCAGGCGGGGACGTGGCCGTCGGAGGACGAGACGGTGGCGCAGGTCCTGTCGGTCTACGACGAACTGATGTCCCGCCGACGGTAGCCCTTGCCCGGTGCGGCGCCGTTGCCGGGGGCCAGCCCCCGGACCCCCGGGGGGGGGGGGCCGGGGGGGGGGGGTTTTTTGGGGCGGGGGGCGATAGCGCCGGCGCGGGGGGGGTCTCCGGGGTGGCGTCCCTTCTCGACCGCGGGGCGCCCGCCCCCCCCCCCCCCCGGGTCCGGGCGGAGCCCGGGGAACGGTGGAAGGGCGGGTAGGGGACTCCGCCCCGCAGGGCGCACTACCCGCACCCGCCCATCGGGCCCCGCGCCGGGACGGCAGTGGGCGACGCCCTAAGAGGGGATCGTGTGGCGGCGCGCCCGGAGCGCCAGGCTGAGGGAGAGGACCGTCTCCGGGTCGTCCAGGTCCGCGCCCAGGAGTTCCGAGATGCGGGCCAGGCGGTTGTACAGGGTCTGCCGGTTCAGGTGGAGCTCGCGCGCGGTCTCCGCCTTGCGGCCCGCGTGGGCCAGGTACGTCTCCAGGGTGGGGAGCAGAGGGGGGCGGGAGACCGTGTCGTGGACCCGCAGGGCGCCGATCGCGCGGTCGACGAACGCCGCCAGGTCGGGGTGTTCGCGCAGCCGCCACAGGAGGAGGTCGATGTCCAGGCGGCGGGCGTCGTACCAGGGCCGGGGCGGGAGCCCGTGCGCGGCCGTGGCTGTCTCCGCCGCGTGGCGCAGGCCCGCCGAGGCCGCGGCCCAGCTGCCGCAGACCCCGACGACCACGGCCGGCGGAGCCCCCGCCCGGTCCAGGCCGGCACGCTCGACGCCGGCCCGCAGCGCCGCCGCGACCCGGTCCGCCACCGTCGTGCGTTCGGCGTCGCTGCGGAGCGAGACCAGCAGCGGGACGCGGCCCTCCACCGGGCGGACGCCGAGCAGGACCGGGACGCCGACCGAGGAGAGTTCTTCCAGGACCGCGCGGGCCAGGACCGCCCAGTTCCCCGACGGGCCCAGCTCCGAGGACAGCCGCATGACCACGGGCAGGAGCGGACCGGACCCCGGTTTGAAGCCCAGCACGCGCGCCTGGGCGGGGGCGTCCTCCGCCGAGATCCGCCCTTCCGACAGGTCGGTCAGGAAGTCGCCGCGGCCGCGCGCCGCCAGCTCGTCCTCCTGCCGGGCCTGCATCAGCACGACGGCCAGTACGCCCGCCGTCCGCTCCGCCGCCATCCGGTGCACGGGCAGCAGCGGGGAGGACACGCCGAGCAGGACCAGCCGGGCCCGCACCGACCCGGTGCCGTGGCCGCCGCCCGGGACGTCGACCACCACGGCATTGCCGGTCGGCTCGGCCGGGCGCTGGCCGCGCAGGCCTTCCCACACCTGGAGCGGATCCGCCGCGGCCTCGCCGGAGACCGGTCCGGCCGCGTACAGGAGCTGTCCGTCGGGGGTCTCCAGGAAGACCGGGTTGGCCGTGAAGTCGGCCAGGATGTGCAGGACTTGCGGGATCCCGCCGCCGCCCAGCAGGGCTTCCGTGCAGCGGCGGTGGACCTCTTCGGCCCGCTGGAGCAGGGCGTAGTGGCCGTTGACGATCTCGGTGTGCACCTCCTCCGTCACCGTCACGAAGGGGACCTCGCGGTGCAGCTGGACCAGCGGGAGGCCGGCCGCGCGGGCGGTCTCCACGATCGTGGCGGGCAGTCGGGTGAACCTCGGCCCCAGTTCGACGACCAGCGCGGCGATGCCGCGGTCCGCGAGGCGGCGTACGAAGGCACGCTGCTCGGCGGGCCGGGTGCCGAGGCCGAGCCCCGTGGTCAGCAGCAGCTCGCCGCCCTTGAGCAGGGACGCGATGTTGGGGACCTCGCCGGCGTGCACCCAGCGCACGTTCCGTCCGAGCCGGTCGGCGCAGGCCACCACCTCGGGCAGCCCGCTCCGCAGCCCCGGCAGCTCCAGCGCCCGCTGAACCGTGATCCCGCCCTGGTTGTCCATATCGCGGACGGTACCGGCCGCCCTGTTCCCGGAACATCACCGGGCGGTTACGGAGTCCGATATGCCCCCGTCCGGCCTGACAACTCGTCGTCCCTGCAAGGAGATTATCGGACCGCATGCCGATTGTGGTGTACGTCACGCGGAGCGAGAGTGAGCGCCCTCACGACAGGAACGAGGAGCCATGAGCACGGATACCAGCACGGGCGGCGGCGCACCACAGGTCCAGCGGCTCAAGGCCAATTCGGTGGGCCTGGTCGGCGTCGTCTTCATGGCGGTCGCCACCGCCGCTCCCATCACCGCGATGACCGGCAACCTCCCCATCGCCGTCGGCTTCGGCAACGGCATCGGCGCCCCCGCCGGCTACCTCTTCGCGACCGCCGTGCTCACCGTCTTCGCGGTCGGCTACGTGGCCATGGCCAAGCGGATCACCGCCGCCGGTGCCTTCTACGGGTACATCTCGCACGGGCTCGGCCGGATCGCCGGCATGGCCTCCGGGATGCTCGCGGTCCTCGCGTACATCGTCTTCGAGGCCTCGATCGTCGGCGTCTTCTCCTACTTCACCAAGACCACCGTCCACGACCAGCTCGGCATCGACCTGCCCTGGATCGTCTACGCGGCCGCCATGCTCGCGGTCACCGCCGCCCTCGCCCACTTCGACATCAACCTCACCGCCAAGGCCCTCGGCGTGATGCTCGTCGCCGAGATCGCGGTCCTCTTCGCCGTCGCCACCGCCGTCCTGATCGCGGGCGGCGGCCCGGACGGCATCCCGATGGAGCCCATCAACCCGAAGAACGCCTTCACCGGCACCTCCGCCGGACTCGGCCTCTTCTTCGCCTTCTGGTCCTGGGTCGGCTTCGAATCCACCGCCATGTACGGGGAGGAGTCCCGCGACCCGAAGCGGGTCATCCCCAAGGCGACCCTGATCTCCGTGGTCGGCGTCGGCCTCTTCTACATCTACGTCTCCTGGATGACCATCGCCGGCAACGGCCTCACCAAGTCGGTGGAGCTCTCCGCCTCCGCGAGCCCCCTCGACCTGTTCTTCGCCCCGACCCACACCTTCATCGGCGCCTGGGCCGTCGACGCCTTCCAGTGGCTGCTGCTCACCGGCTCCTTCGCCTGCGGCATGGCCTTCCACCAGTGCGCCGCCCGCTATCTCTACGCCATCGGCCGTGAGGGCTTCCTCCACCCGGGCCTCGGCCGCACGCACGCCAAGCACGGGTCCCCGTACATCTCCTCCATGGTGCAGACGGCCATCGCCACCGGCCTGGTCGCGCAGTTCTGGCTGACCGGGCAGGACCCGTACGTCCACCTGTACACGCTGCTCGCGATCCTCGGCACGATGGCGATCCTCATCGTCCAGACCCTCTGCTCCTTCGCGGTGATCGGCTACTTCCGCAAGAACCACCCCGAGGACCGGCACTGGTTCCGCACCTTCACCGCCCCGCTCGTCG
Organism: Streptomyces sp. NPDC059443; assembly: GCF_042750105.1. Lineage (NCBI taxonomy): Bacteria > Bacillati > Actinomycetota > Actinomycetes > Kitasatosporales > Streptomycetaceae > Streptomyces > Streptomyces sp. NPDC059443. Next base: position 146,057 of record NZ_JBHYVM010000016.1, on the reverse strand, counting down.
GCGGGATCGCCATGGCCGCCGTGGTCGTCCTGCTGCTGGTCAACATGAAGACCGCGGCCGGGCTCGCCGCCGACTCGTTCTTCTTCACCCTCATCCCGTGGATCGTCGGCGTCGTGTTCTTCGGCGGTCTCGGGCTCGGCCTGTGGCTGAAGTTCAAGGCCCCCGAGCGCTACGAGATCATCGGCCGCGTGGTCCTGGAGGACGCGGCCGAACGCACCGACGAGCCCGCCCCCTCCTCCGCAGCCGTCTGAGAAGGAGCCACCGCCATGGCACGTACGCCCCTCATGCACGCGCTCCGACAGCTCGCCGCCGAACACGCCGCCGCCCGCCGGCTCGGCCTGCCCGTCGCCGAGGTGCGCGGCTCCACCCGCCGCCAGCTCCTCGGCCGGGCCGCCGCCCTCGGTCTCGGCACTGCCTTCGCCTCCGCGGCGGGCGCGTCCGCCAGTGCCCACGCCGTCGAGGCCCTCCCCGCGAAGCAGCCCGTCACCCCCGCCCGCGTCGCCGTGGTCGGCGCCGGCATCTCGGGGCTGACCGCAGCCCTCACCCTCCAGGACGCGGGCGTCGCCTGCACGCTCTACGAGGCCAACCCGAGCCGCGTCGGCGGCCGGATGTACAGCCAGCGCTCCCTCTGGGCGTACGGGCAGACCTCCGAGATCGGCGGCGAGCTGATCGACACCAGCCACAAGAAGATCCTGGAACTGTGCCGCCGCTTCAACCTGCCCACCGAGGACTTCCTCGGCGGCGGACCCAACGGAGCCGAGGAAGTCCTCTGGTTCAACGGCACCTACTACGCGCGCACCCAGGCCGACGAGGACTTCAAGGCCGTCTACCAGGCGCTGCGCCGCGACCTCCAGGAAGCCGGCGAGGTCTCCTGGAACTCGACGACCCCGGCGGGCACGGCCCTCGACGACATGACCCTGTACGAGTGGATCGAGACCCGCGTCCCCGGCGGCCACGGCTCGCAGCTCGGCCGTTTCATCGACGTGGCGTACAACGTCGAGTACGGGGCCGACACCGATCAGCAGTCCGCGCTCGCCCTCGTCCTGCTCATGGGCTACCAGCCCAACCCCGGCAGCTTCAACGTCTGGGGCCAGTCCAACGAGCGCTACCACATCACCGGCGGCAACGACCAGCTGCCGAACGCCATCGCCAAGGCGCTGCCCGCCGGTTCGCTCGTGATGGGCCGCGAGCTGACCGCCGTACGCGTGGCCGTCGACGGCACCCAGACGCTGACCTTCAACGACGCGGGCGCCACCCGGACCGTCGTCGCCGACCACACCATCCTGTGTCTGCCGCTGCCGATCCTCCAGCGGATCGACCTCACCGGAGCCGGCTTCGACCCGCTGATGAAGAACCTGCTGCGCGATGCCCGCATGGGCTACTGCACCAAGCTCAACATGCAGTTCACCAGCCGGCCCTGGCGCGGCACCGGCCCCTGGCCGGGGGTCTCCGCCGGGGACTGCTTCAACGACCTCGACATCCAGCAGACCTGGGACACCACGAAGGTCCAGCCGGGCAACGGCGGCATCCTGCTCCAGTACGGCGGCGGCACCCTGGCCGGCTCGCTCACCCCCGCCAGCCCCTTCGCCACCGATTCCGACCCCTACGTACGCACCCTCGCGGGCCGGATGCTCACCGGGATCGACGCGTTCTTCCCCGGCACCAAGGCCGCCTGGACTGGGCGCGCGCAGCTCTCGGCCTGGCACCGCAACCCGTACTCGCTGGGCGCGTACTCGTACTGGCCGACCGGCTACCTGCACAAGTACGCCAAGTACGAGGGCACCGCGCAGGGCCGGATCCACATCGGCGGCGAACACTGCAGCTACGACTTCCAGGGGTTCATGGAAGGCGGGGCCACCGAGGGGGAGCGGGCGGCGCGGGAGGTGATCACCGCCCTCACGTAACCGGTCGCCCTCAGGCAACCGGTCCTAGGCCGGCTTGATGTTGTGGTTGAAGCGGAAGACGTTGTCCGGGTCGTACCGCCGCTTCAACTCGCCCAGCCGCCGCATGTTGTCGGGTCCGAGGCCGGCCACCACCCGGTCGCCGCCCTCGTCCCCCGTGAAGTTGAGGTAGACCGCGCCGGTGCTCCACGGCTGGACGTCGGCGCGGACGTCCTTGACCCACCGGCGGACGCGGTCGTCGTCGGCCGGGTCCTCCCAGGCTCCGAACGGGTGCACCGCCCAGGGCGCGTCGCGGAACGGCACCGGGTAGTCGGCCGGACCCTCCGCGATCGCGCCGCCCTGCGGCCACACGACGTGCTGGGTGCCGCTCGGCACCGGCATGGAGTCCGCGCGGGCGCAGAACACGTCCACGAACTCGTCGGGCACACCGGTCAGGTACTCGGCCGACCAGTAGTTCCGCAGGCCCGGCGGGTCGTCGAGCATGCACTGGAGCTCCGCGTAGGGCAGGACCGTCACCATCTCCACCTCGTGCGGGATCGCCAGCAGCGGCGCGGCCAGAGCGCGCAGCTCCTCCTCGGGTCCCGCGTACGTGACCAGCGCGCCCGCCAGCAGCAGGCCGACCAGGTGCGGCGGGACGAACTCCTCGGGCGGGCCGGTCAGGTAGATGGCGCCGCCACCGGCCTCGCGCGGTCCGGAGTCCAGAATGTCGCGGAACGTACGGACCACCTCGGGCCCGTGCTCCGGCAGGTACAGCAGGAACGCGATGGACATCACCGGCAGCTCGTGCAGCCGCAGGGTCAGGGAGGTCGCGATGCCGAAGTTGCCGCCGCCGCCGTGCAGCCCCCAGAACAGCTCGGGGTGGTCCTGGGCGGTCGCCGTCACCATCTCGCCTTCGGCGGTGACCAGGTCCACGCCGAGCAGGTTGTCCACCGCCAGGCCGAACTTGCGGTCCAGCCACCCGGTGCCGCCGCCCAGCACGAAACCGCCGACCCCGGTGGTGGAGACGCGGCCGCCGGTGGTCGCCAGCCCGTACGGCTCGCAGGCCCGGTCGAGGTGGCTCATCGTGGCGCCGCCCTCGACCTGGACGGCCGACGCCCCGGGATGGACCGTCACCGCGTGCATCCGGCGCAGGTCCACGACCAGGCCGCCGTCGTTGAGGGACATGCCGGCGACGCTGTGGCCGCCGCCGCGCACGGCTACGGGCAGGTCGAGCCGGCGCGCGAAGCGCACGGCCGTCACCACGTCCACCGGGCTCTCGCACTGCGCGATGACGGCGGGCCTGCGGTCGATCATCCCGTTGTAGACCGCGCGGGCCTCGTCGTACCCCGGATCGTCCGGAGTGAAGACGTCACCGGACAGGTCTTCGCGGAGCTCGGCAAGTGCCGTGCCCGCCTTCGAGAGGGGAGCCATGGCTACCCCCTTCCGGGAGGGGCGGAAGGGCAGACGACCCTTCCAGGGTCGCACGCAGTCGTTGGGTTGGCCTGGTTTCCCTATGGCTTGTGCAGGTTCTGGTCGTGTTGCGTGTCCTTGCCGGGGGTGGGCTCGTTCCGTATGTGAGTCCGATGATCGGACTGTCGGTCGCAGCTGGGGCGGGGGTGTGGGCGTGCGGCGGAAGATCGCGCTGGGTGAGGGGGAGACCGGGCGGGTGGCGTGCGCGTCCGCGACCGCGTTCCGGGGCCTGGACACCGTCAGCGGTGAGGTGCTGAACGCGGCCGCGTTGGGTGAGCGGGTGGGCTGGCTGACGGCGCTGGTGGAGACGATGGCCGCCGGGGTTGTCGGCGGGCACTGGTCTCGGGCCGAGCTGGCGCTGCTCGCTTCGGGTATTGCGCCTTGGGGCGAGCGGTTGCCGTCGAACGCGTGGATGGCGTTGCGGACGCTGGGCTGGACGGCTGTCGTCCCGGAGGGCCTGTATGTGCCCGACCGGGTCTGTCGGGTCGCCGAGGAGCAGGCCGGGCGGGTCCTGCGGTCGGCTGAATGGCGGGCCGCTCTGGTCGATGCGGTCCTGAGCACCTGGCCGACCGGTGTTGACCCGCTCAAGCGCACTGATGAGGAGTGGGCAGCGCTCTGGGGGGCTTGCGCGCAGGGAGCGGCAGTGCCCGCGTCCGTCTTCCGTTCGCGCACGCGACAGGTGGCGCGGTTCCTCGCCGTGCACCGGCGTCTGCCCGCTGGTCTGTGTGAGCTGGAGGCGGCCCTGGGCGGGGGCCGTCAGGTGGTGCTGGCCGCTGCCGACAAACAGCTCGCCACCCTGGTCCGGTGCGAGGACGACCCCGCCCGCTACGCGGTGCTGACCGTACGGCTCCCCGTACGCCCCGACCCCCGCAATCGTGCCGACTGGCATCCGGTACGGATCCGGTTCCGCCTGCCGCCCACCATTGACGCCACGGCTGCCCTGCACGCCCCCACCCTGCGCCTACGTGGCGGGCGGCTGCGACTCGATGTTGCACACACGACCCCCGTGCCCAAGACGCTGCGCTCCGGGCACGGTCGGGCGGTGGCCTTCGACTACGGGCTTAACACGCTACTCACCGGCGGCACCGTCACCCTGACCGGTGGCGCCCAACCAGCCGTCCTCACCGACGGACAGTCGGTCTTCCTCCGTATGAACGGGGTTCTGGCCAAGGCCGACCGGCTCCGCGTCCATGGCGAACACCTGTGGACCAAAGCCGCCCATCTCCAGGCGCTCCTGGACGGCCAACACGCCCTCGCCTGCTGGCCCGACCCGGCGACCGCCGCCAAACTCGCCGTCCTGCGCACCGAGCACGCCCGGGTCAGTAGACGCCGTGAACGCCTGAACGCGCAGATCGCCAAGGCGGCCGCGCGGTTCATGGTGGATCACGCCCGGGCCGTGGGGGCGTCGGTGATCTATCTGGAGGACCTGCGGGACATGGAGGCCCGCGGCAAAGGCCGCACCCTCAACACCCGCCTCTCCGGCTCGGTGCGCGGACAGATCGTGGCGGACGTACGTCACCAGGCGGCCCGGTACGGGATCGCGGTGGTGATCGTCCCGGCGCGTGGCACCTCCAAGTACTGCCCCCGCTGCCTGACCGCCTTCCGTCACCACGCCGCCCCCGACAGCACCCGGCCGGGCTGGAAATGGGCCACCTGCCCCAACTCCGACTGCGGATACAGCGCGGACCGGGACGTGGCCGCCTGGCAGCGCATCGGCGCCCGGGGCCTGCAACATCAGGACCTGACCCTCCTGGACCGTGAGAGTGGCACCTATGTGATCCGCCGCACGGTTCAGGAGCTGGACCGGCCCGTCCAGCACACCAAGCCCACCCACCCGGACCTGTCAGGGGCCGGTCCGCAGCAATCCGCTGTGGACCGGACGAAGACGGGCCCGACGAGAATCCGCCCTGTGCCCAGGCAGCGACGCAGGGTCCCCGCCCCACCCGGAACACCAGCAGCCGTATCTTCGGCGGCAGGTCCGGGTGGAAAGCGTCCGGCGGGGCGGCAGCCCGAGTCACCCACCCACCGCACCCAGCGGCGACGTGGGCGGCAGGCACCGCACACGATGAGCACCCCCGCACGGCACCAACCGTGCGGGGCCAGACTCGGAGCAGGCTTCCACCTGCACACCCACGCCACCCCGCTCAGACAGCGGCCACGGCGAAACCCGAGACTCTTTTCCGACCGGGGCGAACACCCAGCCCCGGCTGGGAAAACCTAAGCTCATCCGAGACGCTAGTCACCCGCCGTACGCCCCGCTCGCCGTGAGCCGCAGGGCCGTGTCGATCAAGGGGACGTGGCTGAAGGCCTGGGGGAAGTTGCCCACCTGGCGCTGGAGCTTCGGATCCCACTCCTCGGCCAGCAGGCCCAGGTCGTTGCGGAGCGAGAGGAGCTTCTCGAAGAGGCGGCGGGCCTCGTCGACGCGGCCGATCATCGCCAGGTCGTCGGCCATCCAGAACGAGCACGCGAGGAAGGCCCCCTCGTCGCCCTCCAGGCCGTCCACGCCCGCTTCCTCGCCCGCCGTCGGGTAGCGCAGGATGAAGCCGTCGGGGGTGGACAGCTCGCGCTGGATCGCCTCGATCGTGCCGATCACCCGCTTGTCGTCCGGCGGCAGGAAGCCCATCTGCGGGATCAGCAGGAGGGAGGCGTCCAGCTCCTTCGAGCCGTACGACTGCGTGAACGTGTTGCGCTCCTTGTCGTAGCCCTTCTCGCACACGTCCTGGTGGATCTCGTCGCGCAGCTCCCGCCACCGCTCCAGCGGCCCGTCCGCGTCCCCGCTCTCGATCAGCTTGATCGTGCGGTCCACGGCCACCCACGCCATCACCTTCGAGTGCACGAAGTGCCGGCGAGGGCCGCGCACCTCCCAGATGCCCTCGTCCGGCTGGTCCCAGTGGGTTTCCAGGTAGCGGATCAGTTTGAGCTGGAGCAGCGACGCGTAGTCGTTGCGTGCCAGGCCCGTCATGTGGCCCAGGTGCAGGGCCTCGGTGACCTCGCCGTACACGTCGAGCTGGAGCTGTCCGGCGGCTCCGTTGCCGACCCGGACCGGGCGCGAGTTCTCGTACCCCGGCAGCCAGTCGAGCTCGGTCTCGCCGAGTTCCCGCTCGCCCGCGATCCCGTACATGATCTGCAGGTTCTCCGGGTCGCCGGCCACCGCGCGCAGCAGCCACTCGCGCCAGGCGCGGGCCTCCTCGCGGTATCCGGTGCGCAGCAGCGAGGAGAGGGTGATGGCGGCGTCGCGCAGCCAGGTGTAGCGGTAGTCCCAGTTGCGGACCCCGCCGATCTCCTCGGGGAGGGAGGTGGTCGGCGCGGCGACGATCCCACCCGTGGGGGCGTACGTGAGGGCCTTGAGGGTGATCAGGGAGCGGATCACCGCCTCCCGGTACGGGCCGTGGTACGTGCACTGCTCGACCCACTCGTGCCAGAACCCGGTGGTGGCCGTCAGGGCCTCCTCGGCCTCCGGCTGCTGCGGCGGCTCCTTGTGCGAGGGCTGCCAGCTGATGCAGAAGGCCATCCGGTCGCCGGGGCCGACGGTGAAGTCGGAGTACGTGGTCAGGTCCTTGCCGTAGGTCTGCGCCTCGGTGTCCAGCCAGACCGAGTCGGGGCCGGCGACGGCGACCGTACGCCCGTCGACCTTGTGCACCCAGGGCACCACGCGGCCGTAGCTGAAGCGCATGCGCAGGGCGGAGCGCATGGGGACGCGCCCGCTGATGCCCTCCACGATGCGGATGATCTGCGGGGCGTGGTTCTCGCGGGGCGGCATGAAGTCGATCACGCGGACCGTGCCGCGCGGGGTGTCCCATTCCGATTCCAGGACCAGCGAGTCACCGCGGTAGCGGCGGCGCGAGGCGCGCGGGGCCTCGGTGCCGGCCGGGAACGCCGGGCCGATCCGCCAGAACCCGTGTTCCTCGGTCCCGAGAATGCTCGCGAAAACGGCATGGGAGTCGAAACGTGGCAGGCACAACCAGTCCACCGCCCCGTCCCGGCAGACCAAAGCCGCGGTCTGCATGTCCCCGATCAGTGCGTAATCCTCGATGCGCCCGGACACGTTGCATCTCCAGTCGAACAGCACGTCCGCCCCGTAGGGCGCTGGCATTGCGCGGTCGCGCGGTAGAGCGGTGCCCCCCGTTCCTCTGTGTGGAACGCCGCGCCCCGCCCATGATTCCGGAACCGGCCGGGTTACGCCGTTCGCGGGGCTGCTCGACGGTGATGTGATCGATCTCCGAGCAGGATATGACGGCACCCTAGTGATCCCCCGGAGCCCCGGGACAATGGCGCTCGGCCGAACGGGTGAGCAGGAACGATGTCCCCGCGACGAGGGTCGGCACAGGATCCGGCGCGTGGCCGGAAGCGGACCGGCCCGGGCGCTGATAGGCTGGTATCCCGTGGACCGGTGGTCTGCCTGTGCGAATCAGGAGCCCCGAAACCGCAGCTTCGGCGCCCCCTGAGACCCCTCCGGATCGATGGTGGCAGGCGCCGGACGCACCTCACCTCGCGACCCACGGGAGCCCCCTCTTGGCGATGCCGCCCAAATCCATGACGACCAAGCACATCTTCGTCACCGGGGGTGTCGCTTCCTCCCTCGGCAAGGGCCTGACGGCCTCCAGCCTGGGTGCGCTGCTGAAGGCGCGCGGTCTGCGGGTCACGATGCAGAAGCTCGACCCGTACCTGAACGTCGACCCCGGCACGATGAACCCCTTCCAGCACGGCGAGGTGTTCGTCACCAACGACGGCGCCGAGACCGACCTGGACATCGGTCACTACGAGCGCTTCCTCGACGTCGACCTCGACGGCTCGGCCAACGTCACCACCGGCCAGGTCTACTCGCAGGTCATCGCCAAGGAGCGGCGCGGCGAGTACCTCGGTGACACCGTGCAGGTCATCCCGCACATCACCAACGAGATCAAGCACCGCATCCGCCGCATGGCCACCGCCGACGTGGACGTGGTCATCACCGAGGTCGGCGGCACCGTCGGCGACATCGAGTCCCTGCCGTTCCTGGAGACGGTCCGCCAGGTCCGCCACGAGGTCGGCCGCGACAACGTCTTCGTCGTGCACATCTCGCTGCTGCCCTACATCGGCCCCTCCGGCGAGCTGAAGACCAAGCCGACCCAGCACTCGGTCGCGGCGCTGCGCAACATCGGCATCCAGCCCGACGCCATCGTGCTGCGCGCCGACCGCGAGGTCCCCACCTCCATCAAGCGCAAGATCTCGCTGATGTGCGACGTCGACGAGGCGGCCGTGGTCGCGGCGATCGACGCCAAGTCCATCTACGACATCCCCAAGGTGCTGCACACCGAGGGCCTGGACGCCTACGTCGTGCGCAAGCTCGACCTGCCGTTCCGCGACGTCAACTGGACGGTGTGGGAGGACCTGCTGGACCGGGTCCACAACCCCGACCACGAGGTCAAGGTCGCGCTCGTCGGCAAGTACATCGACCTGCCGGACGCCTACCTGTCGGTGACCGAGGCGCTGCGCGCCGGCGGTTTCGCCAACAAGGCCCGCGTCCAGATCAAGTGGGTCACCTCCGACGACTGCAAGACCCCGGCCGGCGCCGCGGCGCAGCTGGCCGACGTGGACGCGATCTGCGTGCCCGGCGGCTTCGGCGACCGTGGTGTCAACGGCAAGGTCGGCGCGATCACCTACGCCCGCGAGAACAAGATCCCGCTGCTCGGCCTGTGCCTGGGCCTGCAGTGCGTGGTCATCGAGGCCGCGCGCAACCTGGCGGGCATCGAGGACGCGAACTCCACCGAGTTCGACGCCTCCACCGCGAACCCGGTGATCTCCACGATGGAGGAGCAGCTGGCCTTCGTCGAGGGTGCGGGCGACCTGGGCGGCACCATGCGTCTGGGCATGTACCCGGCGAAGCTCGCCGAGGGTTCCATCGTGCGCGAGGTCTACGGCGACCAGGCGTACGTGGACGAGCGCCACCGCCACCGCTACGAGGTCAACAACGCCTACCGCGGCGAGCTGGAGAAGAAGGCCGGTCTGGTCTTCTCCGGCACCTCCCCGGACAACAAGCTGGTCGAGTACGTCGAGTACCCGCGCGAGGTGCACCCCTACCTGGTGGCCACCCAGGCCCACCCGGAGCTGCGCTCGCGTCCGACGCGCCCGCACCCGCTGTTCGCGGGCCTGGTCAAGGCGGCCGTGGAGCGCCAGCAGGCCGCGAAGTAGCAGTTCGACCGCGCAACGCGGACCGCATAACGTGGGCAGCCGGGGTACGGAGATCCGTACCCCGGCTGTCGCGCGTTGCGGAGGGGTACGGGGCATGGACATCGGCATCAAGGACACGGCGGAATCCTGGGAGACGGTGTCGACGCGGCGGCCGTTCCAGGGCGCGAAGACGGCGGTGGCCTCGGACGAGGTCAGGATGCCGGACGGGTCCGTGGCCCGCCGCGACTACCAGGTGCACCCGGGATCGGTGTGCGTACTGGCCCTGGACGAGGAGGAGCGGGTCCTCGTCCTGAGCCAGTACCGGCACCCGGTGCGGCGGCGGCTGTGGGAGCTCCCGGCCGGCCTGCTGGACGTGGTGGGGGAGAACCCCCTGCACGGGGCGCAGCGCGAGCTGTACGAGGAGGCGCACGTCAAGGCCGAGGACTGGCGGGTGCTGGCCGACTTCTACGCCTCGCCCGGCGGCTCGGACGAGGCGATCCGGATCTTCCTCGCCCGGGGCGTCTCGGAGGCGGAGGGGGAGCGGTACGCGGAGTCCGGCTCGGAGGAGGCGGACATGGAGCTGGCGTGGGTGGCGCTGCCCGAGCTGGTACGGGGCGTGCTGGCGGGCGAGCTCGGCAACCCGGGGATGGTGACGGGTGTCCTGGCCCTGTCGGCGGCCCTTGCCTCCGAGGGCGGCCTCGACTCCCTCCGCCCGGCCCAGTCCCCCTGGCCGGCCCGCCCGTACGAGGCGTAGCCCGGCGGGACCTCCTCCGGCGAGGCGTTGGGCCACCTGGGGGACCGGTGGGGCCACAAGGGTTCCTGGTGTGACCATCGGCTGATCCGATCGGGCGATTTGTCCGCCGCGCTCCACCCGGTTCGTCGCTCTGCGTGAACTACGCTCGCAATCCGAAGGCAGCGAGAGGAGCGGATCCGTGACGGATTTCGTCGGGCGGCGGCGTGAGCTCAAGGAGCTGCGCGAGGACATCGCGCGGACCGGGCTCGACACCCTCTCGGGCCGCAAGGCCAAGGCGCCGCGGGCCCGCGTGCTGCTCGTCGCCGGGCGGCCGGGGTCGGGCCGGACCGCCCTCGCCGAAGCCCTGGTGCGCGAGATCGCCGACGAGTACCCGGACGGGGTGCACAAGGTCCGCCTCACCACCCCCGGCGGCGAGGCCGTCGCCACCGAGCGTGCCATCCGCACCCTCCTGGAGGGGCTCGGGCAGCCCACCCCGCCCGGAGCCGCCGAGGACGAGCTCAGCTCCGCCCTGCGCACGGCCCTCGTGGGCCGCAGGGCGGTGCTCCTCGTCGACGACGCCGCCGACCCGCACCAGGTCGACGCCCTGCTGCCGGACACCCCCGAGTGCCTGGTCGTGGTCACCGCCGAGGGGCCCCTCACGGGGATTCCGGATGTCCGCCCCTGCACCCTGGGGGGCCTGGACACCCCCGCCGCCGTCCGCATGCTCGTCCAGCGCATCGGCGACATCCGGGTGGCCAACGACCCCTGCGCCGCCGAAGCCCTCGCCGAGGAGTGCGGGGGCCAGCCCGCCGCGCTGAGCCTGGCGGGCGGCTGGCTCGCCGCGCACCCCAAGGCCTCCATCACCGATGTGGCCAAGCAGCTCCACGACATGCCCGCCGGCGCCGGCGGCCCGCTCGCCCGGACGTTCCGGCTCGTCTACGAGTCCCTCCCGCAGCCCGCCCAGCGGACCCTGAGGCTGCTTCCGCTTGCCCCGGCCGGGCTCGTCGACTCGCACACCGCCTCCGCCCTGGCCGGCTGCTCCGTGGCCGCCGCGCAGTCGATCCTGGAGGACTTCGCCGCGCTGGGCCTCGTACGGAGCGCCCACGACGGGCTGTTCCTGCTGCCCGGCTGCCTCGCCCCGCTGCTCCAGGCCCTGCTGGAGGCCAGGGAGCGCCCCGCCGAGGTCCAGCTGGCCCGGGCCCGGATGCTGGAGCGCACCGTACGGCTGCTGCTCTCCTGCCGGGCCATGGCCGAGGACGACGAGGGCAGCGGTCTCGGTGTCCCGGAGAAGCTGGACGGGCTGCCGCGCGCGCTGCGCTTCGCCGACCGGCGGGCCGCCGCGACCTGGCTGGACACCCGGCTGCCCGCGCTGTCCGCGGCGGCCTCCCTGGCCGTCGCCGACGGGGAGCTGGACACCCTGGCCCGCCGCCTCGTCGCGGCGCTCGCCGGGGCCCTCTCGGACCACCGGGGCACCGCCGGGGCCGCCCCCGAGCTGTACGGGCTGCACGGCCTGGTCCTGGACGTGGCCCGGCGGCGCGATCTGCACCGGGAGCAGGCCGCCGCGCTGCTGAACCTGGCCGATCTGGACGCCGGGACCGGCCGTACCCAGGAGGCGCTGGAGCGGTACCGGGCCGCGCTGGACGCCGGAAGGGCGGCGAATGACCCGTACGCGGCGGGCCGCGCGATGGAATCCGTAGGCGGCGCGTACCAGGAGCTCGCGGACTGGCACCGGGCCTCCGACTGGTTCGGCAGGGCCCTGTCGCACTCCCTCGCGCGGGGGGAGCGGGCGGACGAGGCGAGGCTGTACGGACGGCTCGGAAACGTGCACACCTACGCGGGCCGGTACGGGGAGGCGCTGCGGAGCTGGCGGGCCGCCTCCGCCGGGTACCGCAAGCTCGCCGATGTCCCGGGCCAGGCAAAGGCGTTGAGCGAGATGGCGCGGATCCAGGAGTACGCGGGGCGGCCCGAGGAATCGCTGCACACCTGCCGGGAGGCGGTGGAGCTGGCGCGCAAGGCCGGGGACCTGCGGCTTCAGGCCGCGCTCCAGGTGCGGCTGGCCGACACCCTGGACCGGCTCGGCGATCCCGCGGCGGCCAGGCTGCACCGGTCCGCGGCCGACAGATTGTTGGGAGATGACCCCGCAGCCTGCGAAATCCGTAGTGGTTCCGACTGAGATTATTGGTTTGCAAGGCTAGACAGCAGCTCGTCCTTCATTAGACTGGGTTCACCCGGGTCGTTCCTGGGGCATCCCGTTGCGTGTTCTTGTAAACGGGTTTGTATGGAAGTACCCCGAAACATCCCCTGAGCCAAGGACCGTGAGCCACGATGAAGGTCGGCATCCCCCGCGAGGTCAAGAACAACGAGTTCCGGGTCGCCATCACGCCCGCAGGCGTGCATGAGCTGGTCCGCAACGGCCACCAGGTCTTCATCGAGCAGAACGCCGGTGTGGGCTCCTCGATCACGGACGCCGAGTACGTCTCGGCCGGCGCCGAGATCCTGGGCACCGCCGACGAGGTCTGGGCGATCGCGGACCTCCTGCTGAAGGTCAAGGAGCCCATCGCGGAGGAGTACCACCGCCTCCGCAAGGACCAGACCCTCTTCACCTACCTGCACCTCGCGGCCTCCCGCGAGTGCACGGACGCCCTGCTGGAGTCCGGCACCACCGCCATCGCGTACGAGACGGTCGAGACGGCGAACCGCGCCCTCCCGCTGCTCGCCCCGATGTCCGAGGTCGCGGGCCGGCTGGCCCCGCAGGTCGGCGCCTACCACCTGATGCGCTCGGTCGGCGGCCGCGGCGTCCTCCCGGGCGGCGTGCCCGGCACCCACGCCGGCGAGTGCGTGGTCATCGGTGGCGGCGTCTCCGGCTGGAACGCCGTGCAGATCGCCGTCGGCATGGGCTTCCACGTGACCCTGCTGGACCGTGACATCAACAAGCTCCGCGAGGCGGACAAGATCTTCGGCACGAAGATCAAGACGATCGTCTCCAACGCCTACGAGCTGGAGAAGGCCGTCATCGAGGCCGACCTCGTCATCGGTGCGGTCCTCATCCCGGGTGCGAAGGCCCCGAAGCTGGTCACCAACGAGCTCGTCGCCAAGATGAAGCCCGGAAGTGTCCTTGTCGACATTGCGATCGACCAGGGCGGCTGCTTCGAGGACTCCCGCGCGACCACGCACGCCGAGCCGACCTTCCAGGTCCACAACTCGGTCTTCTACTGCGTCGCCAACATGCCGGGCGCGGTGCCGAACACCTCCACCTACGCGCTGACCAACGCCACGCTGCCCTACATCGTGCAGCTCGCGAACCTCGGCTGGGTCGAGGCGCTGCGTCGCGACCCGGCGCTCGCCCTGGGCCTCAACACCCATGACGGCCAGGTCGTTTACGGTCCCGTCGCCGAGGCCCACGGCCTGGCGACCCTGGAGCTGAACACGCTCCTCGGCTGATTCCGAGCCGCTCCGTCAACGACTGACGTCAATCTCACGTATCCGGCCGGACCTTGCCCGCAAGGTCCGGCCGGACACGTTTGCGGGGCGGGCGGCGGGGCCGCTCAACTCGCCTCGAACGTAACCCTTTAACCCTTTCGCACACCTGCGAAACTTCCCGGCGACAGCTCGTACGCCCTTGACAGAGTGGTGTTCGGTTGCCGACACATCGTGCCGGGTCCGGCGGATTGTGTTGCCGCTGAGTGGTGACACGCCATAGAGTCGCCAACCGTCGGCATGGTGCCACGCTGACCTATCGATAAGTGTCCTGGTCACGTCCGAGGAGGTAAGACGACTTGTGAATGAGTCGACATTTGCTCCTGGGGGTGGTCGAGCAGGTACGCCTGCGCGGGGTCAGGGCCCTGCCGGAATCGAAGCTGTCGGCTCCGTCGCAGTCCGCACCTTCGCAAACCACCAGCGCATGACGACGCCCCAAAAGAGCATGGACGGCCTAGACGTGAACTCCAGGGCCGGCGACCTGAGCGGCGAAAAGCCCGTGGGTTTCGCCGACTACGACAAGGTGCCCGAAGGGCACTTCTACGACCCCGACGCGGAGTACGAGCCGGACCCCGAGTACGCGGCCACTCTCGCCCCCGACGCTGCCCGCCAGCGCCGTGAGCGGATCGGCCCGACCGGACGCCCGCTGCCGTACTTCCCGATCCCGGGTCCGCTGACCGACCACGGTCCGGCGAAGATCATCGCGATGTGCAACCAGAAGGGCGGCGTGGGCAAGACCACGTCGACCATCAACCTGGGTGCCGCTCTCGCCGAGTACGGGCGCCGCGTGCTGCTCGTCGACTTCGACCCCCAGGGCGCACTGTCCGTGGGTCTCGGCGTGAACCCGATGGAGCTCGACCTGACGGTCTACAACCTGCTCATGGAGCGGGGCATGTCGGCCGACGAGGTGCTGCTCAAGACGGCGGTTCCGAACATGGACCTGCTGCCGAGCAACATCGACCTGTCCGCTGCGGAAGTGCAGTTGGTCAGTGAGGTCGCGCGCGAATCGACGCTGCAGCGGGCCCTGAAGCCCCTGATGGCCGACTACGACTACATCGTGATCGACTGTCAGCCCTCGCTCGGTCTGCTGACCGTGAACGCCCTGACGGCGGCTCACAAGGTCATCGTGCCGCTGGAGTGCGAGTTCTTCGCGCTGCGCGGTGTGGCACTGCTGACCGAGACCATCGAGAAGGTGCAGGAGCGGCTCAACCCCGAGCTGGAGCTCGACGGCATCCTCGCCACGATGTACGACTCCCGTACGGTGCACAGCCGCGAGGTGCTGGCGCGCGTGGTCGAGGCCTTCGACGACCACGTCTACCACACGGTCATCGGCCGCACGGTGCGCTTCCCGGAGACCACGGTCGCCGGTGAACCGATCACCACGTACGCCTCCAACTCCGTCGGCGCCGCCGCCTACCGCCAGCTGGCCAGGGAGGTGCTCGCCCGGTGTCCCGCCGAGTGAGTCTGCCCGGAGCCGACGAACTGTTCCGTACGACCGGGGGGATGGCGCTGACGTCGTCCTCGCCGGCGTCGCGGGGAGTCGAACACGCCGCGTCGGCGGCGGAGGGCACGGCGGGGGAGGGCCGCAGCCGGGAGGCTGAGGCCGGTACGGAGCCGGGAGTGGGCGCGCAGCGGCGTCCGCAGGAAGGTTCCGGTGGCGTCGCCGTCCCGGCCCCTTCGCCCGGCCGGGGCAAGGGCCAGGGCCGCGGTGCGAACCGGCGGCCCAGCGGGCGCGAGCGGCACGACGAGAAGATCACGGTCTACGTCTCCGCCGAGGAGCTCATGGACCTGGAACACGCGCGGCTGGTGCTGCGCGGGGAGCACGGTCTCGCGGTCGACCGCGGCCGCATCGTCCGCGAAGCGGTCGCCGTGGTCCTGGCGGACCTGGAATCCCGCGGCGACGCCAGCATCCTGGTCCGCCGCCTGCGGGGCCGCTGACCCCTTTTTTGACGCGGCGCTCGCACGGATCGGCCCTGGCGGGCCTCACCGCCACGCTGCGGAGCAGCTCGTGTCACAGCGCGCCGCTGCGCCGGACTCCGTCCGTCGAAGCCTGGGCGGGGTCCCGGCCGGCACCGCCCGTGGCCCCCGCCGCCCGCGGCCCCGCCGGGCCCGCCCTGGCGGGTCCCCGCGCCGGGCCGACGGCCGCGCGTGGGAGCCTTGGGCACGGGCTCCCGGCCCCGGCCCGACCGGCCGCTCCCTTCCGCACCACCCTGGACCGCGATGCCCTCTCCCGCCGAACCCGGCCACCCGTCCCGCCGCCAGCTGGGCCGCGGCCCGGGCGTCCCCGTGGCGGTGGAGGAGGAGCCTGCGGGGTCCCTGGCGGCCCCTAGCGGCTCCGTGGGCCCCGTAGAGCCCGCAGGGGCCCCGTACGGGCCCGCCGAGGCCCCGGAGGCCGCCGGTGCGACCCCTGCGGCCGGGGCGGCCGAAGGGGCGCCCGAGGGGGGCGACGGGGCGCCAGGGGTCGAGACCGGGGTCGGGGCCGGTGGTGACGGGCGGTTCACCCTGCGGCTCGCCAACTTCGAGGGGCCCTTCGACCTGCTGTTGCAGCTCATCTCCCGGCACAAGCTCGACGTCACCGAGGTCGCGCTGTCGAAGGTCACCGACGAGTTCATGGCGCACATCCGTGCCATGGGGCCCGACTGGGACCTCGACCAGACCACCGAGTTCCTGGTCGTCGCCGCCACCCTGCTCGACCTGAAGGCCGCCCGGCTGCTGCCCGTCGCCGAGGTGGAGGACGAGGCCGACCTCGCGCTGCTGGAGGCCCGGGACCTGCTCTTCGCGCGGCTGCTCCAGTACCGGGCGTACAAGCGGATCGCCGAGATCTTCCAGGAACGGGCCGAGAGCGAGGGGAAGCGGTACCCGCGGACCGTCGCCCTGGAGGCCCGCCTCGCCGAACTCCTTCCCGAGGTGGTCATCGGCATCGGCGGCGAAGGGCTGGCGCGCCTCGCCGTCAAGGCCATGCAGCCGCGGGCGAAACCGCAGGTCTACGTGGACCACATCCACGCACCGCTCGTGAGCGTCCGGGAGCAGGCCGGGCTGGTCGTGGCGCTGCTCAAGGCGCGCGGCGAGGCCACCTTCCAGGAACTCACCGAGGACGCGGGCGACACCCTCACCGTGGTCGCGCGCTTCCTGGCCCTCCTGGAGCTCTACCGGGAGAAGGCGGTGGTCCTGGACCAGGAAGAGGCCCTGAACACGCTCACCGTGCGCTGGAGCGGCGGGGACGGGGACGGCATGCCGAGGGTGACGGACGAGTTCGACCGGATCGTGGAGGTCCAGGAGTGATCGCGGGAACGAGCGGTACCGGGGAGCGGGAGCGGGAGCGCCCGGCGGGAGGCGGCGAGGTGGCCGGGCTGGCCCTGAAGCCCGCCCTGGAGGCGGTCCTCATGGTCGTGGACGAGCCGGCGACCGAGGCGCACCTCGCCAAGGTGCTGGAGCGGACCCCCCGGGAGGTCGCGGACGCGCTGCGCGAGCTCGTGGACGAGTACGAGATCCAGGGCCGCGGATTCGAGCTCCGGCTGGTCGCCGGGGGCTGGCGGTTCTACAGCCGCGGGGCCTACGCGCCGGCGGTCGAGGCCTTCGTACTGGACGGCCAGCAGGCCCGGCTCACCCAGGCGGCCCTGGAGACGATGGCCGTCGTCGCGTACCGCCAGCCGGTCAGCCGGTCGAGGGTTTCGGCGGTCCGCGGAGTCAACTGCGACGGGGTCATGCGCACCCTCCTCCAGCGGGGTCTGGTGGAGGAGGCGGGGACGGAACCCGAAACAGGTGCGATCCTGTACAGGACGACGAACTACTTTCTGGAGCGGATGGGCCTGCGTGGCCTGGACGAGCTCCCGGAGCTCGCGCCCTTCCTCCCCGAGGCGGACGCGATCGAAGCCGAGACGCAAGAGGGTGTTCCGTCGTTCGATCCGGATTCTCCGGATACCGATGAAGACGACAAGACGACGGAACTTTGATGCGAAGCAGCGGCAACGGCAACGGTGGCGGCAACAGGAACAGCAGCGGCGGTGGTGGCGGCGCGCGCGGTGGCTCCCGCGGCGGCAGCTCCAGCGGCGGCGGTGGTGGCTACCGCGGTAGCGGCTCCGGCGGCGGCAGCGGCTCGGGCGGCGGCTCCCGCGGCGGCAGCTCGGGCGGTGGCTACCAGGGCGGTGGCTCCCGCGGCGGCAGCACGGGTGGCGGCTCCCGCGGCGGCAGCTCGGGCGGTGGCTACCAGGGTGGCGGCTCCCGCGGCGGCAGCACCGGCGGTGGCTACCAGGGCGGTGGCTCCCGTGGCGGCAGCTCCGGCGGCGGCTACCAGGGCGGCGGCTCCTCCGGCGGCTACCGCAGCGGCGGCAGCTCCAGCGGCGGCGGCTACCAGGGTGGCGGCTCCGACTCGCGTGACCGCGACCGCGAGCAGGCCCCCCGCATCCGCAACCCCCGCCCCGAGGAGCGTCGCTACGACGTGGGCCCCGAGGGCGAGCGCAACGGCCGCGGCGGCGCCAAGGCCGGCGGCGGCGGTGCCCGTGGCGCGGCCGACGGCAACCGTGGTGGCGGCGCGCGCGGCGCGGCGGCCCGTGGTGGCGCCAAGGGCGGCCCCAAGGTCTCCCGGACCCCCGGCATCGGCGGTGCGGGCGGCCCCCGCATCGGCCCCGGCAGCCGCAGCGGTCAGTCCAAGCCGCGCGAGCTGGAGGCGCGGATCGAGGAGCGCGTGCGCGACCGCTACGCCGACAAGCCCGTGATCAAGACCCCGAAGACCTTCCCGGGCGCCGAGGAGGAGGGTGAGCGTCTGCAGAAGGTGCTCGCCCGTGCCGGCATGGGTTCGCGCCGTGCGTGCGAGGAGCTCATCGAGCAGGCCCGCGTCGAGGTCAACGGCGAGATCGTGCTGGAGCAGGGCAAGCGCGTGAAGCCCTCGGACGAGATCAAGGTGGACGGCCTGACCGTCGCCACCCAGTCGTACCTGTTCTTCGCGCTGAACAAGCCGGCCGGCGTCGTCT
Source organism: Streptomyces sp. NPDC059443 (assembly GCF_042750105.1). NCBI lineage: Bacteria > Bacillati > Actinomycetota > Actinomycetes > Kitasatosporales > Streptomycetaceae > Streptomyces > Streptomyces sp. NPDC059443. The sequence continues at coordinate 127,377 of NZ_JBHYVM010000016.1, read as the reverse complement.
CCACCATGGAGGACCCGGACGGCCGCCAGTGCCTCGGTGACTACGTCACCAACCGTGAGACGCGTCTCTTCCACGTCGGCCGGCTCGACACCGAGACCGAGGGCATCATCCTGCTCACCAACCACGGTGAGCTGGCCCACCGCCTCACGCACCCGAAGTACGGCGTGAAGAAGACCTACGTCGCCGCGATCACCGGCCCGCTGCCGCGTGAGATCGGCAAGCGCCTCAAGGACGGCATCGAGCTGGAGGACGGGTACGCCCGCGCCGACCACTTCCGCGTCGTCGACCAGCTCGGCAAGAACTACCTGGTCGAGGTGACCCTCCACGAGGGCCGCAAGCACATCGTCCGCCGCATGATGGCGGAGGCCGGCTTCCCGGTCGAGAAGCTCGTCCGGACCGCCTTCGGCCCGATCGAGCTGGGCGACCAGAAGTCCGGCTGGCTGCGCCGCCTGACCAACACCGAGGTCGGCATGCTCATGCGCGAGGTCGGTCTGTAAGGCCCACCCCCCTCGCTATCGGAAACCCGCGGTGCCTTCGGGCGCCGCGGGTTTTCTGCTTGTGCGGGGCCCGAAAGCGCTTGTGCGGGCCCGCGCTCCTGTTTATAGTCAACATGACCATAAAGAGAGCGGGGGTCGTCATCATGGGGTGGCAGACGAGCTGGACCGAGATCCTCGGATTCGCCACAGGAGCCCTGTGCGTCTGGCTGGTCGCCCGGCAGCACATCGCCAATTGGCCGATCGGCATCGCCAACAACATCTTCTTCATCGTGCTCTTCGCCCAGGCCGGCCTCTACGCCGACGCCGGGCTGCAGATCGTCTTCATCGCCCTCGCCGCGTACGGCTGGTGGTCCTGGACCCACGGGGGTGGACCAGGAACCGCCGGAGCCCTGCCGGTGCGCCGCACCACGGCCACCGAATGGGCCTGGCTGGCCGCGGCGGGGGCGGTGGGGGTGCTAGGGCTGACGCTCCTGCTGGGCCGCGCCACCGACTCCACCGTCCCGTTCTGGGACGCGCTCACCACCGGGCTCTCGCTCGCGGCCACCTACGGGCAGTGCCGCAAGCTCGTCGAATCCTGGTGGCTGTGGATCGCCGCCGACCTCGTGTACATCCCGCTGTACGTGTACAAGGGGCTCTACCTGACCTCCCTGCTCTACGTGGTCTTCCTCGCCCTGTGCGTGGCCGGACTCCTCGGCTGGCGCCGGGCGCTCCCCGCACGGGAGGCCCGTAGGACCCTGGAGGCGACGGCATGAGGCGCCGCGACAAGCCCGTCCGCGAACCCGTCCACGGCGAGACGCTCCACCAGCGCGGCCTGGTGCTCGGCAAGTTCTATCCGCCGCACGCCGGCCACCACCACCTGGTGCGCACCGCCCAGGACCAGTGCGAGCGGCTGACCGTGCTCGTCTGCGCGGCCTCCGTGGAATCGGTGCCGCTCGCCGACCGGGTCGCCTGGATGCGCGAGGCGCACCCGGGAGCCGAGGTCGTCGGCGCCGTCGACGACATCCCGGTCGACCTGCACGACCCGGCGGTCTGGGAGGCGCACATGGCGATCTTCCGGCGGGCGGTGGGCCACCGGATCGACGCCGTCTTCACCTCCGAGGAGTACGGGACCGAGCTCGCGCGGCGGTTCGGGGCCGAGGAGGTCTGCGTGGACCGGGACCGGACCCTCTTCCCCGTGTCGGGCACGGCGGTACGGGCGGACCCGGCCGGGAACTGGGAGTTCCTGGGACCCGCCGTACGGGCCGCCCTGACCCGGCGGATCGTCGTGCTCGGCGCCGAGTCCACCGGCACGACCACCCTCTCGCGGGCGCTGGCGGAGCACTGGCGGCGGCGCGGCGGGGTCTGGGCGAAGACGGGCTGGGTCGAGGAGTACGGCCGGCGCTACAGCGAGGAGCGGCTCGCGGCGGCCCGCGCGGCGGACCCGGCGGCGACCTGGGCCGATGTGAGCTTCGCCTCGGCGGAGTTCCCGGTGATCGCGCGGCGGCAGGACGCGGAGGAGGAGCGGGCGGCCCGGCTGGGATCGCCGGTGCTCTTCTGCGACACCGACTCCTTCGCCACCGGCATCTGGCACGAGCGGTACATGGGCGGGCGGAGCGAGGAGGTCGAGCGGATCGCCGCCGGGACCCACCGTGACCTGTACCTGCTCACCGACCACGCGGATGTCCCCTTCGAGGACGACGGGCTGCGCGACGGACCGCAGCTCAGACCCTGGATGACCGGCCGGTTCCGGGAGGAGCTGGAGCGGACCGGGAAACGCTTCCTGGTGGTGAGCGGGGACCGCGAGACGCGGCTGGCGACGGCCATGGCCGCCGTGGACGAACTGCTCGACGAGGGCTGGCAGTTCGCGGACCCACTGCCGGAGCGGGGGCCCGTCCGGGTGCCGGAGCAGGGTCCTGGACCGGGTCCGGTTCCGGAGACCGGTCGGACGCGGGAGCGGAGCCGATGAGTGCTGCCGGACCCCGCTACGACCCTTCGGCCTTCGAGCCGTTCGCGGTGACCGTGGACCTCGCCGTCTTCACCGTGCGCGGCGGGATCCTGCACGTCCTGCTGATCCGCCGCGGCCAGGAACCGTACGCGGGCGCCTGGGCGCTGCCCGGCGGGTTCGTGCTGCCCCGGGAATCCGCGGAGACGGCCGCCCGGCGGGAACTGGCCGAGGAGACCGGCCTGCCGGACAGCACGGTCGCCGCGCTCCACCTCGAACAGCTGCGGACGTACAGCGACCCGGACCGCGACCCCCGGATGCGGGTGGTCTCGGTGGCCTTCACGGCGCTCGTCCCCGACCTGCCGGAACCGGCGGCCGGGGGCGGCGGGGACGCGGACCGCGCCCGCTGGGTGCCGGTGGGGGAGGCGTCGGGACCGGGCCCGGGCCCGGGACCGGGCTCCGGACTGGCCTTCGACCATGCGGAGATCCTCGCCGACGCCCGTTCCCGCGTCGGCGCGAAGCTGGAGTACAGCTGCCTGGCCACCGCCTTCTGCCCGCCCGAGTTCACCCTCGGCGAGCTCCAGGCCGTCTACGAGACCGTCTGGGACACCGCCCTGGACCGCCCCAACTTCCGCCGCAAGGTCCTGGCCACGCCCGGCTTCGTCGAGGCCGTGCCCGGAGCCGCCCGGCTCACCGGCGGCCGCGGCAAACCGGCCGCGCTGTACCGGCCCGGACCCGCGACCAGCCTGCACCCGCCCCTGCTCCGCCCCACGGAAGGACCCACGCGATGACGAGGACCGCGAAGCGAGCGGCGACGGGCGCCATGATCGGCCTGGCCCTGGGGGACGCGCTCGGCTTCCCGACGGAGTTCAACGACGTACCGGGGATCCTGGCGAAGACGGGCCCTTGGCGGCAGATGAGCCTGCCCCGCCCGGCGATCGTCACGGACGACACCCAGATGACGCTGGCCTTCGCCCGGGGCATACGGACCGCCGCGGAGCGGGGCCGGGTGGGGCCGCTGCGCCTCGCCCGCCCGGTCCGGGAGGAGTTCGTCGACTGGTACCTCTCCCCGGAGAACAACCGGGCCCCGGGCAACACCTGCCTGAAGGCGTGCAACCTGCTGAAACTCCCCGAGCGGGACTGGCGCGACGCCAGCCAGATCGGCTCCAAGGGCTGCGGCGCGAACATGCGGGTGGCGCCGGCCGGGCTGGTGCCCGGCTGGACGGAGGAGGAGCGGGCCGGCGCGGCCCAGCTCCAGTCGGCCCTCACCCACGGCCACCCGACGGCGCTGGCCGCCTCCGACCTCACGGCACGGGCCGTGTACCTGCTGGCGCGGGGCGCCGAACCGACCGGCCTGGTCGGCCTCCTGCGCTCCTACGCGCTGGAGAACCGCACCCGCTACCACGAGCGCTGGCTCGGCGACCTCTGGACGCGCACCTCCTGCGACGCCTCGGCGGAGTCCTTCATGGCACGGGGCTGGGACGAGTGCCTCGCGGCCTTGGACCGCCTCGCCGCCGCCCTGCGCACCCCCTCCCCGGAAACGGACCCCTGCCTCACCACGGGCGACGGCTGGATCGCCGAAGAGGCCCTGGCCACCGCCCTCCAGTGCTTCCTGCTCTTCCCCGATGAACCCCTCCTGGCCCTGCGCCGCGCGGCCTGCACGGCGGGGGACTCCGACTCCATCGCCTGCCTGGCCGGCGCCTTCGCGGGCGCCCACCTCGGCGCGGACGTCTGGCCCCGCGACTGGGAGGGCCGCATCGAGTACCGGGACGAGCTGCTGGCCTTCGGCGCGCTCTGGGATGCGGAGACGGCCTAGCCCAGGCCCAGCCCAGGCCTAGCCCAGGCCTAACCCAGCGCCGACGCGCGGCGGCTGCGGAGGAGGAAGTCCTCCACGCGGGGGAGGTCCGGGCCCTCGGGGAGGGGGGTCGTGGTGAGGGCGGACTCCGATTCCTCCACCAGGCGGGTCATCCAGGCGTCGACCTCGTCCCAGCCGAGCTCGCCGCGGCGGACGGCGAGGAGGCGGTCGCGGTAGGGGCCCGCGTCGATCACCAGGCGGCCCGTGCGCAGCAGGTCGCGGCAGGACAGGAGCAGCCGCAGCAGGTGCATGGCGTGCTTCCAGCGCGGGGCGCCGTGGTTGCGGAGGTCCGCGAGGAGCTTGCCGCGCTGAGAGGCCGCGTACCTGCTGAAGGTGGTGTGGGCCCGACGGGAGAGGAACGCCTCGCGCAGGGCGAGGAGTTCCTCTCCGACCGGGGTGAGGTCTTCGACGAGGGGGGAGTGCAGGCACTCCAGGATGTTCGGGTTGGCGCGCAGGGCGAGCTCGCAGAAGCGTTCCAGCTCCCAGGAGAACTCCTCCTCCCGCGGCCCCTCCACGTGCGTCGGCGGCTTCTCGAAGCGCCAGAAGAGCGGGGTCGGGGCGAGGTAGACACCGCGCCGGTCGGTGTCACTCGCCTCGGTCGCCAGGCCGAACGCCCTCGAACCCATCACGCACGCGTAGACCGTGTGGTCCCTGACCAGGGTGAGTTCGAGCGGCTCGGGCGTCGGCTTGTCGTTCATCCCGGGAGCGTAGGCGGCCGGGTCGCCGCTAGGCGAGCGAGATATCGCCCGCCGGGGAGACCTCGATCTTCTTCTCCGCCAGCGGCCGGGTGGCCGGGCCGTGCGCCACCGCCCCGTCCGCGACCTGGAACTTGCTGCCGTGGCACGGGCAGTCGATGGTGCCGCCCTCCACCTTGGCCACGATGCAGCCCTGGTGCGTGCACACCGCCGTGAAACAGCGGAAGGAACCGGCCGTCGGCTGGGTGACGACCAGCTTCTGGTCCTTGATGATCGTGCCGCCGCCGACGGGTACGTCCGCGGCCTTGACCAGGGTCTTCTTCCCGCCGGCGGGGGCCGAGGCCTCCGGGGACTTCGCGGCGGGCGAGCTGCCGCCCTCGTCCTTCGGCTTCGTCGTTTCGTCGGCGCCTCCGCACGCGGTGAGCACGCCGCCCGCCAGGGCGGTCGCGCCGACCGCCAGGACGGTGCGCCGGGCGGTGAGGCTGGGGTCGCTCATGAGTTCTCCTCGGGTGATCGACGGGCTGGCGAGAGGCATCCTGACGTGTGAACGGGCTCCAGGAAAACCCCGCCACGCTCTGGCTCAGTCAGTTCTCCAGCCGCCAGGGGACGAGTTCGGCCGGAGATCCGGGCGTGCGTACGACCTCCCACACGTGGATCACGGCGTCCCGGTTCAGCGGACCGTGGACGTGCGGGTAGCGGGCCCCCGGACCTTCGTCCCGGCGGACCTCCGAGGTCAGGGCGTGCTCGTCGAGTTCCAGGGCCAGCAGGGTGCCCGGTACGTCCGTGTAGTGCGAGGAGGCGATCGCGAGCGCGGTCTCCGGGTCGGCCGAACAGTGGACGAAGCCCTCGGAGCCGAGCGAGGCGGGGGCGTACGGGAGCGCGGGCTCGGCGGTCCAGTCGGCGAGCGGTACGAGGTGGAAGATCATGCCGATCGTTCTACCGCAGCGGCCGCGCCGTTCCGCGCCGTGTTCTGCGCCAAGTGGCGGACCCGCCCGCTCTGGGTGACATTGTCCGTATCTCGAAGCCGGGTACGCCCTCTTCCGCGCGCCCCGGTCCCTCTTCGAAAGGCAGCACCATGGCGGGTAATGACCTCGGCTCCCTTCTCGGCTCCCTTCTCGGTGGCGGCAGCGGCGGACAGGGCGGCTCCGCCGGCGGCGGCGCCGGCAACATCCTCGGCGCACTGCTCGGCGCGCTCGCGGGCGGCGGTGGCGGAGCCCAGGCGGCCGGCGGAGGCGCGAACAACCCGCTCGGCGGCCTGCTGGACATGCTGACCAAGTCGGGCCTGGTGGACCAGGCCCAGTCCTGGGTCGGCACGGGAGAGAACCAGGCGGTCAGCGGCGCGCAGATCGCCGAGGCACTGCCGGACGAGACCCTGCAGAAGGTCGCCGAGCAGGCGGGCGTCAGCCCGCAGGACGCGGCCGCCCAGATCGCGCAGGCGCTGCCGCAGGCCGTGGACAAGCTGAGCCCGACCGGCTCTCTGCCTTCCGGTTCGCTGGAGGACATCATCAAGCAGCAGAACCTGTAAGGCAGTCGGTTCCCGCGAGGGCCCGGCGGTCCGTCCCACCGGACGGACGGCCGGGCCCTTCCGCGTCCCGGCTGGCTACCCTGGGACAGGCACCGCCGCCACCGTCCCGATCTTCTCCCTACCCCTCCCTGGAGCGCCCGTGAGAACCGCCGTCGTCATCGGAACCGGACTGATCGGCACCTCCGCGGCGCTCGCCCTCGCCGCCCGCGGGATCGCCGTCCACCTGGTCGACCGCGACGCCGCGAACGTCCGTACGGCCGCTTCGCTCGGCGCCGGTTCGGAGGAGCCCTGCGAGGGCCGGGCCGACCTCGCGATCATCGCCGTACCGCCGGCCCACGTGGCCGCCGCCCTCGCCGACGCGATCGGCCGGGACCTGGCCCGCGCCTACGTGGACGTGGCCAGCGTCAAGGGCGGCCCGCGCCGGGAGCTGGACGCGCTCGGAGTGGACACGAAGGCCTACATCGGTACGCACCCGATGGCGGGCAAGGAGCAGTCCGGGCCGCTCGCGGCGACGGCGGACCTCTTCGAGGGCCGTCCCTGGGTGCTGACCCCGGCCCGGGAGACCGACCACGAGGTGCTGAACCTGGCGCTGGAGCTGGTGGCCCTGTGCCGGGCCGTCCCGGTGGTCATGGACGCCGACGCGCACGACCGCGCCGTCGCGCTGGTCTCGCACACCCCGCAGCTCGTCTCCAGCATGGTCGCGGCCCGCCTGGAGGAGGCCGACGAGACGGCCGTCCGGCTGTGCGGACAGGGCATACGGGACGTGACGAGGATCGCCGCTTCCGACCCGCGGATGTGGGTGGAGATCCTCTCGGCGAACCCGGGACCGGTGGCGGACGTACTGGCCGGCATCGCCGCCGACCTGGAGGAGACCGTGGAGGCCCTACGGGGCCTGCAGTCGGCCGACGAGGACAAGCGGCGCGGCGGGGCGGCCGGCATCGAGGACGTGCTCCGGCGCGGCAACGCCGGGCGGGTCCGGGTGCCGGGCAAGCACGGCGCGGCGCCCGCGGCCTACGAGACGGTGGCCGTGTTCATCTCCGACCAGCCGGGCGAACTGGCACGGATCTTCGCCGATGCCGGGCGGGCCGGCGTCAACATCGAGGACGTGCGGATCGAGCACGCGACGGGCCAGCAGGCGGGCCTGGTACAGCTGATGGTGGAACCGCGGGCGGCCGCGGGCCTGGCGGCGGACCTGCGGGAGCGGGGCTGGGCGCTGCGCCAGCAGTAGCCGGGCGCTCATCCGGCGGGCGGCGGCGAAAAGCCCGGTAACCTGGAGGAGGGGCGCTATTGGCGCGCCCGGACACGTACGCGCAACCAGGAAGGTGCCCGCACCGTGGAAACCGCAGCTCCGTCCGCCGTGATCGTCGCCATCGACGGTCCCTCCGGCACGGGCAAGTCCAGCACTTCCAAGGCCGTGGCCGCCAAGCTCGGGCTGCGCTACCTGGACACCGGTGCCCAGTACCGGGCCATCACCTGGTGGATGATCACCAACGGCGTCGACACCGACGACCCGCAGGCCATCGCCATCGCCGCGGCCAAGCCGGCCGTCGTGTCCGGCACGGACCCGTCCGCGCCCACCATCACCGTCGACGGCCTGGACGCCTCCGGCCCGATCCGGACCCAGGAGGTCACCTCCAAGGTCAGCGCCGTGAGCGCCGTCCCCGAGGTGCGCACCCTGATCACCGAGCTCCAGCGCTCCATCGCCGCCCGGGCGGCCGAGGAGGCCGGCGGGATCGTCGTCGAGGGCCGGGACATCGGCACCACCGTGCTGCCCGGCGCCGACCTGAAGATCTACCTGACCGCCACGGCCGAGGCCCGCGCGGCCCGCCGCAGCGGCGAGCTGCGCGGCAAGGAGGCCACGGACCTCGCGGCCACCAAGGAAGCGCTGATCAAGCGCGACGCCGCCGACTCGGGCCGCAAGACCTCCCCGCTGGCCATGGCCGGCGACGCCGTCGAGGTGGACACCACCGAGCTCACGCTCGACCAGGTGATCGAGTGCGTGGTGACTCTGGTGGAAGAGAAAAGGACGGTCCGCTCGTGAGCGATACGCCCTCCCTCAAGGGTGCGGCGGTCGGCCGGCGGATCGGCATCGGTCTCATGTACGGCCTGTGGAAGCCGCGCGTACTGGGGGCCTGGAAGGTCCCCGCGTCCGGCCCCGTGATCCTGGCCGTGAACCACTCCCACAACATCGACGGACCCATGGTCATGGGCACCGCCCCCCGGCCGCTGCACTTCCTGATCAAGAAGGAGGCGTACGTCGGCCCGCTCGGCCCCTTCCTCGAAGGGATCGGGCAGGTGAAGGTGGACCGCTCCGGCGCCGACCGGGGCGCGATCGGCCGCGCGCTGGGCGTGCTGGAGAACGGCGGAGCCCTGGGGATCTTCCCCGAGGGCACCCGGGGCGAGGGCGACTTCGCCTCGCTGCGCGCGGGCCTCGCGTACTTCGCGGTCCGTGGCGGCGCACCCATCGTGCCCGTCGCCGTACTGGGCAGCACCGAGCGCAGCGGCCGCGTCGTCAAGGCGCTGCCGCCGCTGAGGAGCAGGGTCGACATCGTCTTCGGCGATGCCTTCGACGCCGGGGACGGCAGTGGCCGCCGTACTCGTACCGCGCTGGACCAGGCCACCGTACGCATCCAGGACCGGCTGACCGCCCACCTGGCCGATGCCAAGCGCCTCACCGGGCGCTGAGCGAGACTTGACCTAGTAGTGGAACCGCGCTGCGCGGGTGCCACCGATCACCACGAACGACGAGGAACGGACTTCATGAACGACCAGCACGACCACGGAGCACTTGGCGACGCCGAGTACGCGGAGTTCATGGAGCTCGCCGCGGAAGAAGGCTTCGACATCGAGGACGTCGAAGGCGCGCTCGAGGAAGCCGGCCACGGCCCGCTGCCCGTCCTCGCCGTCGTCGGCCGGCCGAACGTCGGCAAGTCGACCCTGGTGAACCGGATCATCGGCCGCCGCGAAGCGGTCGTCGAGGACAAGCCCGGCGTCACCCGCGACCGCGTCACCTACGAGGCCGAGTGGGCCGGCCGCCGCTTCAAGGTCGTCGACACCGGCGGCTGGGAGCAGGACGTCCTCGGCATCGACGCCTCCGTCGCCGCCCAGGCCGAGTACGCCATCGAGGCCGCCGACGCGGTCGTCTTCGTCGTGGACGCCAAGGTCGGCGCCACCGACACCGACGAGGCCGTCGTCCGGCTGCTGCGCAAGGCGGGCAAGCCCGTCGTCCTGTGCGCCAACAAGGTGGACGGCCAGAGCGGCGAGTCCGACGCGGCGTCCCTGTGGTCGCTGGGCCTCGGCTTCCCGCACCCGGTCTCCTCCCTGCACGGCCGCGGCACCGGCGACATGCTGGACGCCGTCCTGGAGGCCCTGCCCGAGGCGCCCGAGCAGCGCTTCGGCACCGCCGTCGGCGGCCCGCGCCGGATCGCCCTCATCGGCCGTCCGAACGTCGGCAAGTCCTCCCTGCTGAACAAGGTCGCCAAGGAGGACCGGGTCGTCGTCAACGAGATGGCCGGCACCACCCGCGACCCGGTCGACGAGCTGATCCAGCTCGGCGGAGTCACCTGGAAGTTCATCGACACCGCGGGCATCCGCAAGAAGGTCCACCTCCAGCAGGGCGCCGACTACTACGCCTCCCTGCGTACGGCCGCCGCCGTGGAGAAGGCCGAGGTCGCGGTCATCCTGATCGACACGACCGAGAACATCTCCGTCCAGGACCAGCGCATCATCACCATGGCCGTCGAGGCCGGGCGCGCGATCGTGATCGCGTACAACAAGTGGGACAACCTCGACGAGGAGCGCCGCTACTACCTAGAGCGCGAGATCGAGACCGAGATGCAGCAGGTCGCCTGGGCGCCCCGGGTGAACGTCTCGGCGCTCACCGGCCGCCACATGGAGAAGCTGGTCCCGGCCATCGAGACCGCGCTCGCCGGCTGGGAGACCCGCATCCCCACCGGCCGCCTGAACGCCTTCCTCGGCGAGGTCGTCGCCGGTCACCCGCACCCGATCCGCGGTGGCAAGCAGCCGCGCATCCTGTTCGGCACCCAGGCGGGCAGCAAGCCGCCGCGGTTCGTCCTCTTCGCCTCGGGCTTCCTGGAGCACGGCTACCGCCGCTTCATCGAGCGCCGCCTGCGCGAGGAGTTCGGCTTCGAGGGAACCCCGATCCACATCTCGGTCCGGGTGCGCGAGAAGCGCGGCGCCCAGCACAAGCGCAAGATGTAACGGCGGTACGGCGGTACGGCGGGGCCTAGAAGCCCCGGCGAGGAGCGGGCGGCAGGGCCGCCGGGATGTGCTGCATCCCGGTCTGGTGCTGCCGCCCGCTCGTGTATGCGGAGCCGGAGCCCGCGTACGAGTACTGCGGCTGTGGCTGTGGCTGCGGGGTGTACGCGGGCTGCCAGGCGTCCGCCTGCTGCCATGAGGAACCGTTCCAGCCGCTGCCCTGGGCGGCGGTGTGGGAGCCGCCGTACGTGCTCCCGTAGGTGCTCCCGTACGTGCTCGGGTACGCGCCGCCGCCGGGGTGCGGGCCCGCGTGGGAGCCCGCGTACGAGCCGCCGTAGGAGAACGCCGTGAAGCCGAGGTCCTCCTCGCCCGTGCGGTCGCCCGGGAGGGCCCGGAAGGCGCGCAGGTACTCCGAGTACAGCAGGTCGTAGATCGGGGTGTGCGAGGCGGCCGGAGCGCTCTCCAGCTCCCGTGCTTGGCGCATCGGGGGGACGGTGCTCGGATAGGACGGGGCGCGGGAGACATCGTAGGAATGCACGTATCAGCCAACGAAACCGGCGCCCCACGGATGCGGGGTCACAGGGCGGAAAACGCAGATCGCCGGGGGTGCGCGGGACGGACCGCGCACCCCCGGCGCATGCCGCCCGGCCCCCTGGGGGGCGGACGGCGGTTCGGGGGAGAGCCTGCGACTCAGGCGCCCGGGGTGCCCGCCAGCGGCATCGAGGCGGCCACCAGCTTGCCGTTGGCCGCGGCCTTGTCCAGGGCGGCGCGGAGCAGGTCCTCGCGGGGCTGCTGGCCGATGGAGTCGACCGGGGCGGCGTAGACCAGGACGCGCTGGGTCTTGTTGACCGCGGCCCGCCAGCCGTCGGTGACCGACAGCGGCTTGTGCGCCTGCCACCAGGCGATCTGGCCGGGCTGGAGCACGGAGTGCAGCTGGCCGGCGGCGAGCAGGATCGACCAGCCGCTCAGTGCGGACGGGAGCTCGTCGGTGTCGGTGACCGGGACGAAGCCCTGCTCGATGAGGAGCGGGAGGAAGTCGTCGCCGGGACCGGTGGTGCCGGGACGGGCGATGGGCGCGGTGGGCTCCACGACCAGGGCGGGGTGCAGTTCCCCGTTGATCAGGATCAGGCCGCTGGTGATGCCGAGGACGGCCTGGCCGCCGGGCACGGACTGCGGTACGTCGCCGGCGGGGGCCGAGGGGCTGTCGCCGGTGATGGAGCGGACGGCGCCCTGGAGGTGGGCCTCGGGGACCGAGACCACCTGCGAGGGGATGCATCCGGCGTGGGCGAAGGCGAGGACGGCGGTCTCGTCGCCGACGAACAGCACGGTGCTGGTCTGCTCGCGCTCCGAGTCGCCGGGGGTGCGGCAGGACGTGCAGTCGTAACTGCCCGGGGACCCGTCACCGGCGAGCAGCCGTTCGGCCTCCTCGTCGCCGATCTCGGCACGTACCTCATCACTGACTTCGAGCATGCGCGGCACGGGGTGGCTCCTCGGACTAGGCGTGCGGGGCCGGGGGGTTCCGGCTCGCCGGGCTCAACGGGGGAGTGGCGGCCGGGGTCACGCCGTTTGAGGGAACGGAATCGAACCGGACCCCCGAAGGAGTGAACGGTCCGACCGGGGCGTTGTTTTCGTGCCAACTGTTTTCTGATTGTGCGCAGTTGGTGGCCGGTGTGGATCGTTTCGGCGGCGGGCCCGGCGGCGGCGGGCGGGGCCGAGCGGGTGGCCGCGGCCGGGGCGCGGTGTGGCGGGCGCGGGCCCCGGTACGGGGCTGCGTAGCGTGACGCGATGCGCAACTTGGGGATCCCGGCCGCCGCCCGCGCCGCCGCGCTGGGGCTGGTGCTCGTGCTCGTTCCGGTGCTGTTCCCGGTGTCGGCGGAGGCCGCTCCGCCGCCGCCCGCGCCCGGAGCCCACGGCCGGTCGGTGGACTGCGGACCCGGCGGGAAGTGGCCGTGGGACTGCGTGGCCGACTGCGAGAGCGGGGGCCGGTGGGCCGTGAACACGGGGAACGGGTTCTACGGGGGACTGCAGTTCTGGCAGCCGACGTGGGAGGAGCACGGGGGCCTGCTGTTCGCCCCGAGGGCCGACCTGGCGACGCGGGACCAGCAGATCCGCGTCGCGGAGGACCTGCTGGGAACGCAGGGCTGGGAGGCCTGGCCGGTGTGCGCCACGCGGTACGGGCTGGCGGGGCGGATGCACGTGGTGCGGAGCGGGGACACGCTGGCGGCGATCGCGCGGCGGCACCGGGTGAAGGGCGGCTGGCAGGCGCTGTACGAGGCGAACCGGGTGGTGATCGGCCCGCGCCCGGACGCCCTCCGGATCGGCACCCTCCTGACCTTGCCCCCGGCTATGCCGTCACCGGCCACCCCGTCACCGGCGGCCCCGCCCGTGCCTTCGCAGGCTCCGACTCCGATTCCGGCTCCGATTCCGGCTCCGGCTCACAGCCCGGCCCCGGCCCCGGCACCCGGCCCGTCGGCGCGGAAGGTCTGACCCCCTCGGCCCTCGGTCCGGCTCAGGCCGGGCGGCCGACCGCCGGGTCGGGGTCGTTCGAGGACTGCGCCGGAATGCGGGCCGCGGGGGCTCCGGGGGCCGGGTCCGAGGCCTCGGACCCCGGCTGCGCGGGGACCCGTACCGGACCCCGTTCCCGCTCGGCGGTGGCTTCGGGATCCGCGCACTCCATCGCGCGCGGGAGCTTCAGCGCCATCAGCGCCCCCGCCAGCAGCAGCGCGGCGCTGACCACCAGCGTGACGTGGAGACCGTGGACGAAGGACTGCCGGGCGGCCGCGTACAGGGAGTCCCCCGCCGCTCCGCCGAGCTGCGCCGCGATCTGGTACGCCTCGCCCAGCGAGTGCGCCGCGTCGGCGGACTGCGCTTCGGAGACCCCGGGCACCCCGGTCAGCCCGGGTGCGTAGGCCGCGTTCATCACGCTGCCGAGCAGTGCGATGCCCATGCCCGCGCCCAGCTGGTACGAGGTCTCGCCTATCGAGGCCGCGCCGCCCGCGGTGGCCGCCGGGGCCTCGCTGAGCATCGACTCGTACGCTGCGAACAGGGTGGTCTGGAGGCCGAAGCCGAGCAGGACGAACCCGACGGTCAGCAGCACCGGCCGGTCGTGCTGGCCCATGAAGGTCAGCAGCAGCACCGCGAAGGCGGTCAGCACGAAGCCCAGCGAGACCATCCGTCGCGGCCCGGTCCGGGCCAGGGTGTACGAGCCGGTCGCGCCCGCCGCCATCGCGGCGAAGGTGAGCGGCAGCAGCCGCAGCCCGGTCTCCAGCGGGCTCAGGCGCAGCACCAGCTGGAGGTACTGGACGGCGATCAGCTCCAGCCCGACCAGCGCGAGCATGGCCAGCACGATGCAGCCCACCGAGGTGCTGAAGGCGGGCCGGGAGAACATCCGCATGTCGATCAGAGGGTGCGCGCGCCGCTTCTGCCGGCGCACGAACGCCGCCAGCAGCACCGCGCCGATCAGCAGCGGAACGATCGCTTCGAGGTCGGCGACCTGCCGCTCCGCGCCGAACCGCTTGACCCCGAGGACCACGGCGAGGACGCCCCCGGCGGCCATCAGCGCGCCGAGCACGTCCCAGGGCCCGTCGGAGGTGCCCTTCGACTCGGGCAGCAGCCACCGGCCCAGCGGCAGGAGCAGGATCATCAGCGGGATGTTGATGAGGAAGACCGAACCCCACCAGAAGTGCTGGACGAGGAAGCCGCCGAGGACCGGCCCGCTCGCCGCGCCGATGGCGGCGACGGCGGTCCAGATGCCGATGGCGAGGGCCCGCTCGCGGCGGTCGGGGAAGACCTGGCGCAGGATCGACAGGGTGGCCGGCATGATCATCGCGCCGCCGACGCCGAGCAGGGCGCGGGCGGCGATGAGGACCTGGGCGTTGTCGGCGAGTGCGGCGACGGCCGAGGCCACGCCGAAGAGTCCGTAGCCGAGGAGGAGGACGCGACGGCGGCCGACGCGGTCGCCGAGGGTGCCGAAGAGGATCAGCAGGGAGGCGCAGACGAGCGGGTAGGCGTCGACGATCCACAGGAGCTCGACCGAGCCGGGCCGCAGGTCTTCGGTGACGGAGGGGACGGCCACGTGCAGGATCGTCGCGTCGAGCGCGACGAGGACCAGGCTGACGCAGAGGACCGCCAGGACCGCCCAGCGGTTGGCCCCGCCGGAGGCCGCACGGAGTCGTTGCCGTAGCTGCAGCAGTTGCCGGGGGGAAGGGTTCCTGTCGCCGGTGGTCGTGTTCGTCCCCGACATGCATGTACCTCCCAGGTGATCCCTCGCACTCGGCGGACCAGCGTCTTTCGGGGCCACAGTGGGTGAAGGTGGCGTCCTACGGGGTCCGGCGTCGACACGCGAGTGAAGAGTCAGCGTACGCGAGTTCGGCTCTGGGACACGTGGTCAAGCTCTCATCCCGCCGCCGGCCGCCGTGTGGTGTGTGCCACTCGACGCGCACCGTTCCCTCCGCTTGGGCCGCGCCCGCCCCCGCCCCCGATAATCATGCCCGTGAAGGATCTTGGATTTCGCCGGGCCGCGCCCGCCCTCGCCGTCTTCGCGGCGGTCCGGCTCTTCGGGCTGACGGTGCTCGCGGTGTGGGGGGCGGTGGCCGGCAGCAGTGCGCACACGCTGCTCTCGGCGCGCTGGGACTCTCTCTGGTACGCCCGGATCGCCGCCGACGGGTACGGGTACGAGGTGGCCCTCCCCAACGGGGACGTCCACTCCAACCTGGCCTTCTTCCCTCTGCTGCCCTGGCTGGAACGGCTGGTCTCGGCCGTCACCGGCCTCGGCTACGGGTCCGCCGGCCTGGTGGTGTCGGCGGTCGCCGGGCTCGCCGCGGCCTGGGGGATCTTCGCGGTGGCCGACCTGCTCCACGGCCGCCGGGCCGGGGTGTTCGCCGTCGGGCTCTGGGCCGCGCTGCCCGTGGGGATCGTGCAGTCGATGGCGTACAGCGAGTCGCTGTTCACCGCGCTGGCCGCCTGGAGCCTCTACGGGGCCCTGCGCGGCCGCTGGCTCACCGCCGGTCTGCTCGCGGCCGGGGCGGGGCTGACCCGCCCGGTCGGGGCCGCGGTGGTCGCGGCGGTCTGGGTGGCCGCGGCCCTGGCCCGGCGCCGCGGGGAGGGCTCCGGGCGGGCGGTGGCGGGGGCCCTGCTGGCTCCGCTGGGCGCGGCGGCGTACGTGCTGTGGGTCGGCGCGCGGACCGGCGGCGGCCTGACCGGATACCTGGACGTGCAGGGCGGCTGGGGCAACGGCTTCGACGGCGGCTGGGCCTTCGCCCGCTTCATCGCCGCCCGCCTGGCCTCCTCCGCCTTCCTCGCCGGGGTCGGCCTGATCGCCGGGGTCGCGCTGGTGCTGTGGCTGTACGGGCTCTGCGTACGGCAGCGGCAGCCGGTCCCGCTGCTCGTCTACTGCGGGATCGTGGTGGCGCTGGCGCTGTGCGCCTCCGGGTACTTCGGCTCCAAGCCCCGGCTGCTGCTGCCCGCCTTCCCGCTGGTGTTCCCGCCGGCGGTGGCGCTGGCCGGGTGGCGGCCGGGCCGGGCGACCGCCGCGCTGGGCGCGCTGGCCGTCGTATCGGCGGGGTACGGGGCCTTCTGGCTGCACGGCTCGGGCCCCCCGTAGGCGGCGGTACGGGCCCGACATCACGGAATGGATCATTCCGATCCATCTTTGAGCAAAACAATTCGACCTGTGCGGATAAAGCCCGGCGAAGTATGCGAAGAAATGGCCGGGCCAAGGGACCGGCGGCGCTCCAACCAAAGGCGGAATGACGGGAATTAAGTCCCGTGTGAGACCAACTCCACATCACATGGTCATCACAAAGCCCTCGATTCGACCGGGCCGCCCATCGGCGCGCGGTAACGTCGATTGAGTGCGTACCGACCAAATCCTGCCCAGACTGGAGCGGGTGTTCGCCCGGCTGGACCGGGAACCAGAGCGACCGGCTCATCTGCAAACCCCGCAGATGAGCCGGCACCGCGTCGTGCTCCTCGGAGCGACACTCGCCTTCTACCTCGCGATCGTCGTGGCCGTCCTGACCACCTCCTGGCTCGTCCGCCTGGACTGGCAGGTCATGTTCTTCCGGCCCTACGAGCAGTGGCCGCAGCTCCACGCCTTCCTCGACTACCTCGTGGTCCTGGGCCAGCGCGGACCCACCGCCGTGATGGTCGCCGCCTGGCTCGGCTGGCGGTCCTGGCGGCAGCACACCCTGCGCCCGTTGGTCACCCTCGGCGTGGCGCTGCTGCTCCTCAACATCACGGTCGGCGCCGTCAAGCTCGGCCTCGGCCGGCTCGGCCCGCACTACGCCACCCGGATCGGCTCCGCCGAGCTCTTCGCCGGCGGGGATATATTTCCCTCCGGCCACACCGCCAACGCCGTCGTGACCTGGGGAATCCTGGCTTACCTGGCCTCGACCGTGGTCACCCGCCGGGTGCTCTCCGTGGTGTCCGCGGTCGTCTCGCTGAGCGTCGGCGCCACCACCGTGTACCTCGGCACCCACTGGGTCAGTGACGTCCTGCTCGGCTGGTCCGCCGGTGTGCTCGTGCTCCTGGCGCTGCCGTGGTTCGAGCCCCTCATCGCCCACGCGGAGGCCTACGTATTCGGCGTGCGCGCGCGGCTGCGCTCCCTCGTGGAAGCCGGGCGGGTGCCCGAGCCCCTCACCGGAGTGCTCGTCCCGCTGCTCTCCGCGGGCGGCAAGTGGCGGCTCCAGCGGCCCGTCGGGCCTTCCGCCGCGGCGACGGCGGAGCCCGCCGCGCCGGTGGTTCCGGTCGGGGTCGCGGTTCCGGCCGCGGCCGGGCACTATCCGGCCGCTCGGCCCGCCGGCCACGCCGCCGCCCGTCCGTACCTGGTCCGCTCCGAGCGGCCGCCGGCCACCCCGGTCGGCAGCCGCCGCCCGGCCCACGCCGACCGCACCCCGGCGCGCGGCACGGCCCGCCCGGCTGCCGGAGGCTGATTCGCGAACGGTACGCACACTTCCGCGATGACGGCGGGCCCCGGTCGAGGACCGGGGCCCGCCTTCGTCGTACCTCCGGACCGGCCGTCAGCCGCGCGCTCGGAGGTTCGTCCGTACCGGGTCACGCTTGTGTCACGGAATGTCGACAGTCCTGTGCCGTCGAGTTCGTCCGGACCATTCATTTCCCGGTCCGCGACACGCCCGGGGTGAATTGTCTTTCGAATTACCTCCCGACTTCCCGGAATTCCCGCCGGAACCCACTCCGGGTCCCCTCCGCTTCCTTACATCTTCTTCACTTCTCAGGATGCTTCGCGAGGTTCCAGAGACCTGCCGAGGAGATCTCGCAGAGCCCTGATCCGGTCCGTCAGCTCAACCGGCTCGACGACTTCGAACTCACAGCCGAGCAGCATGATGTGAATCAGCAGAACATGAAGGTTCACCGCCCCCGTGCGCAGGACGCAGCTCCGCTCGTCGAGGGGCTCCAGGGTCCCGTCGGCCGCCCCGACGAGCTGCGAGGCCTCCGCCATCGGCACCCGCAGCCGGACGACCGCCCGGACCGAGTACGCCCCTTGCGAGATCCCCCGGGAGACGTACGCGGCGAGGTCCTCGGCGGGCGGCGGGCGCGGGGTGAAGCGCGGGCCGTGCGGGGGCCTGGGCTCGATCCGGTCGGCCCGGAAGGTCCGCCAGTCCTCCCGGTCGAGGTCCCAGGCGACCAGGTACCAGCGGCGCTCGGTGCACACCAGCCGGTGCGGTTCGACGGTGCGGCGGGTGACGGTGCCCCCGTGGTCCCGGTAGTCGAAGCGCAGCCGCTCGCCGTCGCGGCAGACCGTGGCCAGACCGGTCAGCACGGCCGGGTCGACGGTGGACGGGCCGGCCCCGCGCAGCATGGGCACGGTGAACTCGTTCAGCGCCGACACCCGCCCCCGCAGCCGGGACGGCAGCACCTGCTCCAGCTTGGCCAGGGCCCGTACGGAGGCCTCCCCGATCCCCTCGACGCCGTTGCCGGCGGCGGTCCGCAGCCCCACGGCCACGGCGACGGCCTCGTCGTCGTCGAGCAGCAGCGGCGGCAGTTCGGCGCCCGCCCCCAGCTGGTACCCGCCACCGGTGCCGGGGCTGGCGTTCACGGGATATCCGAGCTCCCGCAGCCGGTCCACGTCCCGCCGCACGGTGCGCGGGGTCACCCCGAGCCGGTCGGCGAGATCGGCTCCGGTCCATTCCCGGTGGGCCTGCAGCAGGGACAAGAGGCGGAGCAGCCGCGCGGAGGTATCGAGCATTCCCGCAGTCTGCCCCCATCCGGGAAGCGGGTGGACCGCGCGGGGACGGAGCGACAAACTTGCAGCGCTAGGTTTCCGCACACCGTTTCCGCACCACCCGGCCTGCCAGGAGGCTCCGTGTCCTTCGTTCCCACCGACCCGCTCGGGCTCGACGAACTCCTCACCCCCGAGGACCTCGCCATCCGCGACACCGTCCGCGGCTGGGCCGCCGACCGGGTGCTGCCGAACATCGCCGAGTGGTACGAGAACGGCGAGCTGCCCGGGATCCGGGAGCTCGCCAGAGAACTCGGCGCGCTCGGCGCGCTCGGGATGTCCCTCCAGGGATACGGCTGCGCCGGGGCGAGCGCCGTCCAGTACGGGCTCGCCTGCCTGGAGCTGGAGGCCGCCGACTCCGGGATCCGCTCCCTGGTCTCCGTACAGGGCTCGCTGGCCATGTACGCGATCTGGAAGTACGGCTCCGAGGAGCAGAAGCAGCGCTGGCTGCCCGGCATGGCCGCCGGCGAGCTCATCGGATGCTTCGGGCTGACCGAGCCCGACGTGGGCTCTGACCCCGGCGCGATGCGCACGTACGCCAAGCGCGAGGGCACCGACTGGGTGCTCAACGGGCGCAAGATGTGGATCACCAACGGCTCGGTGGCGGCCGTGGCCGTCGTCTGGGCGCAGACCGACGAGGGGATCCGCGGGTTCGCCGTGCCCACGGACACCGCTGGGTTCTCCGCGCCCGAGATCAAGCACAAGTGGTCCCTGCGCGCCTCGGTGACCAGCGAGCTGGTCCTGGACGACGTACGGCTGCCCGCCGACGCGGTGCTTCCGGGCGTCACCGGGCTCAAGGGGCCGCTCGGCTGCCTCAGCCACGCGCGGTACGGGATCGTGTGGGGATCCATGGGCGCGGCGCGCGCCAGCTTCGAGGCGGCGCTCGACTACGCGAAGACGCGCGAGCAGTTCGGCAGGCCCATCGGCGGGTTCCAGCTCACCCAGGCCAAGCTCGCGGACATGGCGCTGGAGCTGCACAAGGGGATCCTGCTCGCCCACCACCTGGGCCGGCGGATGGACGCGGGCACCCTGCGGCCGGAGCAGATCAGCTTCGGCAAGCTCAACAACGTCCGCGAGGCCATCGATATCTGCCGCACCGCGCGGACCATCCTCGGTGCCAACGGGATCTCCCTCGAATACCCCGTCATGCGGCACGCCACCAACCTCGAATCGGTCCTCACCTACGAGGGCACCGTCGAGATGCACCAACTGGTGCTGGGCAAGGCACTCACCGGGCTCGATGCCTTCCGGTGAGCCGGCCGGCCCTCAGCCGGTGAGAGCCCTGCTCAGCTCTGGTTGAAGAAATCGCGCGAGCGGCCGCCCGCCTCGCCGCTCACGACCTGGGTGTCGGCCGGGGTCAGCAGGAAGACCCTGGTCGCCACCCGCTCGATCGAGCCACGCAGTCCGAAGGTCAGACCGGCCGCGAAGTCGACCACGCGCTTGGCGTCGCCCGGGTCCATCGAGGACAGGTTCACGATGACCGGGACGCCGTCGCGGAACAGCTCGCCGATGCCGCGCGCGTCACGGAAACCGTCGGGGGTGACCGTCGCGATGCGCCGGCCCTGCTCGACGGCGGACTCCGACGCGACCTTGACGCGCGGGTCGGTGACCCACTGCTCGCCGGGGCCGACCACCGAACCACCCTGCGGGGCCTCCGCGTAGTCGTCGTCGTAGTAACGCTCGTCGTCGCTGTCCTCCACGAGACCCAGCCAGGCACTCGCTTTGCGCACCGAACCCATGGACGCCTCCTTTCATCGCGGTCAGTCTGTCTTCTCTTCCGCGTCCCTATCGTCGTCCATGATGCTGACAACGCGCCAAGTGGATAGTCGCCGCGCAGGGGTTTCGTGACGGTACTGGTGCAGAACATCCGTTGTACGGTCAAGGATCCTGGCGGGTACCGCTGCTGACTGAGTGAAAATACGACCAGTGCCGCCGTACGGGTGACCGACGGGGTCGTACGGGTGAAGGGCCGGGCTCGTTACGATGCCCGTCGAGCACACGTATGACACACGGGGGAGCACCATGTTCGGCATCGTCAGGCCTTGCACGCACAGACTGGGGGAGCGCTTCAAGGCGGAGTGGATGGCCCATCTGTGCGGTCTGTGCCTGGCACTTCGGGGGGACCACGGCCAGCTCGCGAGGATCGTGACCAACTACGACGGGCTGCTCGTCTCCGTTCTGACGGAGGCTCAGTCGGGTCCGGCCGCCGGCGCGCGGCGCACCGCCGGCCCCTGTCCACTGCGCGGGATGCGCACCGCCGCCGTGGCCCAGGGCGAGGGTGCGAGGCTCGCGGCCGCCGTCTCGCTGGTCCTGGCCTCCGCGAAGGTGCGGGACCACGTGGCCGACCGGGACGGGCTGTTGGCCCGCGCCCCGATCGCGCTGGCCGCGCGCCGGGTGGCCCGGGGCTGGGACCGGGCCGGCGCCCGTACCGGGGCCTCGCTCGGGTTCGACACGGCCGTGCTCGTCGACGCCGTGGACCGGCAGGCGGGCATCGAGACCCTGGCCGGCCCCGGCACGCCGGTGCTCGTGGTGACCGAGCCGACCGAGACCGCCACGGCCGCCGCCTTCGCCCATACCGCGACCCTCGCCGGACGGCCAGACAACGCCCCCGCGCTCGCCGAGGCGGGCCGCTACTTCGGGCGGCTCGCGCACCTGCTGGACGCCGTGGAGGACCAGGGCGCCGACGCCGCCGCCGGGGCCTGGAACCCGCTGACCGCCACCGGAACCTCCCGGGCCGAGGCCCGCAGGCTCTGCGACGACGCCCTCCACGGCATCCGGCTGGCCCTGGGCGAGGCGCGGTTCGCGGACGCGGGCCTCGCCCACCGGCTGCTGGTGCACGAGCTGCGCACCTCCGTGGACCGGGCCTTCGGGACCGCCGGCTGTGCCCATACCGTGACGGATGCCGCGGGCCAGGGCGGCTTCGGTCCCCCGCCGGCCGGCTTCGGTCCGCCGCCGCCCCCGCACAAGCCCCGCCGGGGCCTCCTGCCGGGCTGCGCGGTGGCCATCGGACTGTTCTGCACCTGCCAGCTGTGCTGCACGGACCACGAGGGGCCCTGGTCCCGCAAGAAGCGGGAGGCGTGGTGCGACAAGTGCGACTGCGGGGACTGTGACTGCGATTGCGACGGCTGCGACTGCTGCTGCTGTCCCTGCGACGGCTGCTGAGGCCGGATCAGATCCGCGCAGTCCGGCCTCGAATCCGTGCAGGCCCGGACGGGGTACCTTGCGGTTCCCGGCCGGGCCGGCGTGGAAGGGTTGAGCGGCATGAGCGCTGACGCACTTTCCGCAGACGACCCGACCTCCGGGGCCGGACCCCTCACCCAGACTCCCTCCGGGGGATCCCCGGGCTCGCCGGCTACCCGGAAGGTCGAATTCCGGCCGTTCCGGGGCGGCGTACGGCCTTCACGGGCGAGCGGCGGCTGAAAGGCGCCCTTGCTGCCGGTATCTGACGCCAGGACACTCCCGACAGCGTCTCTCGAAGTTTGTCAGGGGCACGTCGAACGGCCTCGCGCCGGTCGTGCCCCCGGCCGCCCCCCACGGGCTCCGGCACCCCACGACCGGGCCCCCGATCCCTTCCGGGAGGACGACAAGTGAGGATCACCCGCATCATCCGCTCCAGGCTCTTCGCCGTGGCCACCGGCATGGCCGCGGTGGCCGCCCTCGCCGCCCCCACCACCGCCCACGCCGACGGCGGCTTCAGCGCCGATCGGCTCGCCACGGCCGGCGCCTCGGTCCTGCGCGCCGACGTCGCCGGCACCGCCTGGCACACCGACCCCGCCACCGGAACCCTCGTGGTCACCGCCGACTCCACCGTCTCGGCCGCCGGCCTCGCCAGAATCCGCCGCGAGGCCGGGGCGGACGCCGCCGCGCTGCGCATCGAGCGCATCCCCGGCAAGCTGACCAAACTGATCTCCGGCGGAGACGCCATCTACACCTCCGGCTGGCGGTGCTCGCTCGGCTTCAACGTGCGCAGCGGCAGCACCTACTACGTGCTCACCGCCGGCCACTGCACCGACGGCGCGGGCACCTGGTGGACCAGCTCCTCGCACAGCACGGTCATCGGGTCCACCGTCGGCTCCAGCTTCCCGGTCAACGACTACGGCCTCATCAAGTACGCCAGCAACTCCCCGGTGCCGCCCGGCACCGTCGGCAGCCAGGACATCACCAGCGCCGTCAACCCCACCAACGGCATGTCCGTGACCCGGCGCGGCTCCACCACCGGCGTCCACAGCGGCACGGTGACCGGCCTCAACGCCACCGTGAACTACGGCAACGGCGACATCGTCTACGGAATGATCAAGACCAACGTGTGCGCCGAGCCCGGCGACAGCGGAGGCCCGCTCTACTCCGGCACCCGCGCCGTCGGCCTCACCTCCGGGGGCAGCGGCAATTGCACCTCGGGCGGCACCACGTTCTTCCAGCCCGTGGTCGAAGCGCTCAACGCGTACGGGGTCAGCGTGTATTAGGCCGTCCGGCCCGTCGTGGACCCATGCGCCCCCGCCGCACCCCTGGACGTCCTCCCGCCTTCTGGGAGGATGTCCAGGGGGTCCGTGTCCACGGGGGGAGCAGGTCTGCGAATGAAACGAATCGGCGTGACCGGCCACAGGTCGATCCCGGACGAGGCGCTCGGTCACGTGGAAGAAGGCCTGCGGGCCGTGCTGGGAAGCCACGAGGGGCCGCTGGAGGCCCTCTCCAGCCTCGCCGAGGGAGCGGACCAGCTGTTCGCCGCCATCGCGCTGGAATGCGGCGCCGACCTCACCGTGGTCATCCCCAGCCGGGACTACGAGGAGGGCTTCGAGGGTGCGGAGGCCCTGGAGCGCTACCGGGGGCTCAAGCGCCGGGCCGCCCAGGAGGTCCGCATGGACTTCGCCCGCTCCACCGACGAGGCCTACTACGCCGCCGGCACCTACATCGCCGACTCCTGCGACCGCCTCGTCGCCGTCTGGGACGGCCTGCCCGCCCGGGGGCACGGCGGCACCGCCGAGATCGTCGCCTACACGCGCACGCTGGGGAAGCCCGTCACCGTGATCTGGTGCGAGGGCGTGACCCGGGACTGAGGCCACGCCCCGCACGCCACGTCAACTGCTGTGCCGGGCAAGCCAGTCGGTGTGCTGCGGGGACACGTACCGCTCCGTCTCGTAGACCGCGGAAGGCCACTGCGTCTCCGTGATGGTCGTCTGCATCACGACCATCATCGCGGAGAGGTCCTGCTCGATCAGGGTGTGCGCCTCGATCAGCGGATGGTGGCGCCGCACCTCGTTCCAGGCGATGCCCGCCGCCGCGGCCGCGCTCAGCAGCCCGGTCAGCTTCGGCCCGGGACCCGAGCCGAACGCCCCGACCAGTGCGAACAGCAGCGCCAGACAGGTCAGCAGCACGATCGACCACGACCACAGGGCCGTCGCCCGCCGCGACACCTCCGTCCGGCGCTGGTACCAGTTGCGCTGCTCGATCAGCCGGTCCCGTACGTAAGTCTCCCTGCGCACCTGGTAGTTCAGGCCGCGCAGCCGGTGCATCGCGCCGGTTATCTCCCCGCCCGCCGGCACCGCCCCGTCGGTCCGCGGATCCTCCCAGCCCATCTTCCGCAGCTCGTCCAGCCCCGCCTCCAGCCGGGTCCGGTACGTGCCCTCGGGCCCCGGGACATCGCTGCCGAACGGGGCTCCGTGGACGGCGTACCGCCAGGCCAGGGACTTGATGAACTCCGCGGCGCTGCGGTTGAGCTGCCACTGCGGCCGGGCCCGGCGCCGGGTCGCCCGGATGCCCACGGCCAGCACCCCGGCGTAGCAGAGCGCGCTCAGCAGGCCGAAGAGGTGCACGGACCCGGCCGTCGGCCCGTCGGGCAGGGCGGCGGCCCCGGCCGCCGCGACCAGCAGCACGAGCTGGGCGCGGGTGGCCTGGGTGGACTCCCGCTGCCGGGAGATCGCCGCCTGGTCGGTGTGGTGGAAGAGGGCGGGCAGGTCCTCGTTGCGAAAGGTCATGCTGTCACTCACAGCGAACCCCCCAGTCTGGAGTCGGGAGTTGGGTCGGGGGGGGGCCCCCGGGGGGGGGCCCAGCTGCGGAAAACCACCCCATCTACAAGGTGGCGTTGTTTAGACCAGGGGTGATCCGATTGAAGGTGGGGGTTGTGTGTGGG
>NZ_JBHYVM010000016.1:20444-102290 GCF_042750105.1 Streptomyces sp. NPDC059443 | reverse complement strand
TAAACCACTATCTATGCGAGCGCAGCGTCATTTGTTTATAAGACACCGCTGACACACACCCCCACCCCCCCCGTCGGGTGTCGGGTGGGGGGGGGGGGCGGCCCCCGCGGGGGCCGCCCCTGCGGATCACACCGCCAGCGGCTCCAGGTCTCGGTGGATCCGCCGTTCGTCACGCGCGTACCGGGTCAGGCTGTGGTCCTCGCCCAGCAGCCGCGCCAGCTCGGTCACCGCCTCCGCCCGTACCCGGTTCGCCTCCTCCTTGCGCCCCATCATGTCCAGGCTGACCGCCATGTTCGACGCGCTCGCCAGGGTCTCCGGGTGGTGCACGCCCAGGGCCTCGCGCAGCCGCATCACCGAGATCCGCTCCAGCTCCAGAGCCCCCTCCGGATCGCCCAGGTCGGCCCGGGCGTTGGCCAGGTTGAGGTTGGCGAAGATGGTGTGCGGGTGGTTGTCGCCCAGCACCTCGCGCATGTGGTGGATGGTCTGGCGCAGCAGCGGTTCGGCGGTCTCCGCCGCCCCCGTGCCCCAGTGGAACACCGCGAGGTTGTTGACCGCGGCCAGGGTGTACGGGTGCCGCTCGCCCGGCACCTTGATGTACTCGTCCACCACCTCCTGGGCCAGGTCCCGTGCCCCGCCCGGGTCCCCGGTCGCGAACAGGTCCGCCGCCAGGTTCAGTTCGCAGGCGAGCAGGTCAGGGTTGACCGCGGTGTACTTGGCCCGGTAGCGGTTGCGCGTCGCGGTCGTCAGCCGCAGCGCGTCCTCCACGTCTCCCGCCCGGCGCAGCGACACCGCCAGGTTCTTGGCCGCCGACAGGGTGCCCGGGAAGGCCCGGCCCAGCGTCCGCTTGTAGATCTCGTACGTCCGGCTCAGCAGCTGCACCGAGTCGTCGTACCGGCCCACCTCGCGCAGGTCGCGCGCCAGGTTCTGCGCCGAGGACAGGGTGTACGGGTGGTTCGTGCCCAGGACTTCGGTGCGCCGGTCGAAGACCTCCTGGTCGATCTCCCTGGCCCGCGCGTACTGCCCGATCATGCGCAGGTTCAGCGCCAGGTTGTTCGCGGCCGCCAGGGTGCGCGGGTGCGCCTCGTGGAAGATCTGCCCGAAGCCCTCGTGCGCGGCCGTGGCCAGCTCCATCGCCTCGCCGTACCGGCCGAGTGCGCCCAGGTCCATCGCCAGGCCGCTGGTGGTCATGTAGGTGTGCGGGTGCGAGACGCCCAGCGCCGCCTTCTGCCGCTCCAGCGTGCCCTCGTCCAGTTCCATGGCCTCCACGAACCGGCCCTGCGAGCGCAGGATGTTGGAGAGGTGGAACCGCAGGTAGAGGTACTGGAGGTCGTCGCCGCCCAGGGTTTCGCGCCAGGTCTCGCGCAGCTCCTCGCCCAGCGAGTACGCGGCCTTGAAGTCACCGCGCTTCCAGAGGTAGCGGACGCGGTCGATCAGGAGCCGGCGGGTCTCCGGCTCCTTGCAGAACCGGGCTTCCGAAGGAGTCAGGTGCGGCCAGATGGTGTTGAACCGCGGCCAGGTCTCCGGGTTGTCTATCGGCTCGTCGTCGTCCGGCCGGGCACCCGCCAGGATCCGGTGCACCGCGTGCCGGGCCTCGCGCTGCTCCTCCTCGGACAGCTGCGCCCGGATCACCGCTTGCACCAGCCGGTGCACCTGGATGCTGTTGCTGACCTGGTCCACCTTGGCCAGCGCGAACCGGCCGATCTCACGGATGACGCGGCCGAGCACCAGCTTCTCCTGGAGGGAGGAGTCGTACGGCTTGAGGGCGTCGATCATCTCCTTGCTGTAGAGCAGGTTCGCCGAGATCGGCTCGGGCGCGAAGAAGGCGCACAGCTGGAGCAGCCGTACGGCGGCCGGCGAGCGGGACTGGAGCCGTTCGATGGAGACGTTCCAGGTGGCGGCCACCGGCTCCGGGTAGCCGGGGGGCTGGTTCAGCGCCAGCACCCTGGCGGCCTGCTGGGCGAGCTGCTCCAGGTACGCGGACACCGGGGTCGCGGTCTCCGCGATCCAGGCACCCGCCTGCTCGACCGCGAGCGGCAGGTCACCGACCGCGACGGCCACCTCCTCGGCGTCGTCCTTGCTGAGCCCGGGGGCCCGGCGCTGGAGGTGCTCGATGGACTCCTCGCGCAGGAACACGTCCACCGGGAGCGCGTCACCGTACTGCGACCAGGACTGGTTGCGGGAGGTGACGAGCACGTGCCCGGGGCCGCCCGGCGGGAAGAACCGCTTGAGCGTCTCGGGGTCGTCGGCGTTGTCGAAGACCAGCAGCCAGCGCGAGGAGGGGACCCCGCGCCTCAGCAGGTCGATGGCCTCCTGGGAGGCGGACGACATGTCCTCGCCGGTCTGCGCGCCGAGCCGTACGGCCAGCTCGGCCAGGGTGGCGACCACGTCGTCGGTCTGCTCCGAGGAGATCCACCACACCAGGTCGTAGTCGGCCATGAAGCGGTGTACGTACTCCAGCGCCACCTGGGTCTTGCCCACGCCGCCGAGCCCGTACAGGGTCTGCGGCTGCGGCAGCACCACGGCCATGCCGCCGCCGAGCTGGTCGCGCATCCGCTCCAGCACGATGGACCGGCCGGTGAACCCGGGGTTGCGGGGCGGCGCGTTCCAGATCTTCGGCACCGTCCCCGGGAAGCGCGGGCCGGGCGCGGAGACGCTGGCCACGGTGTCGGGCAGCGCCATCGGCCGCTCCACCGCGCGCAGCAGGGCGGCCGTGGCGTGCACCTCGTCCAGGCGGAACAGGTCCACCGGATTGCGGTCGATGTACGGGGTGGACAGGCGTACGTCGCCCACCCTCAGCGGCACCAGCTGGCGCCGCCCCCCGGTCGGGTCCTCGGCGGCGGCCCGCTCCCACACGTCCACCGCGCGGGCGGACTTGAGGTAGGCGCTGGAGAGCAGCACCACGGTCCGCGCGGCGGTGTCCACGCTGATGCCGGTCCCGCCCAGGGTGTCCCCGGCGGCCGTGTTCGGGGCGCGCTCGGCGGAGACGTCCTTGGGCACGACCCGGAAGCCGGCCCGGGTGAGCACCGACTCGATCCAGTCGGCCCACATGCGGTTCTCGGCGACGTAGGAGAGGAAGAGGTCGGCGGGCAGGGCGGGGCGGCGCCGGGTGAAGGCGTCGCGGATGCGCAGCCGCACTTCCTCGCCGATGGCGGGCATGGAGGTGACGTCGCCCTCGGTGACGACGGCGGTGAGCCGTTCGAAGGCGGAGAGCAGGGAGTTGGTCAGCCCGGCCTCGTCCCCGAAGGTGGCCAGGGTCTCCTCGTAGGCGTAGTAGGGGCGGTACGGGATCTCCACCGCGCCCCAGTAGGAGGTCAGTTCGTCCCCCACGAGGCCGTTGGGGAACCGGTCGAACTTGATCCGGGCCAGCGCGCGCCCGGCGTCGGCCTTCTCCTTCTCGCCCTCGTCGATGCGCATCGGGACCGGGTAGATCTTGATGCCGCGGTCGTTGAACCGCTCGTCGATCTGCCGGGCCACGGAGGCGGCGCCGTCGATGGACTGGTCGGAGAGGGTGAAGCAGTCGACGAGGACATCGGGAAGGTGGACGGTGCAGATATCGGCTATGTCGGAGAGACCGGTCCGGCTGTCGATCAGCACGTAGTCGTAGTTCCGCTTCATGTCGGCCCGCAGGGCGTCGAAGAAGAGGCCGCCGCCGAGCCGGTCGTAGAAGTTGTCCCAGTCGAAGGTGGAGACGGTCGCCGAGTACTCGCGGTTCTGCCGGCCCGCGGAGACGAAGTCCAGGGTGCCGCCGTCGGGGAACTCCCAGCCGAGGGTCTCGGGGGTGAGCGAGACCGCGTGCGGCTGGATCCGCGCGTAGTCCTTGTGCCAGTCGTCGGCGCGCTGCACCGGGCTGGTGGCGGCCCACGCGTACTCGCTGATCAGGTCGATGACCCCGGTGGTGGCACCGAGGGTGGAGGGGTCCAGGAAGGGGTGGAAGAACCGGTGCAGGCCGGGAGCCTCCAGGTCCCAGTCCACGGCGAGGACCCGCTTGCCGTTGGCGGCGAGGATCCAGGCGGTGTTGGCCAGCGCCATCGTGCGGCCGGTGCCGCCCTTGTACGAGTAGAAGGTGACGATCCGCCCCTCGCGGTGTCCGTCAGAGCTGATACCGCTGTCACGACTCGCTGTCATCCTCGTCCCCCCGGTCGTTGTCGTTGTCGTTGATGCGGTCGGGTCCCTGGAGCCTGCCGATCCTTCCCGTTCCGCCGGCCCTTCCGCGTCCGCCGGTCCTTCCGGTCCCGTCGGTCGTGTCCGTCGCGTTCGGCGGGAAGGGGGCGGCGGGCGGCAGGGCCGGGGGCGCGTTCATCCCCATCGGCCCGAGCAGCCGCGGCCGGTCGGCGCCACCGGCCGGGCTGCCCGCCGGCGGGTAGACCTGGGCGTGTCTCAGGAACTGCTGGGCGGCCGCCTCCACCACTTGCGGCAGGATCTGGCCGAGCGTCTCCATGTTGGCCACGCCGTTGGCCGCGGCCCGGCAGGCGGCCCGGCCCTGGCTCATCTTGACGGGCATGGTGTCTTCGAGCAGGTGGGTCAATTCGGTCTCTTTCGCGCGGCTCTGGTGGTCGTAGCGGTTCCACGGCACGACCACGTTGATCCACGGCCGGGACTCCTGGTCGAAGGCGGCGAGCCGCTGGCGGCGCTGTTCGTCCTCCACCGCCCACCGGTCGACGATCAGGATCTCGGGGCGGGCCGGTGGCTGTTTGGAGTCGAAGTGCCCGGCCTCGTCGTCGAAGGACCCCACGCTCGTCTGGTAGTTGAGGTTGCGTATCAGGTCCTCGGCCACGTAGGCGATGGGCCGCTGGGACACCGGATGGTACGGATTCCATTCGAGGGCGCTGTCCCCGTAGTACTCGGGACTGCGCTCCTCCGGCAGATCGTGCCGGGAGGCGGCGGCCACGGTGATGTGGAGGGTACGGGCGGTGCTGCTCGGGGAGCCGAAGGCGCTCGGCACCAGGCGGTAGTCCAGCGGGCGGATCGGCCTGAGCCGGACGGTCTCGGCGACGCGGACGATCCGCTTGGCGAGTTCGTACACGGCGCTCTCGTACTGCTCGGCGTAACCGCGCAGTTTTATCAGGCCGTACAGCCCGTCGGTGACGTACCGCTCACCGAAGGTGTTGTGGTTGAACTGCAACCGCTCGGCCGGAAGCGGCAGTTGGGAGGGCGGAACCGGTACCCACAGCGCGGGCACGATGGCTTCGGCGGGCTGGTTGCTGAGAGCCTCGTGCTGGACGGTGCGCTGCGCGAAGGCGAACCACTCCCTTCCGCACATCTCGCTGGCGAAGTAGCGCGGTGAGAACAGGGGGACGAAGACCCGGCAGGTGGCGAGCGCCGCACCGAGCCGTTCCGACCAGCCCTCACCGCTGCGTATCTCCCGGTCCATGAAGCCCGCCTCGGCTCCCGCCGGCAGGTTCGTCAGCGCCATGACATGGCTGCAGAGATCGCGGAAGAGGCGCTCCACCCACATGTCCGGATCGGGTCCCCCCGCCCCGAACCTCGGTGTATGCGCATAACTGAGAAAAAAGTACGGATGCACTGATGCGGGCACACGCCCCCCGTCCCGAAGATACGAGCGAAGAAACATCATTCCGGAGCTTCTTCGCCGCTTCCCCTCATCGTTCAGTCAATCAGCGTCGGTTTTCAGTCATCCATTTCAGCGCGTGATCGACGGCATCCGGAAGGGAGAAGAGCATGGTCGATGCTCCCCCCACCCGCCCCCGGCGCACCCGGTCCTCCGGGAACGACCTGCCGATCTCGGCGAAATCGCTGTCGTCCAGCGCGATGTCCTCGTACGCGGTCCACCCTTCCCCCTTCGGAGCTCCTTCCCGCCTGCGGGGCTGCCCCCCCGGAAGCCCCGGAAGGTTCACCTTCACCACACACTCGTACATGCGCAAGAGGGGCTTCGGAATTCGGTACTCCGCGAGATGGAAAGCGGTGCAGACCGAAAATCCCACATTGATCATCAGCACCTCCCACCTCTCCCCGTACATTTCTCCCAGGGGCGATTCCTCACCGAGATGGCTGGTCAGGGGGTGTCCCGCGCACAGTTCCCGGGCGCCCGCGCCGACCGCCGCGAAAGAGGTCTGCGGATGATCGCTGCGCACGGCTCCCGGAGCGGTGCGGACGGCCTCGGCGAGGGCGCCCATGCCCTGGCTCGGGGTGCGCTCCGGATCGAAGGCGGGCATCCGCGCGCGGAAGGCCCGTACCTCCTCCTCCCCGAGCCCCGCGATCCGCTCCAGGTGGGCGGTGGAGGTCTTGGAGTTCTCCGGGGTGAAGGCGGGGACCGCCAGGGTGCCGCGCGGGCCGAGGACGCCGAGGAGGGAGTCCCGCAGGGTCTCGGCACGCAGTCCGGTGCCGCCGAGGGAGGCGTGTGCCATCAGGCGCGCGCCGGGGCGGACGCCGAGGCGGCGCAAGTCGTCGGAGAGGCCGGAGGGGCCGTTGCCGGCAGCCGGGGTCACGCGTCGACCGCCTTGAGCTCCCAGCGCAGTTCCTCCACGAACCGCTTCCCGGTGCTCGTCAGCTCCGCCGCGCCCGACAGCCGGTCCAGCGCCCGGCCGATCCGGTCCGCCCCGCCCGGCTCGGCGGCCGCCGTCGCCCGCCGGTAGGCCTCCACGGCCACCCGCTCGTGTACGTCGGCCAGCAGCCGGGACACCGGCACCGGGCGCTCCCGCCACGGGGAGGGGTGCTGCCACTCCCCGTCCAGCGCGTACAGGTCGGTCACCTCGGTCAGCGCCTGCAGCCGGGCCCGCCGCCATCCGGTCAGCAGCGCGAGCGCGGTCTCCCGCACCCCCGCCGCGTACGGCACTCCGAGCGCGCCCGGCCCGTGCCGCCCGGCCTCGCCCCAGCCCGCCGTCCGGGGGCCGCCGGCCAGCGGGGTCAGCGTGGTCAGCCCGGCGCGGGCGGCCCGGGCGGACTCGGGTACGGCCTCGTGCAGCAGCGCCCAGGCCCGGCGGAGCCGCTCCCGCCACTCCTCGGCCTCCCCGGTGCCCAGGCGCAGCCGGGGCGGGCGGGCGAAGCAGTTGCGGTGGGGGTCCAGGTCCTCCAGGGCCACCGGGGCCTCGTCCGGCCCGGGCGACCAGGTCCGTACGGGCTGCCAGCGGGCATCGCCCGCCGCGGGCCCGAAGCGGTGCTCGGGGCGGCCCTCCTCGCGGACCGCGTACCCCTCGTCGGTGGTGTGCAGCGCGGCCCGCCCGTCGGTGCCGGGCTCGCCCAGGCGCAGCAGGCCGAGCGTCGGCAGGTACACCTCGCCGTCCCGGTAGGCGACCTCGGCGGGCAGGTCGAGCCCGCCGCGCAGGACGGCGGCGGCGGTCAGCGCGGTCAGCCTGCGGGCCGTCTTCGGGCCGTCGCCGCGGCCCTCCCGCTCGGCCTCGATCGAGGCCATGACCCACGTCCGGGTGAACGGGTGGGCCAGTACGGCGTCCAGCGCGTCCTCGCCGGCGTCCCCGGCCCGCTCCACGGCGCCCAGCACCTCCCAGGCGCGGGTCCATTCGGGATCACCCGTCCGGCCGTCGTTCAGGAGGGCGAGCAGGGTCCGGGTGAGCTGTTCCTGGGAGCCCGCGAGTTCGGCCGGGTCGGAGAGTTCGGGCGCGCTCGCGCGGGCGCTCGTACGGCCCTCGACCCCGTCGACGAGCTCGCGCAGATCGGTGCAGTAGACGGAGGGGTTGTCGAAGTCCCCGCAGCCGGAGGGGCCGGTCCCGGAGGTCTCGGAGGCCTTGTAGCGGTGCGTGTAGAGCCCGCCCCCGCACGAGCGTACGACGGGGCACCGGCGGCACGTATCGCTGACGCCGGCCAGGCCCAGCTGCCGGGCGCGGACCCCGGGATGGGCCGCGACCTGGTCAAACGCGTGGTCGAAGACGTTGAAACCGGTGGCCGCGGCCCCGTCGAAGGCGCTTTTGAGTGAGTCGACCTGTTCGAGGCTGCCGTCGGTCTCGACCACGACGAGGTCGGTGGGCGTGAGGCCGAGGGCTTCGGTGAGGCTGGGCCCGCCGCGCAGGGTGGAGAACAGGGATTCGAAGGTCCGTACGGGGACCGGGCGCTCGCGGCGCTCCCAGTGGTCGAAGACCCGCAGCAGCCAGCGCGCGTAGGTGTCGGGGGCGCCGTCGGGCCTGACGGGAGGTGCGTTCCAGGTGGCGTGCGGGAGGAGGAAGTCCACGCGCGGGGGCGCCAGTTCGACGAGGGCGTCGAGGACGGCCACGGGGTCGTTGGCCACGTCGATGGTGCAGAGCAGGCCCTGGTAGAGGTGGCGGTAGGGCTCGGTGCGCAGGAGCTCCACGGCGGCCAGGACGAGCGGGTGGCTGGTGCGTCCGTCGGCGAAGCGGCGGTGGCGGTCGTTGGCCGCGCGGTCCCCGTCGAGGGAGACGCTGACCTTGACGCCGAATTCGGCGAAGAGGTCGAGGCAGCGGGTGGTGAGCTGTAGCCCGTTCGTGTGAATGCGCAGGTCGAGGGCGGCGATTCCGTCGAGGGCGCGGGTGAATTCCTCGCACACGACCCGCAGTCGGTCCGGTCCGGCCAGAAGCGGTTCCCCTCCGTGAAGGATGACCGTGACGGAGGGGAGTGCGTGGGACTGTGCATGTTCGGCGAGCCGTGCCGCGGTATGGGAAATGACCTCGGGGGAGATCACTTTCGGCCGGCCTCGCCAGCTCTGGTCTGCGTGTTCATAGACATAGCAATGATCACAAGCAAGATCGCATCTGCTGTGAACTTTCAGGACGATCTCGCGAAAAGCGATCAGGCCGGTCATTCCACCAGTCTAGAGTGCGGACTTCCGGGTCAGAGTGCAGAGTTGAAGATCGGCGCCTGAACCAGTCGGCCGGATTCCCTCGGGAGGATCCGGCTCAGGTTCGCGGCCGCGCGCGCACCGCGGACGTCGATCCGGTCGAGCGGGACGCGACGGGCGCCGACGGTGCCGGCCGGTGGGGGTGCGGAGGTGTTCATGACGCCGTCCTCGTGGAGGTCATGGGATGGGAAGGGTTGACATTGGCGAGGAGCCAGTGTCTGGCGCGGACTTTACCCTCCTGGTTGCCCATCGGCGTGCTAAACGACCAGGGGGTTGCCGATACCGTGACCTCTCCTACGCCCGGATGTGACGAACGGTCAACCGTCCCTGGAAAACATGACCGAATTCCGTGGATGCGGGTATTCGGCCGTTTGCCTGACAGCAAGATCCATTTCTTTTTCCGGGGGATCCCGGGGGCCCGTGGACGCTCCCCGGCCCCCTCCTACGCGGGCTGCTGCTCGTTGACCGGCGGCGCCGGCAGGTCCCTGAGCAGCCACGTCAGTACGTCGGGCAGTGCGCGCAGGGCTCCGAAGTGCGCGGCGTCCGGGTCGATGGTGGTGGTGGCGCCGGGAATCCGGCGGCCCAGCCAGCGGGAGTGGCCCACGGGGGAGAACTCGTCCAGCCCCCCGTGCCAGATCATCACCGGGCAGCGGATGTCGGCGGGGTCGAAGCCCCAGGGGCTGCTGAAGGCCAGTACGTCGTCGATCCAGCCGTAGGCGGAGGTGCGGACCCCCTCGCGGTAGTTGCGCAGCAGCATCGCGCGCAGGCCCGCGTCCGCGACGACCAGCAGGTCGCTGGCCGTGAGCTCCTGGCGCAGCTCGTCCAGCAGTCGGCCGGGGTCCTCGGCGATGCCCGCCGCGCGGGGGATCAGCCGGGCGGCCAGCTCCTCCGGGTCGCGGCCGGCCGTGGAGTACTCCCGGACGTTCGAAGCGGTCATGCCCTCGAACCAGTCGAGGTCCTCGGCGTCCCGGGGGGCGAGGGGGACCAGGGCGGCCGTCCGGGTGACCCGGTCGGGGAGCAGGGCGGCGCAGGCCAGCGCGCCGGGGGCGCCGCCGGAGCGGCCGACCACGGCGAAGGTGTCGAGGTTCAGGGAATCGGCGACCGTGGCCACCTCCTGGGCCACGTCCGCGACGGTGCGGCCGGGGTGGCGGTCGGAGCCGCCGTAGCCGGGCCTGTCGTAGGCGATGAGCTGCATCCGGCGCTGGTAGAGCACCATGCCCCGGGGGGCGGGTCCCAGCCGGCTGCCGGGCATCCCGTGGAGCAGGAAGACGGGTTTGCCTTCCGGGTCGCCCCAGGTCTCCACCGTCAGATTCCGCCCCTCCGCGTCGCGCACCTGACTGCGCACGCGCTCCCTCCCAACATGGTCGACCCGACTCTTCGTGGTTCTTCACGGTGATTGTCCTCGCCGGGGGAGGAGCGCGGTAGGGCGCACTCCGCTCGAAATTCTTGTGAAAGTTTTCACAAGCGCACAGGGGTCCTAAGTCCCGGGATGTCTTTGCAGGTCAGTGGCATGATCGGGAACGGGTGAACGGGCGTGAACGGCCGTTCGGCCTGCCGGAAAAGGGCTTTTTCGGCACTACGGCTTCCGCTTTCGGGTGTCGAATTGAGTCATCAGGAAAGCGGTTCGAGTTGAGTCGAAATGAAGGAGTTCCTGCCATGCAGGCCAACGAGATGGTGGATGGACTGGTCCAGGAGGCGCTCAAGGCGCTCGACCAGTTCGCGTCGTTCAACCAGGAGCAGGTCGACCACATCGTCAAGAAGGCCTCGCTGGCCGCGCTGAGCCAGCACGGTGAGCTCGCGCGGCTGGCCGTCGAGGAGACCGGTCGCGGACTCTTCGAGGACAAGGCCGTCAAGAACCTCTTCGCCTGCGAGCACGTCGTCAACTCGATGCGCGGGCTCAAGACCGCCGGCGTGATCCGCCGCGACGAGCTCAACGGCATCACGGAGATCGCCGAGCCGGTCGGCGTCGTCTGCGCGATGACCCCGGTCACCAACCCGACCTCGACCACGATCTTCAAGGCCCTCATCGCCCTCAAGACCCGCAACCCGATCATCTTCGCCTTCCACCCCTCCGCGCAGAACTGCTCGGCCGAGGCCGCCCGCATCGTCCGTGACGCCGCCGTGGCCGCCGGAGCCCCTGAGAACTGCGTCCAGTGGGTCACCGCCCCCTCCATGGAGGCCACCGGCGCCCTCATGAACCACCCGGGCGTCTCCACCATCCTCGCGACCGGCGGAAACGCCATGGTCAAGGCCGCGTACTCGTGCGGCAAGCCGGCCCTGGGCGTCGGCGCGGGCAACGTCCCCGCGTACGTCCACAAGAGCGCCAAGCTCGGCCGCGCGATCCACGACATCGTGCTCTCCAAGGCCTTCGACAACGGCATGATCTGCGCCTCCGAGCAGGCCGTCATCCTCGACGCCGAGATCTACGAGAAGGGCCTCGCCGAGTTCAAGCGGCTCGGCGCCCACGTGGTCTCCGCCGCCGAGAAGACCAAGCTGGAGCAGTTCGTCTTCGGCACCACCGCCTACGCGGCGGACGCGAGCGGCGCCAAGCTGAACCCGGCGGTCGTCGGCAAGTCCCCGCAGTGGATAGCCGAGCAGGCCGGCTTCACCGTCCCCGCCGACGCCTCGATCCTCCTCGCCGAATGCAACGAGGTCGGTGAGAACGAGCCGCTGACCCGCGAGAAGCTCTCCCCGGTACTGGCCGCCCTGAAGGCCTCCGACACCGAGCACGGCCTCGAACTGGCCGCCGAAATGGTCGAGTTCCACGGTCTGGGCCACAGCGCCGCCATCCACGCCGAGGACGAGGCCCTCGTGGAGGAGTTCGGCAAGAAGGTCAAGGCGATCCGCGTCATCGCCAACTCGCCCTCCACCTTCGGCGGCATCGGCGACGTCTACAACGCCTTCCTCCCCTCGCTCACCCTCGGCTGCGGCTCGTACGGACACAACTCGGTGTCGAACAACGTCACCGCGGTCAACCTGATCAACGTCAAGCGGATCGGACGGCGCAACACCAACATGCAGTGGTTCAAGGTCCCGCCGAAGATCTACTTCGAGCGCAACTCCATCCGGTACCTCGGCGAGATGGACGGCATCAGCCGCGTCTCGATCGTCACCGACAAGACGATGGTCGCCATCGGCTTCGTCCAGAAGGTCACCGACATCCTCCAGGCCCGCGACGGCGCGGTCGCCATCCAGGTCATCGACAACGTCGAGCCCAACCCGGAGCTCGCCACCGTCCGGGCCGGCGCCGCGATGATGCGCGACTTCCGGCCCGACACGATCATCGGCCTCGGCGGCGGCTCGCCGATGGACGCCGCGAAGATCATGTGGCTGATGTACGAGCGCCCGGAGGTCGAGTTCGCGGACACCAAGGAGAAGTTCTTCGACGTCCGCAAGCGCGCCTACAAGTTCCCCTCGCTCGGCGAGAAGGCCAAGATGGTCGCCATCCCGACCACCTCGGGCACCGGCTCCGAGGTCACCCCCTTCGCCGTCATCTCCGACCCGGCCGCGGCCCAGAAGTACCCGCTCGCCGACTACGCGCTGACCCCGAACGTGGCCATCGTCGACCCGATGCTGCCGATGGGCCTCCCGCCCAAGGTGACCGCCGACTCCGGCTTCGACGCCCTGACGCACGCCACCGAGGCCTACGTCTCCGCCTACTCGAACGACTACACCGACGGGCTGTGCCTCCAGGCCATCAAGCTCATCTTCGAAAACCTCCAGCGCTGCGTGGTCGACGGTCCCAACGACCCCGAGGCCCGCGAGAAGATGCACAACGCCTCCACGGTGGCGGGCATGGCCTTCGCCAACGCCTTCCTCGGCATGGTGCACGCCATGGCGCACACCCTCGGCAACACCTTCCACGTCGCCCACGGCCGCACCAACGCGCTGCTCCTGCCGCACGTGATCCGGCACAACGGCACCGTCACGCACAAGGCCACCCCGTGGCCGAAGGCCGAGGTCTACCGGGCGCCGGAGCGCTTCCAGGAGATCGCGAAGATGCTGGGCCTGCCGGCCGCCACGGCCGCCGAGGGCGTCGAGTCCTACGCCAAGGCCGTCGAGGAGCTCCGCGCCAAGTGCGGGATCACCGCCTCCTTCGCCGAGGAGGGCGTGGACGAGCAGGCCTTCATCGAGGCCCTGCCGACCCAGGCCATGAACGCCTACGCCGACCAGTGCGCCCCCGCCAACCCGCGGATGCCGATGATCGACGACCTGAAGCAACTCATGCTCCAGGCCTACTACGGCAACGCCGAGGGTGCCCCGTCCAAGAAGGCCGGCAAGAAGAAGTAACACCCCCCCATGAACGTCCGCTAAGGACAGGAAGAGCCCGCCCGGGGCGCTAAGACCCGGGCGGGCCTTCCATGTGTCCCGGGCCGTGGGTGTGACGCGGGTGTGGACGGCGGACTACAGGTGTGTGGCCGAACCGGCCTGACGGGAAAGGGGCGTTGCGCCGTGTGGTGGCGGCTGGCTAGCTTCGGCGCGTGGCGGCGAGAGCGATGACCTGCTCCGGCCGCCCGGTTCCTCTGCCTCGAAGTCCGCCTGCCGGGAGTGTCCGTGAAGTTGTCCCGCTCGGTCCTGTTCTCCCTCGGGTCCGCCCTGGCGTTGTCCGCCACGGTCGTCGCCCTCCCGTCCGCCGCCCGGGCCGCCGCGCCCGCCGGCGACCGCGGAGCCGTCGTGCGCGAGTGGTACGACGTCACCGCCCAGACCGTCACCGCCGCCGGTGCGCCCACCCAGGTCACCAACAGCCGTACCTGGGCGATCAGTTGGCTGGCCGCCGCCCGCGCGGGCCGGGAGGCCCCCGGTGGGCGTGACCGGGCGGCCTTCCAGGACGCCGCCGTCGCCTCCGCCGTCCACGACTCCCTCGTGGAGCTCGCGCCCACCCGCAAGGCGGAGCTCGACGCCGCGCTCGCCGCCACCCTCGGGCGGATCCCCGACGGCCGTGCCGAGGACCGGGGCGTCGAAGCCGGGGCCCGGCAGGCGAAGCTCGCGCTCGCCTCCCGCCAGGGCGACGGCCTCGACCCCGCCTCCGTGAACGCGCCCTTCGCCGTCCCGCCCGCCGCCCCCGGCGCATGGCGGCCGACGCCCGACGGCTACGCCCCCGCCGCGCAGTACGGCAACCGCGTGGCCAGGCCGTTCCTGCTCGACTCCCCGGACCAGTACCGGCTCGGCCCGCCGCCCGCGCTGGACTCCCGCCGGTACCGCGCCGACCTCGCCGAGGTGCGCGCGTACGGAGCCGCCGGCTCCACCGTCCGCAGCGCGCGCCAGACCGAGACCGCCACCTTCTGGTACGGCTCCTCGCTGGCCCTGTACACCGAGCCGCTGCGCGTCGCGGTGACCCGCTCGCACGGCTCGGCCGCCGAACGGGCGGGGCTGGTCGGGCTGTTCCACGCGGCCCTGGTCGACACCCAGATCGCCACCTCCGACAGCAAGTACGCGTACACCCGCTGGCGCCCGGTCACCGCGATCCGGACCGGGACGATCGATCCCGACCCGGCCTGGACCCCGCTCCACCAGACCCCGGCCCACCCCGACTACCCCAGCGGCCACAACACCTACGCCGGAGCCGCCGAGGTGATCCTGGACGCCCTCGCCGGACCCCGTACCGCCCCGTTCTCCGTGACCAGCCCGACGGCGCCCGGCGCAAGCCGTACGTACACGAGCTGGGAGCAGCTGACGCGGGACAACGTCGACGCGCGGATCTTCTCGGGCATCCACACCCGCTCCGCCGACGAGGCGGGGGTCGCCCTCGGCAAGGCCGTCGGCCGGCACGCCCTGCGCGGCGCCGACCGGCTGCTCGCGCCCCTCGGCTAGCCGGCCGGCCCGTCCGGCGGGCCCGCGCTCAGATGCGCCGGAGCTCAGATGCGCCGGAGGTGCTCCGTGAACAGGGCGCGGGCCCGGTCGAGGTCGGCGGGGGAGGCCGCCCCGCGCTTGGGCAGCACGAGGAAGTGCTCCAGGCTTCCGGTGAGGACGAACAACTCGGGGGTCTCGAACCACCAGGGGTAGCCGCGCCATTCGTCGGCGTGCTCGTCCTCCCCGTCGGCGGTGGTGGTGCGCAGGCCGTCCTCGGCGAGCATGGTGCGGATGGTGCCGAGGGCGGCGTCGCTCTCGTAGAGGTCCTTCATCCGGGACTTGCGGTGCCACTGCCGGATGCCGAGCGTGGCGATGACGGCGGTGACGGCCACGATGGCGATGCCGGTCCAGCCGAGGCCCCACCGCAGGACGCGGAGCAGTCCCGCGGCGGCCCCGAGCAGCGCGGGGAGCCAGAGGAACCTGGTGCGCCCCGGCCAGGTCCCGAGGGTGTACCGCCGCAGGGCCTCGTCGTAGTCCGCGGCGGCCGGGGCGTACTCGAACCGGGCACTGCGCAGGGTGTCGGCGCCGGCCTGCCCGGCTTGATCCATGTTCATGACAGCGGAGCGTACGACACCGCCCGCCCGGGCCGGCACGGCGGTCGGGCCGGGCAAGATCCGAAAGAGACGACCTAGGTCTCCGGGTGCTCTTCGGGGGCCAGGAACCGGCCCATCGGCAGCACCTGGCGGCCCCACGTGCTCGCCATGATCTGGCCGGCGAGCAGGTACGTGGCTCCGAGCGCGGCCAGCAGCCCGCTCCAGCCGGTGATCCGGTTCCAGACGACCGAGCCGGTGAACCCGCTGACCGTCATGGCGACGAAGACCACCAGTACGCAGGTGAACGTGGACAGCAGCACTAGATGGATCCGCCAGCTGCCGATCCACAGCACGAACACCACGAACACCCACGGCAGCGTGAACAGTCCGCTGACGTCCCCGCGCAGGGCCGGATCGGTGGCGGGCAGCACCCACTGGAGCAGGCAGGCCTTCGCCATCCAGAACAGTCCGAAGCCGCCGAACACGGTCGCGTGCCAGGTGTCGCCGCGCTGCGCCTGGAAGAGCCCGGCCAGCAGCTGGGCGAGTCCGCCGATGAAGAAGCCGACCAGCGGGAGCACCGAGTGGCCGAGCTTCTCGGGGAAGACGCCCGCGTCGATGCCGGTGGCGATGGTGGTGACGACGATGAAGCCGGTGAGGCCGAGCGCGCCCAGCTGTGCCTGCGCGCTCGGCTCCATCCGCTTGACGGAGACGGCCTGTTCGGCCGGTCCCTGCCGGTTGCGCAGGATCGGGTTGTTCACCGGCCGGCCCCTGCCCCGGGCGCCCCGGACGCGTCGGACACCTCGGGCTCGGGCAGCCCGCTGCCCACGGCCGGCCCGGCCTTGCCCTTGTGGAACCCCGCACAGGCCAGGGTGACCGCCGAGCCGAGGACCGCCCAGCCGCTCAGGACCAGCAGCGGCCCGGTGACGTCGTTGCCCTTGAAGTACGCGATCGAGCGCGCGGCGTACGTGCCCGCGCCCGGCGGCAGGGCCGGGCCGATGGCCTTCCAGAACGGCGGCAGCAGCGGGTACGGGTAGGCTCCGCCCGCGCTCGGGTTGCCGAACACCACCACCAGCAGGATCGCCAGGCCGATGCCGACCACCCCCGCGAGCCCCTGGAAGGCCAGGGTGATCGCGCCGACCGCGAAGACCACGAGCGTACCGAGCCCCCACAGGGCCGGGATGCTGCCGGGCAGGGCGTCCAGGACGGGTCCGGCGATGACCGCGCCGAGGAGTCCGGCCGCCACCGCGTATACGAACAGCGCGCCGAGCCGGATGACGGCGCGATGGATGTTCGCCGGCCGGGCGCCGGCGCTGATCGCGAGGATCGCGGCGCACAGGTAGCCGCCCACGCACCAGCCGACCACCAGGTAGAAGGAGCTCAGGCCGCGGGCGTCGCCCTTGTCCGCCGGGGCCACGTCGGCCACCTGGAGGGTGCGGCCCTGGGCCGCCTCGGCGCGCCCGACGATCTCCACGAGGGCCTGCGAGAGGGAGGCCCCGCCACCGCTGGCGACCAGCAGCTTGTCGGCCTTGCCGGCCGGGTCGATGATCAGCGCGCCGTCCACGTCCCGGTTCTGGATCTGCTTCAGCGCC
Organism: Streptomyces sp. NPDC059443; assembly: GCF_042750105.1. NCBI lineage: Bacteria > Bacillati > Actinomycetota > Actinomycetes > Kitasatosporales > Streptomycetaceae > Streptomyces > Streptomyces sp. NPDC059443. The sequence goes on along the minus strand of NZ_JBHYVM010000016.1, from coordinate 85,554 downwards.
GTCGCCTCGTCCTTGACGGCGCGCGGGTCGAGCGGTTTGCCGGGCAGGGCGGCGAGCTGCTTGGCCGACTGCTCCGCGACCGGTGCGACCGGCGCCGACACGGCGATCGGGATTTCGCTGGGCTCGGGGTGGTGGAAGGCCCCGACGTAGGAGGTGATGAAGGCGAGCTGGAGCGCGAGTACGCCCAGGACCAGCAGGGCGGCCCGGGTGGTCACCGCGTCCTTGATCTCGGCGAGGAACCCGCCGGACGGCCCTGGATCTGCGTTGGTGGTCTGGGTCATGTCTCACACGCTCGGCGTACCGGGGGCCGGGCGCAGCAGGGGTGGGCCGAACGGATGAAGCCCCGCCCGGGGTCTGCGCCGAACCAGGCCCATCTTTTACCGACGCGTAACTTCCCTGTCTTGCTACTCGCCCGTAATTTAGCGGCTGCAGCACCCCTTGTGATCCGGATCACGGGATGAACCCCCACGTAATTCCCGAGCCGTCCCCTCGTTGTCCCCCAAGACACGCAAGGAGATCACACGATGCTGCCCTGGAGACGCCTGCTCCGCCCGCTGGCCGTCCTCACCCTGACCACCGCCGCACTCGTCGCCCCCACCGGCGCGGCCCAGGCCGCCTCGGCGCCGAGCAGCGGCTGGAACAACTGGTCCTGCAAACCGTCCGCCGCCCATCCCCGCCCCGTGGTCCTCGTCCACGGAACCTTCGGGAACTCCGTCGACAACTGGCTCGGCTTCGCCCCGTACCTCGTCCACCGGGGGTACTGCGTCTACTCCCTCGACTACGGGCAACTGCCCGGCGTACCCCTCTTCAACGGGCTCGGCCCCATCGACAAGTCGGCCGGCCAGCTCGACACCTTCGTGGACAAGGTGCTCGCCTCCACCGGAGCGGCCAAGACCGACATCGTCGGCCACTCCCAGGGCGGCATGATGCCGAACTACTACCTGAAGTTCCTCGGCGGAGCCGCCAAGGTCAACGCCCTGGTCGGGCTCGCCCCCGACAACCACGGGACCACCCTCGACGGGCTCACCCAGCTCCTCCCGTACTTCCCCGGCGCCGAGAACCTGATCAGCACCGCCACCCCCGGGCTCGCCGACCAGATCGCCGGATCCGCCTTCATCAACAAGCTGAACGTGGGCGGGGACACCGTCCCCGGGGTCAAGTACACGGTGATCGCCACCCGCTACGACGAGGTGGTCACCCCGTACCGGAGCCAGTTCCTCAGCGGGCCGGACGTCCGCAACGTGCTGCTCCAGGACTTGTGCGCACTGGACCTGTCGGAGCACGTGGCCATCGCCCTCACCGACCGGATCGCCTGGCACGAGGCGGCCAACGCCCTCGACCCGGCGCACGCCGAACGGACCACCTGCGCGTCGGTCTTCGACTGACAGACCGACCGGGTGACTGACTGACAGCGGCCGTCGACCCGCCCCCCGGCGGGCCGGCGGCCGCTGTCAGTCGGTGCCCGTCGCCGCCCGGTCAGCGGCCGTGTCGGCCCGGCGTCGCACGGCGGCGGGCCAGCGCGAACAGCACGGCCGCGCCGACGGCCAGGGTGCCGGCCCCGGCGATCGCGATCGCCGGGGTGGCGCTGCTGCCACCCGTCTCCGCGAGGTTGGTCCCGCTCTGCGGGGCGATCGGGGACGGGGAGGCGTCCGCGTTCGTCTTCGGGTCGTTGTCCCCGTGCCCTCCGTGCTCCACCGTGGACTTGCTCGCGCCATCGGCGATCTGCTGGTCGGTGGGGGCCGAGGGCCGGGCGGAGGGCTGCTCCGAGGGCTGCTCCGACGGCTGTTCCGAGGGCGTGGAGCTCGGCTTGGTGCCGGGCTTCCCGCCCGGCTTGCCACCGGTCGCGCCGGTGTCCTTGCCGAAGACCACGTCCGAGCAGGAGTAGAAGGCCTCCGGGCTGTCCGAGCGCTGCCAGATGCTGTAGATCAGGTGCCGGCCGGTCTTGTTCGGGACGCTGCCGGAGAACACGTAGTCGCCGTTCTGCATCCCCGGGTCGGAGACCTTCACGAAGGGCGCCGGCTCCAGGTCGGACCACTTCAGCGGCTTCGTCGGGTCGTAGCCGTCCTTCGTCACGTACAGCTCGAAGGAACCCTTGTGCGGGGCGGTCCCCTTGTAGCGGAAGGTGTGCGCGCCCGGGGCCATCGGGCTCGCCGGCCAGTCGGCGCGCGCCAGGTCCAGGCCCTTGTACTTGCCGTTGCCCGCCGAGCACAACTGCCCGTCCGGGATCAGGGACTTGCTCTGACCGGCCGCGTTGGCGATGTTCACCGCGTTCCAGTCGTAGAACGCCTGCGTCCCGCTCGCCGCGACCGCCGCCTTGCAGGCTGCCGACTTCGGGGCCTCCGGACCCTCCGCGTAGCACGCCGCCACCCGGCTGACCGGGTCCGTCATCGAACCGTGGGCGGCCGCGGGCACGGCGGCGTACGCGGCCACCGCGAGCGGAGCGAGGCCGACGGCGGCGATACGGGCGGCGGTACGGCGTGCGGACATGGTGGATCTCCTCTGGGGCACGGCACATGGCAGCGCGAGTCGTGGATGCGCCAGGAGGTGCGGGGCTGTGCGGCGCCGCCCCTCACGGGTGCGCGGCGCCGCCTCCGGCCCTCCCTGGCCCAGCCAAACTAACCGCCCGCACGGGCCGTTCGGCGGCCTTCAGCCCCCGGGAGCCGATCCTTAGGGTCCGCTTAAGGAGCCGCTAAGCGGGCCCACAGAAACCCGTGGCCCGGGAGCGGATCAGGCCAGGAGCGCGGCGATTCCGGCCGCCGAGCGGGCCTGGGCGTCCAGGGTGTCCAGGGCCCGGACGGCCTCGGCGGCGGCCCCGGGGTCGGTGGCGGCGAGGCCGCTCCCGGCGAACTCGTCCTCGTCGAGGCGCAGTACCTCGGTGCCGTCCGCCGACACCCACAGGTCGAGGTCCAGGTCCTCGACCAGGATCGCGGTTTCCGTCACCACCGCCGGGCGGGTCACGTCGCAGTACCAGCCCTTGAGGACGCCCTCGGCGGTGCGGACCTCCTTGACCGCGTACCAGCGGTCGCGCCAGAAGTGCTCGGTGAACACGTCGCCCGGCTCGAAGCGCACGAACCCGAAGTCCCGTACCCCTTCGGCCGCCCAGGGGGCCCGTACGGTGATCCGCGTGCCGGTGTCGGCCACCGGCTCGGCCGGGTAGCTGATCTTGGTGCGGCCCGCCTTGGTCAGGGTGACGGTCAGCCGGTCGGTCAGTCGGTCTGTCTGCCGGTCGCTCATCGCAGGGGATCCAATCGTTTCGTGAAGCGGGTCTCGGTCGCGCAGACCTCGTACCCGAACCAGGTGTTGACGGCGAGCATCGGGCCGTTGCCGGTGTCGTTGCCCGTGAACGCCTCCGTGTAGCCCGCCGCGCGGGCCCGGAGCAGCGAGGCGTTCTTCGCGAGCTTGGCCATGCCCAGCCCGCGGAAGCCGCGCAGGGTGCCGGTCATGGCCGAGGAGTAGCGGGTGGCCCCGTCGGTGTGGGCGGCCGTGAAGGCGGCGACCTCGCCGTCCACCAGGACCACGGTGGTGAGCTCCCGGTCCAGGTACGGGTTGTTCCACGTGTGCCGCAGCCAGTCCTCGTAGTCGTCGAACTCGACGGCCACGTCGCCCGGTTCGTCGAGGGACGCCGCCGCGTCGGCCTCGAAGAGCGGGCGCGGATCGGCGGCGAAGGCCGAGCCGGGGCGCAGTTCGACACCGGCGGGCAGGTTCCGGGGGAGCGCGGGCAGGGCCGCCGAGGTCAGGTCCAGGCGCAGGAAGTGCGCGGAGCGGGAGGGCCGGTACCCGTGGCGCCCGGCGAACGCGCGGTGGGGCGGCTCGTCGAGCACCCAGGCGTACGAGTCCTTCGCGCCCGCGGCGGCGAGATGCTCCTCCGCCGCGCGCAGCAGGGCGCTCCCGGCGCCGAGCCCCCGCCGTGCGGGGTCCACGTAGGCGTTGACGAAGCCCTGGCCGGGCTCGGGGCTGTCGTAGGCGATGCCGACCTGCGCGGTGCCGATGACCTGTCCGTCGGCGGATTCGGCGACGAGGAGGCGGTAGCGCTTGGCGGGGTGGGCGCAGGCCAGCTCGAAGGCCACCCCGCGGGCCGTGCTGATCATGAAGGGCAGGGCCGCGCGGCGCACCCGTACGACGGACTCGGCGTCGGCCGGGTCGTCCGGGCGCAGGTCACGGATGGTTGTGGGCATGGTTTCGACCGTACGGGCCGCCGAGGGGTGCGCGCCCGCGAATTTCGGGGCCGAGGCCCGGGGTCATGGGGGAGAATCGGCCCCGTGACCTCGACTTCCCCGCACCTGAAGATCCGCATCGACGGCGCCGCCGGCGCGGCCGCCCCGTACGAGCAGCTGCGCGCCCAGATCGCGGAGGGGGCGCGGGCCGGGCGGCTGCCGGCCGGGTTCAAGCTGCCGACGGTACGGGGCCTCGCGGAGGAACTGGGACTGGCGGCGAACACGGTCGCGAAGGCCTACCGGGCGTTGGAGTCGGACGGGGTCATCGAGACGCGCGGCCGCAACGGCACCTTCGTCGCGGCGGCGGGCGACGGGGCCGCCCGGGAGGCGGCCACCGCCGCGCAGGCCTATGCGGAGCGGGCGCGGCGGCTGGGGCTGACCTTCGACGAGGCGACGGCGACGGCGTTGGACGCGCTGCGCGCGCGGTACGGGGCCTGACGCCCGGGTCGGCCTGACGCCCGGGACGGCCTGATGCCCGGGACGGCCTGACCCCGGTCAGTCCTTGCGCTGCCGCAGCTGCGCCTGGAGGTGGTGCTGCATGGGCTGGCCCACCGCGGCCATCTCCTGCACGATCGTCAGCTCGCCGTCCCGGAGGGTGTACCGGCGGCGCATGCCGGTCACCTCCTTGGCCCGGGGGGTCAGTCCCACGGTGTCGGTGGCCATCTCGATCTCCGTGCCGGACACCTTGCCGACGTAGGTCTCCACGATGCCCGTCGGGTGCGCGAGCGTGACCTCGACCGAGGCGTCCGGCAGGATCCGCCACCACCCGGTCTCCCGGCCCGCGGGGCGCAGCGCCGTCCCGGAGGCGTCGATCAGCCACGCGCGCGACTCGTAGCACAGGAAGGGCCGGCCGTCGTGGCTGAAGGTGATCTCCTGCTCGTACCGGAAGCCGTGCTCCAGGGTCGGGTACTCGCCGCTCCCCTGGCCGTGCCAGCGGCCGATGAGGCCCAGCACGGGCTGGAGCTGCGGGTGCGGCTCCGGGCCCTCGCCGAGGACGTGGCTGTCGGGGAAGGGGTTCTCCTGCGCCGGTTCGAGCACGGTGCGTTCTCCTGTTCGTGGGTCCCCCGGAAAGGGCGGCTGTCGGTCGACGGGGGCCTTCGTCCGCGGGCCCATTGTCGTCGCCACAGGCACACCGGAGTTACAGGTACAGCCCCGCCTCGGCGTCGTGGCCCTGCTGCGGCAGCAGGGCCGAGGGGCCCGTCGTGCCGCGGCGCAGGGCGTAGAGCTCCGCCAGCGTCGCGCCCTCGCGGGAGACGCCCTCGTCGGTGCCGAGCCAGTCCACCGCCTCGCGGTGCGTCAGGCGGCCGACCTCGATCCGGGCCAGGCAGCGGCCCGGCCGGACCACGGCCGGGTGGAGGCGCTCCAGGTCCTCGTTGGTGGTCACGCCCACCAGGACGTTGCGGCCCTGGCCGAGCAGACCGTCCGTCAGGTTGAGCAGCCGTGACAGTGCCTGCCCGGCGGTGTGCCGGGCCTCGCCGCGGATCAGCTCGTCGCAGTCCTCCAGGAGCAGCAGCCGCCAGCGGCCCTTCGCCGTGCCCTCGTCCTCGCCGATCGCGATGTCCATGAGGTAGCCGACGTCGTTGAACAGCCGCTCCGGGTCCAGTACGCAGTCCACCTGGCACCAGTCCCGCCAGGACCGGGCGAGCGTGCGCAGGGCCGAGGTCTTGCCCGTGCCCGGCGGACCGTGCAGCAGGAGCAGCCGGCCCGCGATGTCGTCCGGGGTGACCTTCATCAGCCGGTCCATCGCCGAGGCCACCGGGGCGGTGTAGTTGGGCCGCACCTCCGGCCACGTGCCCGCCGCGATCTGCCGGGTCGTGCGGTAGGGGCCGCGGCGCGGGGAGACGTACCAGAACCCCATCGTCACGTTCTCCGGCTGCGGTTCGGGCTCGTCCTGCACCCCGGCCGTGGCCTCGTCGAGCACCCCGGCGGCGAGTTCGTCGCTGACCGCGGTCACCGTGACGTCCGCGCCCCGGCTCCAGCGGGAGACGAGCATGGTCCATCCCTCGCCCTCGGCGAGCGTGGCGCTGCGGTCGGTGTCGCGCGCCGAGCGCAGCACGGTGGCCTCGGCCGGCAGCAGGGTCGCGCCCGCCTTGACCCGCTCGATGGACACGCTGTGCGAGTAGGGCTGCTCGCCGGACGCGAAGCGGCCGAGGAACAGCGCGTCGACGACGTCCGACGGGGAGTCGCTGTCGTCGACGTTGAGCCGGATCGGCAGCGCGTCTTGCGGGTTGGCTGGCATGGCGCCCATGATCCGGCACGAACTGGCCTTGTGCACCCGTGTTTCGCCGGATCGGGTGGCGGATTTCCCTCTTCAAACGCCATGCGGGTGAAGATTCGGACCGCATGTCTGCCCCGAATATTCTTGGCATGAACACTTCCAAAGACCCCTCGGTTCCTTGTACCACGGACTCAGCAGTAACCCCCCACAAGGAGCCGCACACATGAGCATGAAAATGCCGCGCTTCGCCGCCCTGGCGTCCGCCCTCTTACTCGCCGCGGGCGCCGCCCTGCTCGGCGCCGGCCCGGCCTCCGCCGCCGCGGACTTCGGCTACGTGGCCCTCGGCGACTCGTACTCCTCCGGCGTCGGCGCCGGCAACTACGACAGTTCGAGCGGCGACTGCAAGCGCACCACCCGCGCCTACCCCGCGCTCTGGGCCGCCGCCCACTCCCCGCAGACCTTCTCCTTCGTCGCCTGCTCGGGTGCGCGTACCGGGGACGTGCTGAACAACCAGCTCGGACCGCTGAACTCCGGCACCGACCTGGTCAGCATCACCATCGGCGGCAACGACGCCGGATTCTCCGACGTCATGACGACCTGTGTGCTCCAGTCCGAGTCCACCTGCATCAGCCGGGTCAACCAGGCCAAGGCCTACGTCGACTCCACCCTCCCCGGCCAGCTCGACCAGGTCTACAACGCCATCCACAGCCGGTCCCCGGGCGCCCACGTGGTCGTCCTCGGCTATCCCCGCTTCTACAAGCTGAACGGCACCTGTGTCGCCGGACTGACGGAAGGCGAGCGCACCGCCATCAACGGCGGCTCCGACTACCTCAACGCCGCCATCGCCAAACGCGCCGCGGACCACGGCTTCACCTTCGCCTCGGTCACCGGAGCCTTCACCGGCCACGAGATCTGCTCCGGCAGCGAGTGGCTGCACAGCCTCAACTGGCTGAACATCGGTGAGTCGTACCACCCCACGGCCGCCGGACAGTCCGGCGGATACCTGCCCGTCTTCACCAACGCGGCCTGAGGGGTCGCTCTCACGGGCTGACGGCCGGACCCGGATTCGGTGACGGGGAGCCGGTCGGTCCGGTGGTTCCAGGGGAGGAGGCCCCGGCGGTCGGGGTCTCCTCCTCGCACGTCACCGAGAACTCCAGCCAGGCGGAGGCCGCCGAGGGAGCCTCCGCCCCCGGGGGCCGGACCTCCAGCCGCACGGCATCCCGGAAGGACGTGCCCTCGTGGTACGACGGCTCCGTGTGGTCCAGCCGCATGCTCAGCGGGCCGCCCGCCGGGTAGGTGACGGACTGCCAGCCGGGGCCGGTGCTCTCCCCGCCCCGCGCGGCCCAGCGGTACTCCAGGACGGCCGGGGTGCGGTCCACCGCGACGGTGGCGGTGAAGGCGGGCGCACCGGTGGCGGGCGGCGGACAGGCTCCGCGGTAGGTGTCCCGGACCGCCTGGACGGCGGACACGGTGAAGTTCGGTGCGGCGGTGGCCGAGGGGGACTCGGAGGGGGAGGGGCTCGGAGACGGGCTCCGCGTCGGACTCGGCGAAGGGCTCGGCGAAGGCGAAGGGCTCTGCGTGGCGGTCGGCGCACCCGTCGGGCTGCCCCCGCCTCCGCCGGTGCTCTGGCGGTCCTTCAGCAGCAGCCAGCCCAGCATGGCCAGCGCCACCAGCATCAGCACGATCCCGCCGGTCAGGACCAGCCCGGCCCGACCCTGCCGGGCCTGCGGCGGGCCCATGCTCCCGGGCCCCGGCGCGGGCATCGGCACCGGCGCGGGCAGCGGCGGAGTGTGACGGCCGTACCGGTGCTGCGCGACGGAGGTGGGGGAGTCGGGTCCTTGCCACCCCGGGCCCGGTCCCGCGGCCGGCCCCGACGCCGGCCCGCCGGAGGCCCGTACGGTCCCGCCCGCTCCGACGATCCGCAGCATCCGGGCCGCCTCCGCCGCGGGCAGCCGCTCGGCGGGGTCCTTGACCAGGAGCCCCTCCAGTACGGGCGTCAGCGCCCCGGCCGCCCGCGGCGGCGGGAACTCCTCGTCCACCACGGCCCGCAGCGTGGCCAGCGGGGTGTCCTTGCGGAACGGCGAGATCCCCTCGACGGCGGCGTACAGCATCACCCCGAGCGCCCACAGATCCGACTCGGGACCGGGCTCCCGCCCCAACGCCCGCTCCGGCGCCAGGAATTCGGGGGACCCGACCACCTCGCCCGTCATGGTGATGGCGGTGGACCCCTCCAGGCTGGCGATCCCGAAGTCGCCGAGCACCACCCGGCCGTCGTTGGCGATCAGCACGTTGCCCGGCTTCACGTCCCGGTGCAGCACCCCGGCCTCGTGCGCGGAGCGCAGCGCGGCCAGCACCTGCTCGCCGATGTGCGCGGCCCGCTGCGGGGTGAGCGGCCCGTCCCCCTCCAGCACCTCCGCGAGCGAGAGGCCCCGTACGATCTCCATCACGATCCAGGGCCGGCCGTCCTCGGTGGCCACGTCGTAGACGGTGACGACCCCGCGGTGCGAGACGCGGGCCGCGGCCCAGGCCTCCCGTTCCAGGCGCCGGTACATCCGGCTCACCTCGGCGGGGTCCATTCCAGCCGGCGCCCGCACCTCCTTGACGGCGACCTCGCGGCCCAGCACCTCGTCCCGGGCCCGCCACACCATGCCCATCCCGCCGCGCCCGAGCGGGCCCAGCAGGCGGTACCGTCCTCCGATGACGCGCTCGGCGCTCCCGCCCCCGTTGCTCCCGCCCTCGTTCGACGCGGACTCAGTCACCGCAAGCCTCATTCACGCGCGTCCCCAGATGTGTTACCGGACGATCACTCCAAGTTACCGCAGCGGGCGCGGTGCGGCCCCTGTCGTGACAGGAGTCGGCGCTCTGTGCGGAGAGTGACGGGCGACTCCGCTGAGTAGTCGTCAACTCCCGGTCACCGCACGGGCAATTCACACCACCGGGATACCCGCGCGCGACGTCGGGGCGGTAGGGTTACCCTGCCCGGTGGGCCGGGTGCCCTCGTACGGGTGGGGAGAGACATGGAACAGATAGCAATGCGCAGCAGGCCGCCTCGCGTGCCTGCCATCACTTGCGGTAGTGGTGCGACCAGTTCGCGCCTCGACCGCCACCTCGCCGTGCTGGGCGGTCCCGCCATCCCGCACCGGGAGGCCGCCGAGGCGACGCTGCTCATGCGCGAGCTCACCTCGCGCGACCACACGCACCGGCTGCGGAGCCGGAGCGCGCGCGTTTCGCTCTTCGCGCCGCTGCGGCGGCTGCGTCGCACGCTCTTCGGCAGCCGCCGTTCGTAACCGTCCGCACGGTCTGCACGGTTCGCATCGTCCGCGCCGCCGGCGTACCCGTCCCGGCGGCGAAACCGCTCCGTCCCCGGCCTGATCAGCAGTCCGATCGACCCTGTCCAGTCAGCGAACCACGCCGTCCCGGCGCAATACCGTGATCTGTTCGCCCGTCATCCCCAGGGCGTGCAGTAGGGATTCGGTGTGTTCGCCGAGCGCGGGCACCGCACCCATGTGCGGTGCCGCGCCGTCGGGCAGCCCGATCGGCGGCAGCAGGGCCCGGAGCGGGCCCGCAGGCGAGCCCACCTCCCGCCAGCGGTCCCGGGCCGCCAGCTGGGGGTGTGCGGCCAGCTGCGCCACCGAGTTCAGCCGCGCGCAGGCGATGCCCGCCGCCTCCAGCCGGCCGATCGCCTCGTCCGCGCCGAGCCGGGCCAGCGCTTCGGCCACCAGCGCGTCGGTCTTCTCCCGGTTCGCGGTACGCGCCGCGTTCGTCGCGTATCCCGGATCCTCCACCAACTCGGGCCGTTCCAGCACGTGTTCGGCGAGCCGCCGCCATTCGCGGTCGTTCTGCACCGACAGCAGCACCTGGTCCCCGTCCGCCGTCGCGTAGGCGTCGTAGGGTGCGATCACGGCGTGCGCGAGCCCCGTCCGCACCGGCTGCTGCCCGCCGTGCATCGTGTGGTGCAGCGGATGCCCCATCCACTCGGCGAGCGCGTCCAGCATCGACACCTCCACCCGGCCCCCGCGCCCCGTGGTCCCGCGCCGGAGCAGGGCCGCGAGCACCCCCGAGAAGGCGTACATGGCGGCCGCGATGTCCGCCGCCGGGATGCCGGCCTTGACGGGTCGCTCCGGGGTGCCGGTCACCGAGACCAGGCCCGCCTCGCACTGGACGAGCATGTCGTAGGCGCGCTTGTGGGCGTACGGGCCTTCCGGTCCGTATCCCGAGACGTCCACGGCGACCAGGCGCGGGTAACGCGCGCACAGCGCCGCCGAGTCGAGCCCGAGCCGGGCGGCGGCGCCCTGGGCGAGGTTCTGCACGAACACGTCGGCGCCGTCCAGCAGCCCGTGCAGCACCTCGCGGCCGCGCGGATCCTTCAGGTCGAGCGCGATCGACTCCTTGCCCCGGTTGGCCCACACGAAGTGCGAGGCGAGACCGTGCGCGGTGGTGTCGTAGCCGCGCGCGAAATCACCGCCGTCGGGCCGCTCGACCTTGATGACCCGTGCGCCCAGGTCGGCGAGCTGACGGGTGGCGAAGGGGGCCGAGACGGCCTGCTCGACGGAGACGACCGTGATGCCGTCGAGGGGGAGCGGGTCGGTGGCGCGGGTGTCGGGAGTCATGGAGCCCTCCCTACCGGTTCGGACCCGGGCCTGTCACCACGCGGTGTGTCCGAGATCCCACGTTATATGGCATTTATCTGCGTATGGTATGTCGGGTTCTCCGTCCATCGACCCGTCCGAAGGGTTGCCCATGAGGCGTTCGACCGCACCGCATCCGCGTTCCCCGATCCGGCGGGCGGCGGTCGTGGTGATAGCGCTGCTGGCCGGTCTGGTGCTGGGAGCCGCCCCGGCGCCGGCGGCGGGCTTCGCTCCGCAGTCGCTGAACGTTTCCGTCTCGAACACCAACGGAAACGTGACGAGCGTCGGTTCCGACTGCACGAGCGGCCCCCTCGCGGAGACCCGGCGCGTCACCGGCAGCCAGTCGGTGCCCGCGGGCGTCTTCTCCTCGCTGCCGAGCCAACTGTCCTTCGATATCCCTGTCTTGCTCGGCGCCACCCAGGCGGCGCTGCGCGGAACGGACGCGCGGGTCACCCTCACCAACGCCCGCGGCAGCCTGACGCTGGCCCTGAGCAGCGGAAGCTGCGCCTTCCCGAGCATGTTCAACAGCGGTACGAACGTCAGCGGTTCCGGTACCTGGACCGTCGTCGCCGACACCACCCCTGGCAACTCTTACCGCCAGACCACCGGTTCGGGCACCTTCAACCTCAACACGGGGATTGCCGTCGGCGCCGGCGGGGCGTGGACCCTGCAGCTCTTCGGTACCGTCAGCGTCCTCCAGCCCGCGCTCACCGTCACCCACCGGGCCTTCTGGGGCGGCCCGTTCAACTACCTCTCGCGGACCCTGAGCGTCGAGTACCGGATCCGCAACACCGGGCCGGGCGACGCCTTCGACGTGGCCCTGACCGACGCCCTGCCGACCACCCCCGCGGTCACCCGGCTCGGTCCGGTGCCGCAGACGGTCGGCGCGGTGCCCGCGGGCACCGAGAAGGGCGTCGTGGTCCGCTACCGGGTGTGCGGCATCGCCGTGATCGGCTGCCGGTTCACCGCCAACGTCCAGCTCCACGTGGCCGACGCGCTCGACGCGGGCGGCGCCGTGTCCGTCCAGCGGACCGTCCAGGTGCCGGTGTCCCCGGTCCCGTAGCGGCGGCCGGCTTCCCGGCGGGCTTCACAGCAGCGCGAACTGGCCGCCCGGGCCCTCCTCCTGGTGGTCCAGCACCGAAGCGGGGCGCCGGGCCCAGTGCGGCGGCGGCAGGATCCCGGCCGCGCGCAGCCCGGCGGTGTCCAGCGCCGGCCCCGTCTCGAACGCGGCCCGCTCCCGCGCCAGGTCGGCCAGCAGCGCCAGGGTGGTCACCAGGGCCAGCAGCTCCGAGGTCCAGCTCTGCGGCCACTCGGCCGGACCCAGCGCGTCCAGTCCGTCGGCCTCCGGGTCCCGGTGGGCGAGCCGGGCAGCGAACCAGGACTCCAGGACCCGGACGCCCTGGACCTCGTACTCCCAGGCACCGGCCGGGACGGGCGAGACGGTCCCGCCGCCGATGTCCAGGGTCTCGGCCTCCGGGCCGTACGAGAGCTCGCGCGGCCACGCGGGCAGCGCGGAGCGGACGTAGGGCCGGCGTCCGCCGGGCAGCCGGGGCGGCTCGCCGCCGCGGGCCCCGCGCAGCTGGACGGAGAGCAGCCGGTGGCCCAGCTCCAGCCCGGCCCGCCAGCGCTCGGGGTCGGCGGTGAGCGGGACCTCGTACCCCCGGGGCCCCGGGCGGCCCGCGGCGAGGATCCAGCAGAGCACGTCCTCGGGGGTGACCCAGGTGCCGTAGCGCTCGCCGAGCAGCGGCAGTAGGCCGGGGGCGAGATTGGGCTCGGCGCCGCCCGGCCGACGGTGCAGCGGGCGGATCCGGCCGAGCCGGCCGGCCGGGAGGTGCGCGGTGACCAGGGGCGGCCCGGCGCTCTGCGGGGGCTCCATGGCGAACAGCTGGTGCTCGTCCAGGACCCGCCACAGCTCCGGACGGGCCAGGTCGATGAGCCGCTGGTCGGGCAGCAGCCACTGCTCGTCGAAGGGCTCGCGCAGGATCCGTACGGGCTCCGGACAGGGGCCGGGCACATCGGCGAAACGGGCGGTCGAGCCCGCGCGCTGGCCCGGCAGCGCGGCGGCTCCGGCGGCCGGGGTCCGGGCCCGGGTCGGGCGGAACAGCCGCTCCCGCTCGGCCCCGGCGGCGCCCGCCAGGGCGGCCCAGCGGGCCCGCAGGGCCGCCGGGTCGGGCGCCGCCACCCAGGCCCGGCCCAGGCGCAGGGAGCCCACGGCCCAGGGCATCAGATCGTCCAGCAGCGGGGTGTCGTCGCTCACCAGGCCGATGGTAGCGACGCCACCTGGCGGGCGGGCCGCGTCCAGGCCGGAGAGTTAGGCTCCTTATGTACGGATCTGCACCGGCCCGGAGACGCAGGAGGCGGTCATGAGCCAGTACGACGAGTATTCGACCCCGTCGCAGGCCGAGGGGGAACGGCTCGATGAGGACATGGACGAACAGCAGAAGAAGCAGCGCCACGCCCAGACCATGCGGACCACGCCCTCGCAGGCGGAGGGTGAGCGCGGGGCGGAGGACGAGGAGAAGAAGTAGCGGTCAAGAAGTAGCGGTCAGTGCGCGTCGACCGTCACCGTGAAGGAGAAGCGGTCGCCGCGGTAGCGGATGCGCGCCACGTCGACCACCCGGCCGCCCTTGTCGTACGTCACGCCCGTGTAGTGCAGGATCGGGCTCAGCAGGGGCACTTGGAGCAGCTCGGCGGTGACCGGGTCGGCGAGCCGCGCCTCGACGGTGTCGGTGATCCGGCTGATCTCGACCTTGGCGATGTCGCGGAGCACCTTCGTCATCGGCCAACGCTCCAGGTCCGCAAGGTCGATGACCTCCGCCAGCTCCGGACGGACCGCGTTCTCCGCCCAGTTGGTCGGCTCGCCGCTCTCGCTGTCGTGGCGGAGCCTGCGGTACGTGACCACCTCCGGCGTGTCCGGGAAGTGCTCCAGCAGCTCCCCGGACACCGGCGTCCGCGCATGGCCGAGAATCGTCGTACGGTCACCCGACTGCTGGGCCACGATCGCGTCCACCGACCCCAGCAGCCGGACCGGGGCGCCGCGCATCGCCGCCGGCTCGATGAAGGTCCCGCGCCGCCGGTGGCGGCTGATGAGCCCCTCGGCCTCCAGCTCCTTGAGCGCCTGCCGCATGGTCAGCACGCTCACCCCGTAGTGCTCGGCGAGCTGCTCCTCGGTGGGCAGGCGCAGCGAGGCGTCCGCGGTGCGCCCGAGTATCGAGGCGCGCAGCGACTGGGAGACCTGGTACCAGAGCGGCAGCTTCCGGTTCAATACCAGCGAGTCGGGGGCGAAGGCGGTCACGGGTGGTTCTCCGTAGGACGGGGTGGGCGCGGTGGGTGCGGTGGGCGCGCCCGCGCGGCGTGCTCGTGATGTTAGGCGCGGAAGTGGCGCTGGAGACCCTGCCAGACGTCGTCGTATCCGCTCTGGAGGTGGTCCGCTCCGGCGGCCTGGTCGGTGGCGGTGATCGGCCAGCGGGTCTCGAACATGAAGGCCAGGCCGTCGTCGATCTTCTGCGGCTTCAGCTCGGCGGCGCTCGCCCGGTCGAAGGTCTCCCGGTCGGGTCCGTGCGCGGACATCATGTTGTGGAGCGAGCCGCCGCCGGGGACGAAACCTTCCGCCTTGGCGTCGTAGGCCCCCTCGATCAGGCCCATGTACTCGCTCATCACGTTCCGGTGGAAGTACGGCGGGCGGAAGGTGTCCTCGCCGACCAGCCAGCGCGGGGCGAACACGACGAAGTCCACGCCCGCCAGCCCCGGGGTGTCGGAGGGCGAGGTCAGCACGGTGAAGATCGACGGGTCGGGGTGGTCGTAGCTGATGGAGCCGATGACGTTGAAGCTGCGCAGGTCGTACACGTACGGGACGTGCGTGCCGTGCCAGGCGACCACGTCGAGCGGCGAGTGGTCGTAGGTCGCGGTCCAGAGGTTGCCGCAGAACTTGTTGATCACCTCGGTGGGGCGCTCGTGGTCCTCGTACGCCGCCACGGGCGCCCGGAAGTCACGCGCGGCGGCCAGCCCGTTCGCGCCGATCGGGCCCAGGTCGGGCAGCTCGAAGGGGCGGCCGTAGTTCTCGCAGACGTAGCCGCGGGCGGTCGCGTCCTGGAGCTCCACGCGGAAGCGGACCCCGCGCGGGATCAGGGCCATCTCGCCGGGTCGGGCGCTCAGCAGCCCGAACTCGGTGCGCAGCAGCAGGCCGCCGCGCTCGGGGACGATCAGCAGCTCGCCGTCGGAGTCGCTGAACACCCGGTCGGTCATGGGGGAGTTGGCGGAGTAGAGGTGGATGGCCATGCCGGTGCGCTGGGTGGCGTCGCCGTTGCCGCCCAGGGTCCAGAGGCCGGCCACGAAGTCCGTGCCGGGGGCCGGGTCGGGCAGCGGGTTCCAGCGGAGCCGGTTGGGGTCCGCCGGGGCCTCGGTGAAGGGCCCGGTGCGCAGGGCGCCGTTGTCGGTCCGGGTGAACGGCGGGTGCGCGGCCGAGGGGCGGATCCGGTAGAGCCAGGAGCGGCGGTTGTGGGAGCGGGGCTCGGTGAACGCGCTGCCGCTGAGCTGCTCGGCGTAGAGGCCGAGGGGGGATCGCTGGGGCGAATTCCGGCCTATCGGCAGCGCTCCGGTCACGGCCTCCGAGCTGTGCTCGTTGCCGAAGCCGGTCAGGTAGGACAGCCCCTCGGCCGTCTTCCCGGCCTGCTCCGTGCCGCCACCACTGCTACCGCCGTCGCCGCTCATTGCCCGCTCCCGATCTATGAAAGGAATCCTATGGCTTACAGTAGGATTCCTTCGGCGGCACGTCAACGGGAAGATCCCGGTCAGTCGGCCGATACGGCCCGGGCGGGGCGGGTGGAGTGGTCGCGGCGGGCGGGGCGGGCGAGGTTGTCGCGGCGGGCGGGGCGGTCGAGGTCGTCGCGGCGGGCGGGGCGGCCGGGGCGGGGTCCGGTGGCCGTCCGGCGCCGGTAGTAGGCGATCGCCGACACCGCCAGGAGCGGGGCCCAGGCGAGCAGGGGCAGGTAGCAGAGGACGAGGAGCGCCTGCTGGGCCGGCGTGTCCGTGAGGGTGCCCGCGGCCAGGTTCGCGGCCTGGACGTATCCGACCAGGCCGCACAGGCCGAAGAGCGCGGTCGCGCCGAGCAGTGCCGGGATCGCCGCCGCGAGCGGGCGCACCCGGCGGCCGCCGAGCAGGGGGATCCAGCGCGGCACGGTCTCGCCCCACGGCCGCACCAGGCCGAGCGTCAGCAGCGCGAGGGCTTCGGAGACCACGGTCAGCGAGAGCACGTACAGCGCCCCTCCGGCGGTCCGGACCGGTTCCGCGGTCACCGGGAGCCCGATGGCCAGGGCGATCCTCCACAGCCCCGAGGGCAGGGTGACCAGGGGGACGGCGTGGGCGGTGAGTGTGGCCCAGCGCGGCACATCGGGCAGTGCGCTCATTCTCAGCATGCCGCCCATGCTTCCCGCGGCGCCGCCACCGCCGCGTCGTTCTGCGGTCTCTGCCGCTTCCCCCGGATGGGGGAGGCGGCGCCCGCACCCCGTCATCCGCGGGCGGCGGACGCCTCCGCCCCGGGCCACCGGCCACGGGGGACGCGCCCGCCCGGGCCGCCGGCCACGGGGGACGCCTCCGCCTCGGGCCACCGGTCACGGGGGGCGCCCCCGCCTCGGGCCACCGGCCATGGCGGACGCGCCCGCCTCGGGCCACCGGCCACGGCGGACGCCTCCGCCACTGGCCCTGCCCCGGGCCCCCGCCCCGGGCCGCCGCCCGGGTCGCCGCCCTGGCCACCGGCCCTGGCCGCAGCCCCGGGCCGCCGCCCCGGGCCCCCGGCCCTGGCCACCGCCGCCTGGCCACCACCCCCGGGCCCCCGGCCCTGGCCGCCGGCCCTGGCCACTGCCTCCGGGTCGCCGCCCCGGTCCGCCGGCCACGGTGGACGCCCCCGGCCCGGGCCACCGGCCATGGCGGCCGCGCCCGCCCCGAGCCGCCGGCCCGGGTTACGACTTGGCCAGTCGGCTGCCGATTCGCGCACGAGGGGATCCCAAAAGATGAACAATCCTCTACTCTCACGCGCATGTCGTGGACCCGCAGGTTCCCTGCCGTGCCGGCGGCTCTCCTCGCCGCCCTCCTAGCCTTCCTGTCCCTCCTCGTCGCCACGCCCGTCGCGAGCGCGCACGAGGAACGCCCCGTCGAGCTCCCCGACGGGACCGGCTCCGTACCCCAGTACCGGGCCGGCGAGCCCGACCTGATCGTCTGCAAGACGGACCGGCCCGCCTTCGAGCGCCGGATATCCGGCTTCCCGGACGACCTCAAACAGCGCAACCTCGCCCTCTACGAGCGCTGCGAGAAGAACGGCTACCGGGACCTCCAGGCCGCCGTCGACGCCGTGGACCGGCCGGGCATGAACATCGCGATCCTCCCCGGCCTCTACGAGGAGGAGCCCTCGCTCCCCAAGCCGACGGGGGAGTGCGCCTCGCTCAAGGCCCCCAACTCCTCGCTCGGCTACCAGATCCTGAGCTACGAGCAGCAAGCGGCCTGCCGCCACAACCAGAACCTCGTCGCCATCCTCGGCAAGACGAACCTGCAGATCGAGGGCACCGGAGCCTCCCGGCAGGACGTGGTCATCGACGCCAAGTACCAGAAGCTGAACGCGATCCGCGCCGACAAGTCCAACGGCATCTACTTCCGCAACTTCACCGCGCAGCGCACCACCTTCAACTCGCTGTACGTGCTGGCGGGCGACGGCTTCGTCATCGACGACGTCCTGACCCGCTGGAACGACGAGTACGGCTTCCTGACCTTCGCCAGCGACCACGGGCTGTACAAGAACTGCGAGTCCTACGGGAACGGCGACTCCGGCATCTACCCGGGCAGCGCCTCCAACATCAACGACGGGCGCGGCTACGACGTCCCCCGCTACTCGATCGAGATCACCGGCTGCCACAGCCATCACAACATGGTCGGCTACTCCGGCACCGCGGGCGACTCGGTGTGGGTACACGACAACGAGTTCGACCAGAACATGGGCGGCGCCTCGATGGACAGCGCCTTCCCCGGTCACCCCGGACTCCCGCAGAACCACGCCCACTTCGAGCGCAACCTGATCCACGACAACAACGCCGACTACTACCACTACGTCGCCGACGGCACCTGCGCCAAACCGCCGATCGAGCGCGGCTACGAGCAGGGCGTGGTCTGCCCGCAGATCTCCATGCCCCCCGGCACCGGCATCATCACCGCCGGCGGCAACTGGAACCTCTACGAGAACAACTGGGTGTACGGGCAGCAGCGCGCGGGCTTCTTCCTCACGGCCGTGCCCGCCTTCATCCGGGGCGAGGAGAAGCTGTCCAAGCAGGCGGACACCTCCCACCACAACCGCTACGCCGCCAACGTCCTCGGCAAGGACAAGTCCGGCGCCTCCCGCCCCAACGGCATGGACGTGTGGTGGGACGGCCAGGGCCGCGGCAACTGCTGGCAGCAGGGCCCGGACGGCTCCACCCCGGGCACGCTCCCGGAGTGCGGCGAGAGCCGGGGCGCGGTCTCCGGCGGCTCGGCCCGGCTGGCCGGCGAACCGGTGAAGCTGGCCCAGCTCCTCGTCTGCGCCGACTACAACGTGCAGGCGCGCAAACTCCCGGCCGGCTGCGACTGGTACGGCGCCCGGGGTCTCCAGCGGGTGGAGACCCAGATCGCCCTCGCCGTCGCGGCGGTCCTGCTCCTGGTCGGCGGCCTCCTGTGGTGGCGCCGCCTGCGCGCCTCCAGGCTGGCCACGGCGGCCGCCCTGCTCGGCCTCGCCGGCCTGGTCCTGGACGTGGCGGGATCCACCATGGGGCTGGTGGCCACCTTCGTACCCGCCCTGGCGCTGCTCTGCCTCGGCCTGTGGTGGACCGGCACCGGCCTCGCCCTGCGCCCCACCCGGCCCTGGCTGGCCCGACTGACCCTGCTCCTGGGCGCGCTCACCCTCCTCGACGCCTTCGACAAGGCCGTTCTGATGATCCCCTGGATCCCGCTCAGCCCCGCCTGGATACGAGGCCTCGTCGCGGTGCTGTGGACCCTGTGGGCCGTCATCGCCTCCGCCGGGCCGGGCGGCACCCCGGCCCGCCCGGCAGGCCCGGGCGGCGACCCGGCGGGCGACCGTGTCCCCGTACCGGCCGGCCCGGCCCCGGCCCTGCGCGCGCAGGCCGAAGCCGAGGCCGACGCTGCGGCCGCGACCCCGGCCGGCACCCCGGCCGCGGCCGGTCCGGAGTCCGGCGCGGCCGCGGATGCGGGGGAGCAGCGGTGAGCAGCGCCCCGGGCGACCGCCCCGACCTCCGGTTCCGGTGCGACGGCTGCGCCCCGCCGCCGCGCCGGAACCGGCGGGCGGGCCGCACCGCCGCACTGCTCGCCCTGGCCGTGCTCCTGGCCGGCGGTGCGGTGACGGGCTGCGGCGGGCGGGCCACCACCCACCACAAGCCCGGCACCAGCCACGAGCAGGCCTCCGGCAACGTGGGCACCCTGCTCACCACCGACGACGGCGCAGGCCACCGGCTCCGCGAGGTCCCGGCCGAGGGCGCGCCGGAGGTCCAGCTCACCGCCCGGCCGGACTCCGAGGACGGCTGGAACCTCCAGGTGACGGTGAAGAACTTCCGGTTCACCCCCGACAGCGTCGGCGGCGCCGCCCTCCCGGGTGCCGGGCACGCGCACCTGGAGCTGGACGGCCACAAACTGGCCCGCCTGTACGGCCCTTGGTTCCACCTGCCCGCGGCGCAGGTCCCCGAGGGCGCGCACACCCTGACCGTCCGCCTCTACGCGGACGACCACACAGCCTGGGCCGTCGCGGGCAAGCCGGTCGAAGGCACCCTCCAGCTCACCGCACCCCCGGGCCAGACCGGACACAGCCACCCCCCGGGCTCGCCTTCAGCCTCGCCTTCGGCCTCGGCCGAGCCCTCGGCCTCACCCGTGTCTCCGTCCCCGGAGGCGCAGGCGCAGGCCGACCGCACGGTCACCATCACCATCCGGGACGCGAAGGTCACGCCCGCCCCGGGCCGCGTCGAGGTGAAGCGCGGCGAACGCGTTGCCCTGCGCGTCACCAGCGACCGCGCGGACACCCTGCACGTCCACGGCTTCGACAAGGAACTCGCCCTGCCGGCAGGTCAGGAGGCCACCCTGATCCTGACGGCCGACCGCACGGGCCTCTTCGAGATCGAGACCCACGAGTCCGACCTCGTCCTGACCCAGCTCCTCGTCCGATGACCGCCGCCCGCTCCGCGCCACCCCGGACACCCGCCCGGGGTGCCGTTCCCGGAACCCCCGCCCGCCTCCCGGCGGGCGGCGGCCCGGCCCCGGCCCCGGCCCCGGCGGTCCGGTGGTGACCCCGCTCTCGGCCGCGATGGCCACGGTGGCCGAGAGCGGCGCCGTGGCCCCCGTCCGGCCGGCCGGGCTTCCGCTCGCGCCCCGGCCCGCGCCGGGGAACCTTCCGCACATGCCGTCCGGCGGCGGCTACGGCCAGGGCGTGGTCCTTCACCCGGCCGATCCGCTCACCGTGCTCGCACACGGCATCGGCTCCCAGCACGATCTGCCCATCTCTCCCTTCTACGCGTTCGCCGGCGCCTTCACCGCGCTGTTCGTCTCCTTCCTCGCACTCGGCCTCCTCTGGTCGGCCTCCCGCTTCCGCGGCGACCGCTCCGGCCTCGCCCTGCCCGCCCGGCTCCAGCGGGTGGCCGACGCGCCGGCCACCCGCAACGCCCTGCGAGGGCTCGGCCTCGCGGGCGCGCTCGCCGTCCTCCTGTATCTCCTCCTCGGTCCCGACGACCCCGCCCGCAACCCCGCTCCCGGTGCCGTCTACGTCCTCCTCTGGGTCGGTCTCGTCCCCGCCTCCCTCCTCTTCGGTCCCGCCTGGCGCCTCCTCAGCCCGCTCCGCGCCCTGCACCGGCTGCTCACCCCGCTGTGGCACCCGACGCCGCGCCCCCTACCCGCCCGGCTCGGGCAGTGGCCCGCCGCCGCCGGGCTGTTCGCCTTCACCTGGCTCGAACTCGTCTCTCCCGATCCCGCCTCCACCACCACCCTCCTGATCGCCCTGACCGGCTACGCAGCCGTCCAGCTCCTGCTCGCCGCCCGCTTCGGCGAGCGCTGGTTCGCCGACGGAGACGCCTTCGAGGCGTACTCGGCCCTCCTGGCCGGGCTCTCCCCCCTCGGCCGCCGCAGCGACGGCCGCGTCGTTCTCCGTAACCCCTTCCACGGACTCGACGCGACGCCCGAGCAGCCCGGACTCGTCGCCACCGTCTGCGTCCTGCTCGGATCCACCGCCTACGACGGCTTCTCCGACAACCCCTCTTGGATCAACGCGATCCAGACCTCCCCCCTCGGCCGCACCCCCGCGGCCACCCTCGGACTCCTCGGGTCCATCACCCTCGTCGCCGTCCTCTACTGCCTCTGCGCGGCGGTCACCCGCCTCGTCTGCGGCCCGCACCCCGGCCCGCTGACCGCCTTCGCGCACTCACTCGTGCCGATCGCGCTCGGCTATCTCGTCGCCCACTACTTCTCCCTCCTGGTAGCCGAAGGACCACGCACAGTAATCATGGCATTCGGCACTGACAACGATCCACAGCCCTTGCCACCACTGGGTCCGGGGGCTCTCGCCGCCCTCCAGGTCATCGCCGTCGTCACCGGCCACGTACTCGGTGTGATCGCCGCGCACGACCGTTCCGTACGCCTCTTCCCGCCCGCGAAAGCCGTGGCCGGGCAGCTGCCGCTGCTCGCGCTGATGATCACGTACACGGTCGGCGGCCTCAGCCTGCTCCTGAACTGAAGGCCCCGACCGACACCGCCGCCGTACCGGACATCCAGGAGCGGCATGATGGACCCCGTGCCCCCAGCCCACTCCTTGCGTCGTACGCCGATCCAGCAGCGCAGCGCCGACCGGCTCGCCCGGATCCTCGACGCCTGCGCCGAACTCCTGGACGAGACCGGGTACGAGAACCTCAGCACCCGGGCCGTCGCCCTGCGCGCCGGCGTGCCCATCGGCTCGGTCTACCGGTTCTTCGGCAACAAGCGGGCCATGGCCATCGCCCTCGCCCACCGCAATCTCGACCGCTACGCCGACGGCATCGCGGAGCGGCTCGCCCAGCTCCCCGCCACCGCCTGGCGGCCGGTCGTGGACGCGGTGCTGGACGAGTACCTCGTCATGAAGCGCAGCGTCCCCGGCTTCGCCCTCGTCGACTTCGGGATCCCGGCGCCGCCGCCCGAGGGCCCGGCCTCCGACCCCAACCACCTGGTCGCCGTCCGTCTCACCGAACTCCTCGGTGCCCACCTGGGCCTCACCCCGGACCCCGTCCTCCAGCGGGCCGTCCTGGTCGCGGTCGAAGCCACCGACGCCCTGATCCAGCTCGCCTTCCGCAACGACCCCGACGGAGACCCCGACATCATCACGGAGACCCGCGCGATGATGCACGCCTACCTGGCCCGCGTCCTGGACTGAGGTCCACCCCGCCGGCCGCCCTCCTCCGGCTTCCCCCGCCCAACTCCGGCTTCCTCCGCCCTCCTCCGGCTCCGGTGCCCTTTCGCGCCGTTCGGATGCCGCGGACCCCTCCCCAGCGTCCCTACCGGTCGGTATGCTCGGTGCCGCCCGCGTGCCGAACGGCCCGCGCGCCCGTGCCGCAGCCTGCCGCCCCTGGGAGGGCCCATGCCCCGCACCGCCCTGCGCATCTGCCCCCTCTGCGAAGCCACTTGCGGCCTGACCCTCACCATCGAGGGCACCGCCGTCACCGGCGCCCGGGGTGACCGCGACGACGTGTTCAGCCGCGGATTCATCTGCCCCAAGGGAGCCGCCTTCGGGGCCCTCGACGCCGACCCCGACCGGCTGCGGGGCCCCCTGGTCCGGCGCGACGGCCGGCTCCGGGAGGCCACCTGGGAGGAGGCCTACGAGGCGATCGCCGCAGCCGTCCCCGCCCTCGTCCGGGAGTACGGGGCCCAGTCCGTCGGAGTCGTCCTCGGCAACCCGAACACCCACACCATGGCGGGCCACCTCTACCCGCCGCTGCTGCTCAAAGCCCTCGGCACCCGCAACCTCTTCACCGCCAGCACCCTCGACCAGATGCCCAAGCACGTGTCCAGCGGGCTGCTCTTCGGCGATCCCTTCGCCATCCCGGTCCCGGACCTCGACCGCACCGATTTCCTGCTGGTCGTCGGAGCAAACCCGGTCGAGTCCAACGGCTCCCTGTGCACCGCCCCCGACTTCCCCGGCCGGCTCAAGGCGCTGCGCGCCCGCGGGGGGACCCTGGTCGTCGTCGACCCGCGCCGCACCCGCACCGCCAAGCTCGCCGACCGCCACCTCGCGCCGCGGCCCGGCAGCGACGCGCTGCTGCTCGCCGCCCTCGCCCACACCCTGCTCGCCGAGAAGACGGCCGGTCCCGGCGCGCTTGCGGAACACGTCCTTGGGCTCCGGGAACTCGCCGAGGCGCTCGGTAGTTTCACTCCTGAGGCCGTTGCCCCCGCCTGCGACCTCCCGGCCGAAGAGATCCGCGACCTCGCCCGCGCTCTCGCGGCCGCGCCCACCGCCGCCGTCTACGGGCGGATCGGCAGCAGCACCGTGGAGTACGGCACGCTGGCCAGCTGGCTGGTCGACGTGCTGAACATCCTGACCGGCAATCTCGACCGGCCGGGCGGCGCCCTGTTCCCGCTCTCCGCGACCGACCGCGCACCCCGGCCGGCCGGACCCGGCAAGGGCTTCGGCCTCGGCCGCTGGCACAGCCGGGTCAGTGGTCACCCCGAGGCCAAGGCCGAACTCCCCATGGCCGCGCTGGCGGAGGAGATCGAGACCCCGGGGGAGGGGCGCATCCGCGCCCTCGTCTCCATCGCGGCGAACCCCGTGCTGTCCGCCCCCGACGGCCGGCGCCTCGACGCGGCCCTGGCCGGGCTCGACTTCATGATCAGCGTCGACCCGTACCTGAACGAGACCTCACGCCACGCGCACGTGGTCCTGCCCCCGCCGCCGCCCTCCCAGAGCGCCCACTTCGACTTCGCCTTCAACGCCTTCGCCATCCGCAACCAGGTCCGCTACTCGCTGCCCGCCGTCCCGCTGGAGGCCGGGCGGATGGACGAGTGCGAGATCCACGCACGCCTGGTCCTGGCCGTCTCCGGCATGCACGGGGCCGCCCCGGCGGCCGTGGACGACCTGGCGATCCAGACCGCCCTCGCCCGGGAGGTCGCCGACCCGCACTCCCCGCTGCGAGGTCAGGACCCGGCACGCCTCACCGGACTCCTGACAGGCGACAGCGGCCCCGAGCGCCGCCTGGACCTGATGCTCCGACTCGGCCCGTACGGCGACCGGTTCGGCGCGGAATCCGGCCTGCCCGCGAACACGCGCCCGGGCGTCGCCGAGCACTCCGCCCCCGACACCACTACGGACCCGGGCGCGGGCACGGCTACGGACACCGGCGCAGGCACGGTTACGGGCCCCAGCACGAACCCGGGCTCCCGAGCCGGCGTGGACCCCAGTGCGGTTCGGGACCCCGGCGCGGGCACGGGGCCCGGAGCCGGCGCGGCCCCCGGGCTCGGGCTGGAGGGAACGGGCGCGGCCTCCGGCCTCGGGTTGGAGCGGCTGCGGGCGCAGCCGCACGGGATCGATCTGGGGCCGCTGCGGCCTCGGCTTCCGGGGCTGCTCAAGACGCGCAGCGGCATGATCGAGCTGCTCCCGGAGCCGATCGCGGCCGAGCTCCCCAGGCTGCGCGCGGCGCTCGCCGACCGCCCCGCCACCCTGGTGCTCGTGGGCCGCCGCCATCTGCGGTCCAACAACAGCTGGTTGCACAACGTCCCGGCCCTCACCGGAGGTTCCAACACCTGCACCCTCCAGGTCCACCCGGACGACGCGGACCGCCTCGGCCTCGCCGACGGCGCCCTGGCCTGGATCGCCGCCGACGGCGGCAGCCTGGAGGTCCCCGTCGAGGTCACCGACTCGGTCCGCGCCGGGGTCGTCAGCCTCCCGCACGGTTGGGGCCACGACCGTTCCGGGACCCGCCTCTCGGTGGCCTCGGCCACGCCGGGCGCCAACGTCAACCAGCTCCTCGACGGCACCCGGCTCGACCCGCTCTCCGGGACGGCGGTGCTCAACGGTTTCCCCGTCGAACTGACACCCATCCCCTGAGCTGGGGTTTTGCTCGTATTGCTCACGCGTGGACGTCTTGTTGGGCCCCGGAGGAGGCACCTAGGTTCCCCCCATGCTGACCTTCCTCGGCTTCGCCATGATCGCGACATTCCTCGTCCTGATCATGCTGAAGAAAATGTCGCCCATCGCGGCGCTCGTCCTCATCCCCGCGCTCTTCTGCGTATTCGCCGGACAGGGCGCGCAGCTCGGCGGCTACGTCATCGAAGGGGTCGGCAAGCTCGCGCCGACCGCCGCCATGCTGATGTTCGCCATCGTGTACTTCGGCGTCATGATCGACGTCGGCCTCTTCGATCCGGTCGTGCGCGGCATCCTGCGCTTCTGCAAGGCCGACCCGATGCGCGTCGTGGTCGGCACGGCGGTCCTCGCCGCGATCGTCTCGCTCGACGGCGACGGTTCGACGACCTTCATGATCACCGTCTCCGCGATGTACCCGCTGTACAAGCGGCTCGGCATGAGCCTGGTGGTGATGACGGGAGTCGCGGCCACCGCCAACGGGGTCATGAACACCCTGCCCTGGGGCGGCCCCACGGCCCGCGCCGCCACCGCCCTCAAGCTCGACGCCGCCGACATCTTCGTACCGATGATCCCGGCGCTCGCGGTGGGCCTTGTCTTCGTCTTCGTCCTCTCCTACGTCCTCGGCCTCAAGGAGCGCCGCCGGATCGGCCTGCTGACGCTCCCCGCCGACGCGGAGCCGGCTGCGGAGCCGACCGAGGCCCCGACCGAGGCCCCGGCCGAGGAGCTCCTGGTCGCAGCCGCCGGTACCGGGCGGGCCGCCGGAAGCCCCCGTAGGCCGGTCGAGCCGTCCGCCCCCTCCACCCCGGCCACCGGATCGGCCCCCTTCGCCGGATCCGTTCCCGCCCCCGACGAAGGCGGCTTCCAGGGCCTCGACCCGCACCGAGCGACCCTGCGCCCCCGCCTCTACTGGTTCAACGCGGGCCTCACCGTCGCCCTGCTCACCGCCATGATCATGGAGCTGCTCCCCATCCCGGTGCTCTTCCTCCTCGGCGCGGCCCTCGCCCTCACGGTCAACTACCCCCACATGCCGGACCAGAAGGCCCGCATCGCCGCCCACGCCGACAACGTCCTGAACGTCGCCGGCATGGTCTTCGCCGCCGCCGTCTTCACCGGTGTCCTCACCGGCACCGGCATGGTCAAGCACATGGCCGACTGGCTCGTCGGTGCCATCCCCGAGGGCATGGGCCCGCACATGGCCCTGGTCACCGGCCTGCTCAGCCTCCCGCTGACCTACTTCATGTCCAACGACGGCTTCTACTTCGGCGTCCTGCCCGTCCTCGCCGAGGCCGGCGCCGCGCACGGGGTGTCCCCGCTCGAAATCGCCCGCGCCTCCCTGGTCGGCCAGGCCCTGCACATGTCGAGCCCGCTGGTTCCGGCCGTCTACGTCCTCGTCGGCATGGCCAAGGTGGAGTTCGGAGACCACACCCGTTTCACTGTGAAATGGGCGGCTCTGACCTCCCTGGTGGTCCTGGGGGCAGGGATGCTTTTCGGCATCATCTGACCCCGTCCGCCCCTGGCGCCCGCAAAACTACCGGCGCTAGTTTGTAGGGTGTTGGGGACGTCTACAGGTCCATGCGCTCGCGCGTGCTCGGGAGGAATGCCATGAAGGCCCACGACGGGATGTACATAGGCGGCGAGTGGCGGGCCGCCTTCGGCCACGGCCGCATCGAGGTCCTCAACCCGGCGGACGAGCAGGTCATCGCCTCGGTCCCGGCCGGTACGGCCGAGGACGTCGACGCGGCCGTACGGGCGGCACGCGCGGCCTTCCCGTCCTGGGCGGCCACGGCTCCGGCCGATCGGGCGGCCCTGATCGGGGCCCTGCGCGACGTGCTGGTCTCCCGCAAGAGCGAGCTGGCCGAGACCATCACCGCCGAGCTCGGCTCCCCGCTGGGCTTCTCGGAGATGGTCCACGTCGGGGCGCCGGTCGCGGTGGCCTCCTCGTTCGCCGAGCTCGGGGCCTCGTACGCCTTCGAGGAGCGGCTCGGGAACTCGACCGTGCTGCTGGA
Organism: Streptomyces sp. NPDC059443; assembly: GCF_042750105.1. Lineage (NCBI taxonomy): Bacteria > Bacillati > Actinomycetota > Actinomycetes > Kitasatosporales > Streptomycetaceae > Streptomyces > Streptomyces sp. NPDC059443. Next base: position 58,375 of record NZ_JBHYVM010000016.1, on the reverse strand, counting down.
ACCGGTCGGTGTGGTCGGCGCGATCACGCCCTGGAACTACCCGCTGCACCAGATCGTTGCCAAGGTGGCACCCGCTCTCGCCGCCGGCTGCACCCTCGTCCTCAAGCCGGCCGAGGACACCCCGCTGACCGCACAGCTCTTCGCCGAAGCCGTGCACGAGGCGGGGATCCCGGCCGGGGTCTTCAACCTGGTGACCGGTACCGGCCCGGTCGCCGGCCAGGCCCTGGCCGCGCACGAGGGAGTCGACCTCGTCTCCTTCACCGGATCCACCGCCGTCGGCAGGCAGATCGGTGCCACGGCCGGCGCCGCCGTCAAGCGGGTCGCCCTCGAACTGGGCGGCAAATCGGCCAACGTCATCCTGCCCGGAGCCGACCTGGCCAAGGCCGTCGCGACGGGCGTGGGCCACGTCATGAACAACGCCGGCCAGAGCTGCAACGCGCTCACCCGCATGCTCGTCCACCGGGACCAGTACGAGGAGGCGGTCTCCCTCGCGGCCGCCGCCGTCGCCAAGTACCCCTCCGGCGACCCCCTCGACCCGGGCACCCGCCTGGGCCCGGTGATCAACGCCAAGCAGCGCGACCGGGTGCGCGGTTTCATCGCCAAGGGGGTGGAGGAAGGCGCGCGCCTCGTCGCGGGCGGGCCCGAGGCGCCGCACGCACAGGGGTACTTCATCGCCCCGACCGTGTTCGCCGACGTCACGCCCGAGATGACCATCGCCCAGGAGGAGATCTTCGGCCCGGTGCTGTCGATCCTCTCCTACGAGGACCAGGACGAGGCCCTGGCCATCGCGAACGGCACCGTGTACGGGCTCGGCGGAGCCGTCTGGGCGGCGGACGAGGAGACGGCGGTGGCCTTCGCCCGCCGGATGGACACCGGCCAGGTGGACATCAACGGCGGCCGCTTCAACCCGCTCGCGCCCTTCGGCGGGTACAAGCAGTCGGGCGTGGGCCGCGAGCTGGGCCCGCACGGCCTCGCCGAGTACCTCCAGACCAAGTCCCTGCAGTTCTAGCCGCTCCAGCCGTTCCAACCGCTCCAGCCGCCCCAGCCGTTCTAACCGCCCCAGCAGCTCAAGCCGCCCCAGCAGCTCCCGCCCCCGCAACCACGGAGACATCGATCATGGTCCGCGCCGCCATCCTGCCCGCCGTCGGAGCACCGCTGGAGATACGGGACATCGTGCTGCCCGATCCCGGCCCCGGGCAGGTCAGGGTGCGGCTCGCCGCTGCCGGGGTCTGCCACTCCGACCTCTCGCTCACCAACGGCACCATGCGGGTACCCGTACCCGCCGTCCTCGGCCACGAGGGCGCGGGCACGGTGCTCTCCGTCGGGGAAGGGGTCACCCATGTCGCGCCCGGCGACGGGGTCGTGCTCAATTGGGCCCCGTCCTGCGGGGAGTGCCACCACTGCTCGATCGGCGAGGTCTGGCTCTGCGCCAAGGCCCTGTCCGGGGTCGGGGCGGTCTACGCCCACGACGCCCGGGGGACCGAGCTGCACCCCGGGCTGAACGTGGCCGCCTTCGCCGAGGAGACGGTCGTCGCGGCCAACTGCGTACTGCCCGCCCCCGCCGGGATCCCGCTCGCCGAGGCGGCCCTGCTCGGGTGTGCCGTCCTCACCGGCTACGGAGCCGTCCACCACAGCGCCCAGGTCCGCCCCGGCGAATCGGTGGCCGTCTTCGGAGTCGGCGGGGTGGGGCTCGCCGCGCTCCAGGCGGCCCGTATCGCCATGGCGGGCCCGATCGTGGCCGTGGACGTCTCCCCGGCCAAGGAGGAGCTGGCGCGGGCGGCCGGGGCCACGGAGTTCGTGCTGGCCTCCGACGCCACCGCCAAGCAGATCCGCGCCCTGACCGGCGGCCACGGGGCGGACGTCGCCATCGAGTGCGTGGGCCGGGCCGAAACCATCCGCGGCGCCTGGGATTCCACCCGTCGTGGCGGCCGTACGACGGTCGTCGGCATCGGCGGCAAGGAGCAGCAGGTCTCCTTCCACGCGCTGGAGATCTTCCACTTCGCCCGCACCCTCACCGGCTGCGTCTACGGGAACAGCGACCCCGCCCGCGACCTGCCGGTGATCGCCGCCCACGTCCGGGCCGGCCGGCTCGACCTCGGCGCCCTGGTCACCGACCGCATCACCCTCGACGGCATCCCGGCCGCCTTCGACGCGATGCTGGCGGGCAGGGGCGGTCGGTCACTGGTCGTCTTCTAGGCCTGCCCGCCTGCCCGCCTGCCCGCCTGCCCGCCTGCTTGTCCGCCCGCCCGTGTTACGCGGTCTCCGCCAAGGCCGCGTACTGGAGGGCCAGGCCGTCCAGCAGGGCGGCCAGGCCCGTTTCGAAGGCGCCCTCGTCCACCTCCTGCTGCCGTTTCGCCAGCAGGTGGGCCTGGCCCAGGTGCGGGTAGTCCGACGGGTCGTACGCCGTGCGGTCGTCCACGAAACCCCGGGCGAACGAGGCCACCGCCGAGCCCAGGATGAAGTACCGCATCAGCGCGCCGATCCGGGTCGCCTGCGCCGGGGGCCAGCCCGCGGCGGTCATCGCGCCGAAGACGGCGTCCGCCACCCGCAGCCCGGCCGGCCGGCGGCCCGGGCCGCGCGCCAGCACCGGGACGATGTTCGGATGGTCGGACAGGGCGGCCCGGTACGAGTGCGCCCAGTCGTGCAGCGCGACCCGCCATTCCCGTCCGTCCCCGGGCTCGAACATCGACAAGTCGACCCGGGCGCTCACCGCGTCCGCGACCGCGTCCAGGATCTCGTCCTTCGTGCGGAAGTGGTTGTAGAGGGACGGGCCGCTGACCCCCAGCGCCGCCGCCAGCCGCCGCGTCGAAACGGCCTCCAGGCCCTCCGCGTCCACCAGTGCACCCGCCGCCTCGACGATGCGGTCTCTGCTGAGGAGGGGCTTGCGCGGTCTGGCCATGCGCCACATAGTAGGGCCTGCCCGCCATAAACTACCGGTGCTAGTTAACCTCCTGGTTGACCCCGCGCCGGCCCTGCGAAGTCGCCGCGACCTCGCAGTCCGACCGGAGGTGCCCGGTGAACCTGGAGCTCAGCGCGGAGCAGTCCGCCGTCCGCGATCTCGCCCGCGCGTTCACCGAGCGCGAGATCGCCCCGTACGCCGCCGAATGGGACCGCGTCGAGAGCGTGGACCGGGCCATCGTCAAGAAGCTCGGCTCCGTCGGCTTCCTCGGCCTGACCGTCCCCGAGGAGTACGGCGGCTCCGGCGGTGACCACCTCTCCTACGTCCTCGTCACCGAGGAGCTCGGCCGCGGAGACTCCGCGGTCCGCGGCATCGTCTCCGTCTCCCTCGGTCTGGTCGCCAAGACCATCGCCTCCTGGGGGAGCGAAGAGCAGAAGCGGGCCTGGCTGCCCCGGCTGTGCGCCGGCGAGGCGCTCGGCTGCTTCGGCCTCACCGAGCCCGGCACCGGCTCCGACGCGGGCAGCCTCACCACCCGCGCCACGCACGAGGGGGACTCGTACGTCATCAGCGGCAGCAAGATGTTCATCACCAACGGCACCTGGGCCGACGTGGTCCTGCTCTTCGCCCGTACCAACGACGAGCCCGGCCACCGCGGCGTCTCCGCCTTCCTCGTCCCCGCCGACAGTCCGGGCCTGACCCGCCGCGAGATCCACGGCAAGCTCGGACTGCGCGGCCAGGCCACCGCCGAACTCGCCCTCGACGGGGTCCGCGTGCCCGCCTCCGCGATGCTGGGACCCGAGGGCAAGGGCTTCTCCGTGGCCATGTCGGCCCTCGCCAAGGGCCGGATGTCGGTCGCAGCCGGATGCGTGGGCATCGCCCAAGCGGCGCTGGACGCGGCCGTCTCCTACGCCGCCCAGCGCGAGCAGTTCGGCAAGCCCATCGCCCAGCACCAGCTGGTCCAGGAGCTGATCGCCGACATCTCCGTGGACGTGGACGCGGCCCGGCTGCTGACCTGGCGGGTCGCCGACCTGATCGACCGCGGGCAGCCCTTCGCCACCGAGTCCTCCACGGCCAAGCTCTTCGCCTCCGAGGCCGCCGTCCGCGCCGCGAGCAACGCCCTCCAGGTGCACGGCGGTTACGGCTACGTCGACGAGTATCCGGCCGGCAAACTGCTGCGCGACGCCCGCGTGATGACCTTGTACGAGGGCACCAGCCAGATCCAGAAGCTGCTGATCGGCCGCGCCCGTACGGGAGTTTCCGCGTTCTGATCACTGATCGCCGAGTTCTGAGTACGTCGCTGAGTACGCGAGCGGATATCGCCGCGGCGGGCGCCGCCCGATGCTGGGGCCATGAACGAGACACCGGTCAAGCAGCAGAACACGGGGGCGTACTACGGCCAGGCCGTCGCCTCCTTCGGCATCGCCATGGGCTCGGTGGCCGTGGGGATCTACAACATGGACGTCAACGGCTGGGTCCGCGCCTTCCTCGGCATCGCGGTCCTCTACCTCACCACCTCGGCCTTCACCCTCGCCAAGGTGATCCGCGACCGCCAGGAGGTCACGCAGATCGTCAGCCGGGTCGACCAGGCCCGGATGGAGAAGATCATGGCGGAGTACGACCCCTTCGCGCCGAAGTAGGCCGAAGCGGTCGGTCCGCCGGCCAGTCCTCCGGCCGGTCCGTCCGCCGGTCCGTCCGCCGGTCCTTCCATCATCGCTAAGCGCTTGCTCACCCTCCGGTAAGCTGTTCATTCCTACAGGGTGAAGAGGGTGAGCGAGCGATGGACAGCGCGGAGGAGACGATCGACGGCTACCGGCCGTGGTCGGAGGTCACCCCCGACGCCGCGCGGCGGCTGCTCATCGCCGCCGTCGAGGCCTTCGCGGAGCGCGGGTACCACGCCACCACCACGCGTGACATCGCGGGCCGGGCCGGCATGAGCCCGGCGGCGCTCTACATCCACTACAAGACCAAGGAAGAGCTGCTCCACCGGATCAGCCGGATCGGCCACGACAAGGCCCTGGAGATCCTGGACACCGCGGCCTCCGGCCCGGGAACCGCCGCCGAGCGGCTCGACGAGGCCGTACGGGCCTTCGTGCGCTGGCACGCGGCACATCACACCACCGCGCGGGTGGTCCAGTACGAGCTCGATGCTCTCGCTCCGGAGCACCGCTCCGAAATCGTGGCACTGCGCAGGCGGAGCGACGCCGCGATCCGCCGCATCCTCTCCGACGGGGTCGCCGCGGGGGAGTTCGACGTCCCCGACGTCTCCGGCACCACCCTCGCCGTCCTCTCGCTCTGCATCGACGTCGCCCGCTGGTTCAGCACGGACGGCCGCCGTACGCCCGACGAGGTCGGCGCGCTCTACTCCGGCCTCGTGCTCCGCATGGTGGCCGCCCGGCCCGGGGCTCAGAAGTAGTAGCGGGAGACCGACTCCGCCACGCACACCGGCTTCTCGGAGCCCTCGCGCTCGACCGTGACGGTCGCCGCCACCTGCACGCCGCCGCCCGCCTCCACGACCTCCGTGATCAGCGCGGTCGCGCGCAGCCGCGAGCCGACCGGTACGGGCGCCGGGAAGCGCACCTTGTTCACCCCGTAGTTGATGCCCATCTTCATGCCCTCGACCCGCATGATCTGCGGTACCAGGCTCGGCAGCAGCGACAGCGTGAGGTACCCGTGCGCGATGGTGGAGCCGAAGGGTCCGGCCGCCGCCCGCTCCGGGTCCACGTGGATCCACTGGTGGTCGCCGGTGGCGTCCGCGAAGAGGTCGATCCGCTTCTGGTCCACCTCCAGCCAGTCGCTGGGGCCGAGCGGCTCGCCGATCCCGGCGGTCAGCTCCTCGGCGGACGTGAAGATCCTCGGTTCGGACATGCCCGTACCTCTCCCTGACGAATAAGCGCTTGCTCAGCAGCTCAGCATGCTGGGGCCGTATGTATCTGTCAACGACGGGTCCAGCGACGGGTCCACCAGCCGATGTCGGTCCGGCCGACTACCCTCGGCGGTGTGCCGCAGATTCCCGAAAAAGTCCACGAGCTCACCGTCGGCCAGCTGTCCGCCCGCAGCGGCGCGGCCGTCTCCGCACTGCACTTCTACGAGACCAAGGGCCTGATCACCAGCCGCCGCACGGCCGGGAACCAGCGCCGCTACACCCGAGACGCGCTGCGCCGCGTGGCCTTCGTGCGCGCCGCCCAGCGCGTGGGAATCCCCCTCGCCAGCATCCGTGACGCCCTCGCCCGGCTCCCCGAGGGTCGCACCCCCAACCGCGCGGACTGGGCCCTGCTCTCCGAGAGCTGGCGCGCCGAGCTCGACCACCGCATCAGCCAACTGAGCCGCCTGCGCGACCATTTGACCGACTGCATCGGCTGCGGCTGCCTCTCCCTGGAGAACTGCGCCCTGTCCAACCCGGACGACGTCTTCGGCGAACGCCTCACCGGCTCCCGGCTCTAGGCCGTCCCTTCCGGATCCCGCCGGGTCAGGGCCGCCCGGCAGCCTTCCGGATCCGGCCCGCCGCAGCGACCAGCTCCGCGTTCGACCGCGCGGCCCGTCCGTCCGGCAGGTGCAGTACGTCGCCTACGCCGGTCCGCGCGCCCGTGCCGCAGCGCGCGGCCAGCCGCAGCACGGGCCAGGAGGCCGCCTCCCGCCCGAACAGCAGCACCGGCACGGGCGGCAGCCGCCGGAGCAGTTCCGCCGTCGTCCCCGGGTCGGCGGAGGCCGGCTCGGCGGTGAGCCGCACCCGCGCGTGGTCCCGTACCGGCCAGGCCAGGAACCGCGCCAGGGGCTCCGGCGCCCCGCCCACCGGAACCTCCGCGTCGACCGCGACCCCGCGCTCCAGCAGGGCCTCGGCCAGCTCCCGGGCCCCCGGCTCCGCGAAACGCACCACCGCCCGGTCCGGCAGCACCGTCCACGACCGCACCCGTTCCAGCCGCCCCGCCGGATCGGGCTCGGCGGCGACACTGGCGAGCACGCAGAGCGGCACCCGGGCGGCACCGCCGCGGCCGCCGGTCCCGTGACCCGACCCGAGGCCCGCGCCCCGCAGGGCCTCCAGCAGCGGTCCCACCACCCGGGGGGAGAGGCTCTCCCGGCCGCACGGGGTGCGCGGATGCACCAGCACCTCCCCGGCCCCCGCGGCCACCGCCCCCAGCGCCGATTCCACCAGGTCACCGGGGGACACCGGCACGGCCGCCCCGTCGGCGGCCCCCCGCGAGCCGTTCAGCGACACCACCAGCGGAGGCCGGGACCGCCCGCGCCCCGGCGGCGCGGAGTCCACCGGCCCGGCAGGCTCCCGCTCCGCAGGCTCCCGCTCCGCAGGCCCGGGCTCCCCAGGCCCCCGCTCCGCAGGATTCACGCCGCGCCCGCCAGGCCGGGGCCGGCCGGGGACGAGTCCGCCAGGGCCGGTCTGGGGACCACGATTCCGCAGCCCGCGCACACCGGGCCGTCCCACGCCCACCCCGTGGTGGCGGACGCCGTCGGGGCCGGCCAGTGCAGCTCCCGCGCCCCGCACACCGGGCAGACCGTGCCCGGCTCCGACTCCAGCGCCACCACCAGCCGCCGCAGCACTTCGCCCAGCGCCCCCTGCGGCCGGACCCCCGGATCGGCGCAGCGCACCACCGCGTCCCCGCTCCCGCCCCAGGCCCACTCCGGCCGCCGCAGCCCGTCGTGCTTCTCCCGCCGGCGCCGCTCCGCGAACTGGCGCTCGTACTCCAGCCAGACCGCCCGCGCCTCCTCCAGCTCCTCCAGCGCGGCCACCAGCCGCAGCGGGTCGGCCGCCCGGTCCTCGGGGCCGATCCCGTGCCGGTCGCACAAGTGCCACCAGGTCGCGCGGTGCCCGTAGGGGGCGAACCGCTCCAGGCAGCGGCGCAGCGAATGGCGCCGCAGGGCACGGTCGTTGCGCGCGTCGCGCACCTGGTAGGCCAGACTCCGGAAACCCGCCATCACACCTTCACCTCCGCCGAGCGCCCAGCACCGAGCGCCGCGCCCGCCGCACGGTGTCCCTTACAAGCGCCGGGCCGTTTCGCCCAACATGCCCGGCCGGGCGTGGGCGCATGCGGGGGCGGTCGAGGCGTGCGGGTGGCACATGGCCGGAACTCAGCGCCCCATGCGCCCCGCGACGACCACCAGCCGGGCCAGCTCCTCGTGGCAGATGTCGCTGTGCGCCCCCGAAGGGGCCCCGCCGCTGCGCACCACGGAACCGGCGTCGACGCTGACGCAGCCCGCCGCCGGGAGGCCGTCGCTCAGGGCGGCGTCGAGGGTCAGCCTCGGCGCGCCCGGCACCGCCTGCACCCCGTCGTGCCCGATCGCGCCCCAACGCTCGTCGAATCCCATGAGACCGGCCGAATCGCCCGCCATCCGGGAGGCCAGCGGATAGAACACCTTGAGCGCCGAGTCGTAGGGGGAGTGGCAGGCCGCCAGCGGGCCGTCGACCCGGTCCTGGAGTCCGTGCAGGGCGCCGCCGCGGCCGTGGTCGTGCGGGAGGCTCTCGGCGAACGCGTAGTGGGAGAAGGCTCCTTGGAGGAGGGTCAGGGATTTCACGTTGCGGGCCCCGGCCGGCAGTCCGCGCAGGGCGAAGGACACCACCCGGCCGCCGAAGCTGTGGCCGATGAGGTGGACCCGCAGGGCCGGGCGGCGGCCCGCCAGTTCCGCCAGCACCGGGCCGAGGCCGTGCTCGCCGACCACCCCGGCCCGTGCCTTCATCTGGTAGTACGTGGCCTGGCGCAGCACCTCCTTGGCGCCGTTCCACAGCGTCCGCAGCCCGCCGCCGACCGAGAATCCCTCGCCCGCGGAGCCGCCGCCGGGGGAGTCCCCGGGGAGCGTGGTGCCCGCCTCGACCAGGGCCTCGGTGAAGGACCGGCAGACCTGGATCACGTCTTCGGTGAGGAAGGCGGGGATCTCGCGGGGTGCGAAGGCCGCCGCCAGATCGTCGCCCGCGCCCACCCCGTCCACCCCGGCCAGCTCCCGGACCAGTGCCCCGAACTCGGTGAACGCGCCCTCCTCCGAAGGCCGTTCCTCCAGCAGTTCGGTGATCCGGTCCAGCTCCGCGGCCCGGCCGGGCCAGAACGCGCCGAGCGCCTGCCGGGTGGCCGGGCCCAGGGCCGCCCCGTAGCCCGGCTCCGCGAGGAGGTCGGACGGGCCGGGCCGTGGGTCGAAGTCGGGTATCGGCTCGTCCGCGAACCGGATCGAGGGCCACACGACCCCCACGTACCCCAGCCGCACCCCGCTCCCCACCAGATCTGCGAAGGGAGCGTAGAACCGGTCGAAGAGCCGGATCGCGGTCGACCGTTCGGAGTTCCATCCGTGGGCGAAGACCAGCAGGTCGGTGGCCTCGATCCCGAAGAGCGCCTCCCGCGCGCCCGGGGCGGCGTCGCCCTCGGAGTCGAAGGTCAGTTCCACGTAGGGGCTCACCCCGATCCCCGCCGCCTGCGCCGCCGGTCCGCCGATGTCCACCATGACGCCCCCTCCACGCCGTGTCCCTGTCCGACAGCATCCTGCGGGGACGGCCACCAGGCCAGACCCCGGGAGGGACCGGCTCACCGAGTAACCGGCTCACGGAGGACCGGTTCACGGATAGAGGAGGTACTTCTCCCGCACCGCCGCGAATCCCGCCAGGTCCGCCGTCCAGTCGCCCGCGACCTCCTCCACCCCGGCCCCCGCGTCGATCATCCGCCGGACCCGGTCGGAGCCCGTCAGCCGGTCGATCCACTGGTCCGGCCGCCACGCGAAACCGCTCCACGTCCGCTTCGCCGTGACCAGCAGCCCGATGCCGGCCCGTACCGGGTCGAAGGCCTCCCGGTCGTGCACGAGCAGCCGGATCCCGCCGCACACCTTCCCCGCGTGCTTGGAGAAGGACGGCGTGAAATACGCCTCCCGGAACCACACGCCGGGCAGTTCCAGCGCGTTCGCGGCCTGCGCCCACCGCCGGTCGACGCCCTCGGCGCCGACCAGCTCGAACGGGGTGGTGGTCCCGCGCCCCTCGGAGAGGTTCGTCCCCTCGAACAGGCAGGTGCCGGCGTACGCGAGGGCCGTGCCCGGGGTCGGCATGTTCGGGCTCGGCGGCACCCAGGGCAGCCCGGTCGCGTCGAAGAACGACTCCCGCCGCCACCCCGTCATCCGCACCACCCGCGGCCCGACGGCTCCCGGGCCCAGGAACTCGCCCGCGAAGAGCCCGGCCAGCTCGCCCGCCGTCATCCCGTGCGCGAGCGCGATCGGCTCCCGGCCCACGCCGCTCGCGTACGGGCGCCGCAGGACGGGTCCGGCCGCCCGCCGGCCGCCGACCGGGTTGGGCCGGTCCAGCACCACCACCGCCTTGCCGGCGAGGGAGGCCGCGCGCATGCAGTCGTAGAGGGTCCAGATGTACGTGTAGAAGCGGGCCCCGACGTCCTGGATGTCGAAGAGCACGGTGTCGATCCCGGCCGCCGTGAAGACGTCCGCGAGCTGCTGCCCGCTCTTGTCGTACGTGTCGTACACGGGCAGTCCGGTCGCGGGATCCCGTCCGGCCCCCTCCGAATCGCCGGCCTGCGCCGTGCCGCGGAAGCCGTGCTCGGGGCCGAACACCGCGACCAGCTTCACGCGTTCGTCGGCGTGCAGTACGTCGACCAGGTGGCGGGCGTCCGCGGTGATCCCGGTGGGGTTGGTGACCACCCCGACCCGCTGACCGGCCAGGACGGCGTACCCGTCGGCGGCGAGGCACTCGAAGCCGGTCCGCACCCGGTCGGGGATCCGGCCGGGGACCCGGTCGGTAGCCGCCCCCGCGGTCCCCACCGCGCCCAGGCTTCCCGCAGCCCCCGCCAGACCCAGCAACCCGCGTCGCGACAGCGTCATCGCGCCAAAGTAGGGCGCGGACCCCTTCCGCCCCGACATACCGACTGGTTAGTCTGCCGGTGATTCGAAGTGCGCCGGCCGCTGAGCGATCTCCCGCCGGCAGCCGGCCATGAAGGGTGAGCCCCGTGAACGCGTTCCAGGACCAGCGAGTCGTCGTCACCGGAGCGGGCGGCGGCATCGGCGCCGCCCTCGCCCGCCGGTTCGCCGCCGAGGGGGCCACGGTCGTGGTCAACGACCTCGACCCGGCCAGGGCCGCCTCCGTCGCGGACGGGATCGGCGCCCGCGCCGTCGCGGTCCCCGGCGACGCCTCCGCCGTCGTCGCGGCGGCCCGCGAAGCGCTCGGCGGCAGGGTGGACGTGTACTGCGCCAACGCCGGACTCGCCTCCGGCGGCGACGCCTTCGCGGAGGAGGCCGTCTGGGAGGCGGCCTGGGACACCAACGTCATGGCCCACGTCCGCGCGGCCAGGCAGCTGCTGCCCGACTGGCTGGAGCGCGGGAGCGGCCGGTTCGTGTCCACCGTCTCCGCCGCCGGGCTGCTGACCATGATCGGAGCGGCCCCGTACAGTGTCACCAAGCACGGCGCGCTCGCCTTCGCGGAGTGGCTCTCGCTGACCTACCGCCACCGCGGGCTCCAGGTCCATGCCATCTGCCCGCAGGGGGTCCGGACCGACATGCTCACCGCCGCGGGATCGGCGGGCGAGCTGGTCCTCGCGCCGACCGCGATCGAGCCGGAAGCGGTCGCGGACGCGCTGTTCGACGGCATGGAGAAGGGCCGGTTCTTGATCCTCTCGCACCCCGAGGTCGCGGACTTCTACGCGGCCCGCGCCACCGATCCGGAGCGCTGGCTCGGCGGCATGAACCACCTCCAGCGCAAATGGGAGGCCCGATGACCCCGGACGCCACGGACACCCCGGACACGGCCCCGGCCGCCCCGCCCTCCCGCTACGCCGCCAAGCCCTGGCTGGCCCGCCTCACCCCGGTCCAGCGGGCCCCGATCGCGCCCCCGCCCAGCGTGCTGCACGCCTTCCGCGCCGCCGTGGCCCGCGCCCCCGGGCGCACCGCGCTCGCCTACTTCGACGGCCGCCTCGGCTACGCCGAGGCCGACGCGCTCTCCGACTCCCTCGCCGGCCACCTCGCCGCCCGGGGCATCGGCCGCGGGGACCGGGTCGCGGTCATGCTCCAGAACACCCCGCACTTCGTGCTCGCCGTCCTGGCCGCCTGGAAGGCCGGCGCGGTCGTGGTCCCGCTCAACCCGATGTACAAGTCCGGCGAGGTCGGCCACATCCTGCGCGACTCCGGGGCCGCCGCGCTGGTGTGCGACGCCCGCGCCTGGCCCGCGTACCTGCGCGAGGCCGCGTACGGCACCGGTGTCCGCCTCACCCTGACCGCGTCCGACCTGGACTTCCAGACCCGCGACGACGTACGGGTCCTCGCGCCGGGCCGGCCGGAGCAGGCGGCCGACGCCGCCGACCTCGCCGCCGAGGCCGGCCGGGGCCACCCTGCCCCGCCGGATCCGGGCCTGACCGCGGCCGACACCGCCCTCATCAGCTACACCTCCGGCACCAGCGGCACCCCCAAGGGCGCCATGAACCTCCACGGCGCCCTCACCCACAACGCCACGCGCCAGGTCACCGGCCACCCCCTCCCCGAGGGCGCCGGCTACTTCGCCCTGGCCCCCCTCTTCCACATCACCGGCATGGTCTGCGAGCTCGCCGCCTGCTTCACCAACGCCGGCACCCTCGTCCTCGCCCACCGCTTCGAGGCCGGCGTGGTCCTCGACGCCTTCCTCGAACACCGCCCCGCCTACACCGTGGGACCCGCCACCGCCTTCATGGCGCTCGCCGCCCAGCCCGGGGTCACCCCCGAGCACTTCGCCTCGTTCCAGGTGATCTCCTCCGGCGGGGCCCCGCTCCCGCCCGCCCTCGTCGAACGCCTCCGTGACGCCTTCGGCTTCTACCTGCGCAACGGCTACGGCCTCACCGAGTGCACCGCCCCCTGCGCCTCCGTGCCCGCGCACCTCGAAGCCCCCGTGGACCCCGCCTCCGGCACCCTCTCCGTGGGCCTGCCCGGCGCCGACACCCTCGTACGGATCCTCGACGAGAGCGGAGCCGAGGTCCCGTTCGGCGAGACCGGCGAGATAGCCGTCCGCGGCCCCCAGGTCGTCCCCGGCTACTGGGGCCTGCCCGCCGACACCGCCAAGGCCTTCCCGGACGGCGAACTGCGCACCGGAGACGTCGGGTTCATGGACGCGGACGGCTGGCTCTACGTGGTCGACCGGAAGAAGGACATGATCAACGCGTCCGGTTTCAAGGTCTGGCCGCGCGAGGTCGAGGACGTGCTCTACACCCACCCCGCCGTGCGCGAGGCGGCCGTCGTCGGCATCCCCGACCCCTACCGCGGCGAGAGCGTGAAGGCCTACGTGAGCCTGCGCCCCGGGACCACGGCCGACCCGGCGGAACTGTCCGCGTACTGCGCCGCCCGCATCGCCGCGTACAAGTACCCGCGCCAGGTGGAGATCCTGCCTGTTCTTCCGAAGACGACCAGTGGCAAGATCCTGCGACGGGAACTGCGCGACCGCGGCTGAAAACAGCCGCACGCCGCGCGGTCGAGGGATCAGGAAAGGAAGGCGAGCGCCATGGCCGCCAGGACCACGACGGAGACCGTCGGCGCACACGAGGCCCCGGTACCGCAGCGGCTGCTGGCCGTCGCGACCAGGCTGTTCGCCGAGCGCGGCTACGAGCGCACCTCGGTGCAGGAGATCGTCGAGGCGGCCGGGGTCACCAAGGGCGCGCTCTACCACTACTTCGGATCCAAGGACGATCTGCTGCACGAGGTGTACGCGCGGATGCTGCGGCTCCAGCAGCAGCGGCTCGACGCGGTGGCCGGTTCCGACGCCCCCGTGGAGGAGCGGCTGCGGGCCGCGGCCGCCGACGTGGTGGTGACCACCATCGAGAACCTCGACGACGCGGCGATCTTCTTCCGGTCGATGCACCAGCTGAGCCCGGAGAAGTTCAAGCAGGTGCGGGCGGAGCGCCGGCGCTACCACGAGCGGTTCCGGGCACTGGTCGAGGAAGGCCAGGCCTCCGGGGTTTTCTCCACCGCGACCCCGGCGGACCTGGTGGTGGACTACCACTTCGGGTCCGTCCACCACCTGTCGACCTGGTACCGGGAGGACGGCCCGCTGACCCCGCAGCAGGTGGCCGACCACCTCGCGGACCTGCTCCTGCGGGCGCTGCGCCCCTGAGCCGCGCGTCCCTGAGCCGCACCGCCGCTCACACCGACGCGGTCGCGAGCACCGGGTAGTCGTTGTACCCCTCCGCCCCCTGTACGTTCATCAGGAACTCGGGGCGGAGCTCGTTGAGGGGCGCGTCCGCCCGCAGCCGCGCCACGAAGTCGGGGTTGGCGAGGAAGCCCCGGCCCAGCGAGACCAGGTCGGCGCCCTCGGCCAGCAGCCGTTCGGCGACGCTCTTGCCGCCGTCGGCCGCGAACTGCTCCCGGGAGAGCATCTGGTTGGCGATCAGCGTGCCGGGCCAGGCCTTGCGGTGCTCCTGGAACCGGGGCCGCTCCTGGTCGGAGTAGAGGATGTGGAGATAGACCGGGTCGATCTCCGCCAGGGCCGCCAGCAGCGCCGGGTAGATCTCCTCGGTGTCGCCCTCCTCGATGCTGTTGACGGTCGATCCGGGCGAGATCCGTATCCCGACCCGCTCCCGGCCGATGGCCCCGGCGACGGCCCGGACCACCTCGACGGCGAACCGGATCCGGTTCTCCACCGAGCCGCCCCACTCGTCGGTCCGCAGGTTGGTGTTCTGCGCCAAGAACTGGTGGGGCAGGTAACCGTTGGCGGCGTGCACCTCCACCCCCGCGAAACCGGCCTCCACGGCATTGCGGGCCGCGGTGACGAAGTCGGCGATGGTGGACCGGATGTCCTCGGCCGTCATCGCGCGGGGAGCGGCGGCGTCCCGCAGCCCGCCGGGGGTGTGCAGCTGTTCGGGGAGCCGTACGGCGGACGGCGCGAGCGGGACGTGGCCGCTGGTGTCGGGGTGGCCGACCCGGCCGCCGTGTTCCAGCTGGAGGAACATCGCCGCGCCGCCGCCCAGGCCGTCGGCGCCCGCCCGCACCGCGTCGGTGACCCGGCGCCAGCCCGCGATCTGGTCCGCGGTGTGGATGCCGGGGATGTTCGGGTAGGCCTGCCCCACCGCGCTCGGCGCGGTGCCCTCGGCGATGATCAGACCGGCCGTGGCGCGCTGCGCGTAGTGAACGGCCATCAGCTGCCCGGGGACTCCGTCGGCGCCCGCCCGGTTGCGGGTCAGGGGCGCCATCACCAGGCGGTTGGGGAGTTCGAGCCCACCGAGGGTGGCGGAGTCGAAGAGGCGGGAAACGGCGGGAAGGAGCTGCTGTGAGTTCGTCATGCCCGTAACCTAAAACCTGACACCAGTGTCAGATTCAAGTCCGGAAGTCTGGAAGTCCGGAAATCTGGAAGTCCGGAGAGACGACAGGGGCGGGGCATGCGGATCGGCGAACTGGCGGCGCGCACCGGGGTCAGCGAGCGCTCGCTGCGCTACTACGAGAAGCAGGGGCTGCTGGTCTCCGACCGGACCCCCGGCGGCCACCGCGACTACGCGGAGCGGGCGGTGGACCGGGTCATCCGGATCCAGGAGCTCTACGCGGCGGGCCTGCACAGCGCGAAGATCGCGCAGATCCTGCCGTGCATGCGCGATACGGACGGCGGGCCGAACGTACGGGCCACCCCCATGCTCGTCGCCGAGCTGAAGACGGAACGGGACCGGATCGACCGGCTGATCGCCGATCTGATCCGGTCCCGCGAGGTGCTGGACGAGGTCATCGACACGGCGGCGGGCCGCACCGCCGGGCCGATGGCCGCATCCGCCTCCGTAGCCGCAGCCGTCGAAAGGTCCTAGCCGAGCGGGGCGACCTCGCGCCCCCAGGTCTCCTTGGCCACGACGGCGAAGGAGATGTACCAGGCGACGCCCGCCGTGAACAGGCCGAGGAAGCCGCCGGTGTGGCCGATCGCCGTGCTCTGCGCCAGATCGCCGAGGGCGAGGAAGAGGAAGGTCAGCGCCAGCGAGACGAACAGCACGCGGTGCGCGACGTCCAGCTTCATCGCGGCGATCGACATGTACGCGGTGAAGACGAACCAGGCCACGAGGAACCAGCCGGTCGCCACGTGGGCCTGGTCGGCGGGCAGCGTCGAGACGACGAACTTCACGTAGGCCGCGAAGGACATCCAGAACGCGCCGTACGAGACGAACGCCGTGGTCCCGAAGGTGTTGCCGCGGCGGAACTCCAGCAGGCCCGCGACGAACTGCGCGAGCCCGCCGTAGAACAGCGCCAGCGGCAGCACGACGGCGCTGAGCGCGGCGTTCGAGATCAGGCCCGAGTTGAAGAGGCTGAGCACGAAGGTGGTGAGGGCGAACGCCGCCAGGCCGAGCGGGCCCGGATTGGCCATGGCCCGCGGCGCGGTGACGGGAGAGGCCGTGGCGTGCGGCGCGGCGGTGGGGGCCAGGGTGGAGCTGGGCATGGCGAAGGCACTTTCGGTGGGGGGATATCCCGAATATATCGGACTTCCCGGGTGGTCTGGACCATCAAAGGTCCACCGTCACAGGACCGAAGTCCCGCGCCACGCCCGCCGGTGGCTACCGGTACCGCTTGAGCTCCCGGTGTGCCAGTGAGCGCTGGTGCACCTCGTCCGGCCCGTCCGCCAGCCGCAGCGTGCGCGCCGCCGCCCACAGCTCCGCCAGCGGGAAGTCCTGGCTCACCCCGCCCGCACCGTGCAGCTGCACCGCCTGGTCGAGGATGCCGACGACCGCCCGCGGAGTCGCGATCTTGATGGCCTGGATCTCGGTGTGCGCGCCCCGGTTCCCGACCGTGTCCATCAGCCAGGCCGTCTTCAGCACCAGCAGCCGCAGCTGCTCCACGGTGACCCGGGCGTCCGCGATCCAGTTCTGTACGACGCCCTGCGCGGCCAGCTCCTTGCCGAAGGCGCTGCGTCCGATCGCGCGCCGGCACATCAGCTCGATGGCCCGCTCCGCCATCCCGATGAGCCGCATGCAGTGGTGGATCCGGCCGGGTCCGAGCCGGGCCTGGGCGATGGCGAAGCCGCCGCCCTCCTCGCCGATCAGGTTCGCCGCCGGGACGCGGGCCCCGTCGAAGACCACCTCGGCGTGACCGCCGTGGTCGTGGTCCTCGTACCCGTACACCGTCATCGCGCGCCGGACCTCGACCCCCGGGGTGTCCCTCGGGACCAGGATCATGGACTGTTGGCGGCGCGGGTCGGACCCGTCGGGGTCCGTCTTGCCCATGACGATGAAGATCTTGCAGTCGGGGTTCATGGCACCGGAGATGAACCACTTGCGGCCGGTGACCACGTACTCGCCGCCGTCCGCGGAGCGCTCGATCCGCGTCTCGATGTTCGTCGCGTCCGAGGAGGCCACCTCGGGCTCGGTCATCGCGAAGGCCGACCGGATCTCCCCGGCCAGCAACGGCTCCAGCCACTGCTTCTTCTGCGCCTCGTTCCCGAACTGCGCGAGCAGCTCCATGTTCCCGGTGTCCGGAGCCGCGCAGTTCGTCGCCATCGGCGCCAGGTGGGGGCTGCGGCCGGTGATCTCGGCGAGCGGGGCGTACTGGAGGTTGGTCAGCCCGGCGCCGTACTCCGCATCGGGCGAGCTGTGCTGATTTACAAAGAAAAGATTCCACAGCCCCTGACGGCGCGCCTCGGCCTTCAGTTCACCGAACACGGCCGGGGTGTCCCAGGGCGAGGCCAGCCGTGCGCGCTGCTCGGCGGCGACGGGTTCCGCCGGGTAGACGTACTCCTCCATGAACGTCAGCAGCCGTCCGCGGAGTTCCTCGGTCCGGGCGTCGAATGCGAAATCCATCGTGGGCTCCTCAGCCTTCCTGGAGGGTGGTCAGGGTGGTCAGGCCGTGCTCGATGAAGACCGGGACCAGCTCGCCGATCCGGTCGAAGCCGGCTCCGACGGTCTGCCCGAGCGTGAAGCGGTAGTGGATGCCTTCGAGGATCACCGCGAGCTTGAACCACGCGAAGGCCGTGTACCAGGCGATCTCCGAGGTGTCGCGGCCCGAACGGGCCGCGTACCGCTCGATGAGCTCGGCGGGCGACGGATGGCCCGGAGCCCCGCTGGTCGTACTGACCGGGGACTCGGTCAGGCCCAGGTCGGAGCTGTACATCACCAGCAGTCCGAGGTCCGTCAGCGGATCGCCGAGCGTGGACATCTCCCAGTCCAGCACCGCCCGGATCGTGTCGGTGCCGGAAGGGGATCCGCCGATCAGCACGTTGTCGAGCCGGAAGTCCCCGTGCACCACCGTGGCCGCGGGGGAGCGGGGCAGGGTCCGCCCGAGGAAGCCGTGCAGTTCGTCGATCCCCGCCAGCTCCCGCCCCCGGGAGGCCGCGAGCTGCTTGCCCCAGCGGCGCAGCTGCCGGTCCAGGAAGCCCTCGGGCCGGCCGAAGTCGCCCAGCCCCACCGCGTCCGGGTCCACCGCGTGCAGGTCGACCAGGGTGTCCACGAGGCCCAGTACCGCCCGCCGGGTCCGTTCGGGGCCGAGCGCGGCCAGCTGGCCGGCCGTCCGGAACGGCACCCCGTCCACGAACTCCATGACGTAGAACGGCGCGCCCAGCACGGCCTCGTCCTCGCAGAGCAGCAGCGGTTCGGGCACCGGCACCGCCGTGCCGTGCAGCGCCGCGATCACCCGGTGCTCGCGCCGCATGTCGTGCGCGGTGGCCAGTACGTGCCCCAGCGGCGGCCGGCGCACCACCCAGCGGGAGGTCCCGTCGCCGACCTCGTAGGTCAGGTTCGAGCGGCCGCCCTCGATCAGCCGGCCGGTCAGCGGCCCGGTCACGAGCCCCGGCCGCGCCCGGTCGAGATGACCCCGCAGCTGCTCCAGATCGAGGCCTCGCGGGTGGGACGGGGAAGGTCCCGGGGCTGAGGTCATGGTGCGCACCTCCGTACGGAGTTGACGACGACGGAACGAACGCGACCCATCATGCCGACCAGTCGGTATGCCGTCCAGTGGGTGGACGGAGGAACACCTCCGGATGGCCGGAGGACACCTCCGGCCATCCACCCGAAATCAGGCGTGGCAGAGGATCGGCGCCCCGCCGTTCATCACCGTCATGTCCCGCAGCACCGTCAGGATGTCCAGGGGCACGCCCTCGGGCTCACCGGCCAGCTCCGCGTACGCCCGGTGCAGGTTCGCCACCAGCCGCTCGCTCTCCCGCCAGGCCGCGAACTCGCCGAGATCGGCCTGCCGGGCCACCTCCAGCGGGGTCTGCCCCTTCGCCCGGCCCTCCCGGGCGAGCTCGGCCACGTACCGCAGATAGCGCTCGGTGGCCTCGTAGGCGCCGGGATCCGTCAGCGGCCCGTGGCCCGGTACGACGGTCTCCGCTCCCAGCGAGCGCAGCAGTTCCAGCGCCCGCAGCGACCCGGCCAGGGAGCCCATCGCCAGGAACGGGGTGCCCTCCGCGAAGACCAGGTCCCCGGTGAACACGATCCGCTGCCGGGGCAGCCACACGATCGAGTCGCCGGTGGTGTGCGCGACGCCGGGGTGGATCACCTGGACCTCGGTCTCGCCGACGTGCAACGTCATGCGGTCGCTGTACGTCAGGTCGGGGGCGGTGATGTCTATCGCGCCGAAGTCGGTCGCCGGCCAGATCATCTCCAGCTGGTGCCCCGCGGCGAGCTGCTCGGACCGCGCGTCGTCGTGCCCCAGGATCAGCGCCTCGGGGGCGAACACGCCGTTGCCGTAGGTGTGGTCGCCGTGGTGGTGGGTGTTGACCACCGTACGGGGGAGCGGCGCACCGGCGGCCTCCACCGCCGCGCGCAGGGCCAGCGCCCGCCGCTCGGTGGCGGCCGTGTCCACCAGTAGGGTCCGGCCGCCGCCGGTCACGAAACCCGCGTTGTTGAGGCACCAGCCGCCGTCGGGCTGCACGTAGGCGTACACCCCCTCCGCCGGCTGGACGAGGTACGGCTCTTCTACGGGCATCTGCGCTCTCCCCGGGTCGCTGTGACGGGCTGTCGGCATCCTGCCAGTCGCGGCGGCGCGGGGGGAGGGCGGGGGTTCGGCCTGTGGATCCGGCCTGTGGATCCGGTCTGTGGATCCGGTCTGTGGATCAATCAGTGGTCGTCGTAGTGTCCGTCGTGCGCGGCGTGCCGGTGGCCGTCGTGCAGGTAGTCGACGTGGTCGCCGTGCCGGACGGAGCCGTGCCCGCAGTCCGAGCCGTGCGTGTGCTCGTGCGCGCCGTGCTCGGTGTGCACGGCCGGTTCGCATTCGTCCCAGTGGCCGGAGTGCTCGCGGTGCAGATGGCCGTCGTGCGCGTAGTCCACGTGGTCGCCGTGCTCGACCTCCGTGTGGCCGCAGCCGGGGCCGTGCGCGTGGGAGTGCTCGTGCGTGGGGTGTTCTCGGTGCATGGTCGTCATGGCGCCGAGGCTAGTGCGGGAACGACCCGGATCGCCCGTTGTGTCCGCTGCGCGCCCGGGTGGCGCGGGAAGGCTGACCATCGGTTCTTCGGCTCAGATGACGACCGCCATCGCGAAGACGGCCAGCGCCACCGTGCACGCCGTCGCCGCGAGCGCCGCACGCGGGGTCAGCCCGGCCGGCCGGCCCGCGGCCAGCTCCCGGATCCGCCGGTGCGCCACCCACAGGAACGCCAGCATGACCAGCGCGATCACCGCCACCCCGGCCAGTTCCACCGGGGAGCCGTGCTTGTGCAGGGCCTGGCGCAGCGCCAGTACGGCCGCCACCGCGCACGAGAGCGTCGTACGCCGCCACGCGAGCCGGGTCCGCTCCGGCTGGAGCCCCGCGTCCCGGCCGCCGGGTCCGTCGCGGTCGGCGGCGTCGGCCGGGGCGCTCACCGCCCCGTCGTCCAGCCCAGCAGCACGACCACGACCATCGCCACCGCGACCAGGCCCACCCCCAGGCTCAGCACCACCGGGAACCGGGACAGCGGCAGGTCCTCGCCGCGCCGCATCGCCCGCTCGCACCGCACCCAGTGGTTCACCGCCCGCAGCGCGCAGGCCGCGCCCACCGCGAGCAGCGCGAAGGCCATGCCGACGCGGACCCCCCACCGCAGGTCGGGCAGGAACTGGTCCACGGCGAAACCGCCGCCGACCAGGGCCAGGGCGGTCCGGATCCAGGCCAGGAACGTCCGCTCGTTGGCCAGCGAGAAGCGGTAGTCGGGGGTCTCGCCCTCGTCCTTCACCCGCTCCGGTGCGAACCAGAGCCGCACGTCCTTGCCGAAGTCGATCACCCGCCCCAATCTACTGTGCTACCGGCCGTCCGCACGGAACTCCCGCAGCCGCCGGTACGCCGCCAGCCCGTCCGGCACCCAGGGCCACGAGCCGTCTTCGACCCGCCGCACCACC
Source organism: Streptomyces sp. NPDC059443 (assembly GCF_042750105.1). Classification (NCBI taxonomy): domain Bacteria; kingdom Bacillati; phylum Actinomycetota; class Actinomycetes; order Kitasatosporales; family Streptomycetaceae; genus Streptomyces; species Streptomyces sp. NPDC059443. The sequence goes on along the minus strand of NZ_JBHYVM010000016.1, from coordinate 37,273 downwards.
TCCTCCTCCGGGAGCCAGGTGTGCCAGGCCACCTCCGAGGCCTGCGGCCGGACCGGCAGCTCGCAGCGGACCTCGTGCACGTAGGACCACCAGGCCCCGCCCGGACCCTCGTACAGGAACTTGAACAGCGGCTCCGGCCGCGCCAGCCCCGATACCCCGAGCTCCTCCTCGGCCTCCCGCAGGGCGGCATCGGCGTAGCTCTCGCCGGCCCCGACCACCCCGCCCACGAACATGTCGTAGTGCGAGGGGAAGACCAGCTTCGAGGCCGTCCGCCGGTGCACGAAGACCCGCCCCCGCCCGTCCCTGGCCAGCACGAACACACAGCGGTGGAGCAGCCCGGCCGCGTACACCTCGCCGCGCCGGGCCCGCCCCGTCACCCGGTCCTCCCGGTCCACCACGTCCAGTACCTCGTCGGCCGCGCCCATACCTTCGTCCCCTCACTCCTGTTGACTGGTTACCGCTCCGTAGCAAAGGATCGCCCCACCACCGACGGAGGACGGGTTTCGCATGACGTACGACGCAGACGTGATCGTGATCGGGGCCGGACTCGCGGGCCTCGTGGCCACCGCCGAGCTCGTCGACGCCGGCCGCAAGGTCATCCTGCTCGACCAGGAGCCCGAACAGTCCATCGGCGGCCAGGCGCACTGGTCCTTCGGCGGCCTGTTCTTCGTCGACTCGCCCGAGCAGCGCCGCATGCGGATCAAGGACACCCGCGAGCTGGCCCTCCAGGACTGGGCCGGCACCGCCGGCTTCGACCGCGAGGAGGACGCCTGGCCGCGCCGCTGGGCGGAGGCCTACGTGGACTTCGCGGCCGGCGAGAAGCGCCCCTGGCTGCACGCCCAGGGCGTCCGCTTCTTCCCCGTCGTCGGCTGGGCGGAGCGCGGCGGCTACGACGCGAACGGCCACGGCAACTCCGTACCCCGCTTCCACATCACCTGGGGCACCGGCCCCGGCCTGGTGGCACCTTTCGAACGCCGGGTCCGCGCCGGGGTGGCCCGGGGCCTGGTCCAGCTGAGGTTCCGCCACCGGGTCACCGGGCTCGCGCGTACGGGCGGCGCCCTCGACACCGTGACGGGCGAGATCCTGACCCCCTCCGACGCCGTACGGGGCACCGCGAGCGGACGCGAGAGCGCCGGGGAGTTCTCCCTGCGCGCCCAGGCCGTGATCGTGACCAGCGGCGGCATCGGCGGCAACCACGACCTCGTGCGCGAGCAGTGGCCGGCCCGGCTCGGCACCCCGCCCGAACGGATGCTCTCCGGGGTCCCGGCGCACGTGGACGGCCTGATGCTGGGCATCGCGGAGGAGGCGGGCGCCAGCCACATCAACAAGGACCGGATGTGGCACTACACCGAGGGCATCGAGAACTGGAACCCGATCTGGGCCAAGCACGGCATCCGCATCCTGCCCGGCCCGTCCTCGCTCTGGCTGGACGCGACGGGCAAGCGCCTCCCCGTACCGCTGTTCCCGGGCTTCGACACCCTCGGCACGCTCGACCACATCATGAAGACCGGCCACGACCACACCTGGTTCGTCCTCAACCAGCGCATCATCGGCAAGGAGTTCGGACTCTCCGGCTCCGAGCAGAACCCCGACCTGACGGGCAAGTCGGTCCGCGGGGTCATCGACCGGGCGCGCCAGGCCGTACCCGGCCCGGTGAAGGCCTTCATGGACAACGGCGCCGACTTCGTCGTCGAGAGGGACCTCGCCGCCCTGGTGCGCGGCATGAACGCGGTGACGAAGGAAGGGCTGCTCGACGAGGAGACGGTTCGCTGCGAGATCGTCGCCCGGGACCGGGAGATCGCCAACCCCTTCACCAAGGACCTCCAGGTCACGGCGATCCACGGAGCCCGCAAGTACCTCGGCGACAAACTGATCCGCACCGCCGCCCCGCACCGGATCCTGGACCCGGCGGCGGGCCCGCTGATCGCCGTCCGGCTCTCGATCCTGACCCGCAAATCGCTGGGCGGCCTGGAGACCGACCTCTCCTCCCGGGTCCTGACGGACACGGGCGAACCCCTGCCGGGCCTCTACGCGGCGGGCGAGGCCGCGGGCTTCGGCGGCGGCGGCGTCCACGGCTACCGGGCCCTGGAGGGCACCTTCCTCGGCGGCTGCATCTTCTCGGGCCGCGCGGCGGGCCGCGCCGCGGGCCGGGCGGTGGGCTGAGGGACGGCCTGAGCGGCGGCCCTGAGCGGCGCCCTGAGCGGCGCCCTGAGCGGCGCCCTGAGCGGTGCCCTGAGCGGTGCCGGCCGGGGCCGGGGCCGGGGCGGGCCGAGGTGGGCCGGGGCGGGCCGAGGCGGCCGGGCCGCCGGGTCCTGCCGGAATTCCCCGTGGCACGAGCGCCATTCGGCCACCGGCGCATGGTCTTCGCCCGCCACCGACAGGGGCTCCGCCCCGGCCCGGTACCGCCGTAGAGCCCGCCCGCGAACCGCGCCGGGCTGCCGCGGAGCGGGTCGCGGACAGAGTCCGTCCACTCAACTCATGGGCTTTTCGGACCAGTTGAAACGCGCCACGCGGTGGACTGGACCTTGACGCGGAGCTGTGCGTACCGCTTTGCTGTGCGTGATCATTCGGCAACGCCGCCCAACCGCCCGCGCCTTGGAGGGAATCCGCGGATGTCTCCGCCTCCGCCGCCCCTCGGCCGCGCCCGCAAGCGGGACGCCCAGCTCTTCGACCCGGCGCTCTGCGACTCCGAACTCGTCGACGTCCGCACCCAGTTCACCCAGGGCCGCTGGGCGAAGGCACGCTCCCTCCTGGTCACCACCGGCGACGACTGGGACCGCCGGGGCCACCGTCTCGTCGTCCTCGCCGAGACCCCGGCCGCCACCGCCTGGGCGCGCGAATGGCTCCTCGCCGAACCGGAGAGCGCCGACGCCGTCACCCTCCTCGCCTGCGCGGCCGTCTTCACCGCCCTGCGCCGCAAAGGCACCCCCGAGGCCGCCGAGGAGGCCTGCCACCGGGCCGCGGCCCTGTTCCCGGCCGACCCCACCCCCTGGCTCGGCCTGCTGCTCCTGAGCCGCGCCTTCGGCACCGAAGAGGAGTTCAGCCGCCACTTCGACCAGGTGCGGGCCCGCCACCGCGAGCACCACCACGCCCACCACCTGATGGTCTCCCTGCTGGCCGAGCGCGACCCCGCCTCCGGCCACGACCCGCTCCACGAGGTCTACGACTTCGCCGCCTGGGCCGCCGAGGAGTCCCCGGCCGACTCCCCGCTCGCCGTGCTCCCCGTCATCGCCCACGCCGAGCGCTACCGGGTCCTCGCCGCCGTCCACGGGCACACCCCCGACGCCATCGCCGCGCACTGGTCCGGCCGCCGCGCCCGCCAGGTGCTGCGCTCCGCCTTCGACTGGTGGCTGGAGTGGGAGCGCGAGGACCACCCCCGCAACCGGGTGGACCTCAACTTCCTCGCCCACGCCAAACTCTGCGAGGGCCGCCCCGCCGAAGCCGCCGCCCTCTTCCACCGCATCGGCAGCCACGCCACCCGCGCCCCCTGGTCCTACCCGGACCTCGACCCGCACAAGGCCTTCCTCGCCGCGCGCAGCGCCGCGCTGGGCACCGTCTGACCTCCGCTCGGTACCACCCCCGGTCGAGCTCGCAGCCCCGCTCGTCCCCGCCCCGCAAGACTTCCCCGCCGAAAGGACCACCCGCCATGCCGACGGGCAGATCCACCACGCTCACCGACCCGGCCGAGATCAGCACGTACAAGGGCCAGGACCGCGCCCTGCGCGCCGACCGTCTCGGCACCGCCGGGCTGCTGCTCTCCGTACTCGCCGCGAGCGCCCCCCTGATGGTGGTCGCGGGTGTCATGCCCACCACCTTCGGCGTGATGGGCATCGTCGGACAGCCCCTGCTGTTCGTCATCCTCGGCGTCGTCCTCGCGCTCTTCAGCATCGGCTACGCCGAGATGAGCCGGCACGTCCACAACGCCGGCGCCTTCTACGCCTACATCGCGCGCGGGCTCGGCCCCACCGCCGGCGCCGGCGCCTCGTTCGTCGCCCTCATCGCGTACAGCGCCATGCAGGTCGGCGTCTACGGCATCCTCGGCTTCGAGGTCTCCAGCCTCTTCCACACCTACCTCGACACCGAACTCGCCTGGTGGATACCGGCCCTGGCCGCCGTCGCCCTCACCGGAGCCCTCGGCTGGCTGAAGATCGACCTCAACGCCAAGGTCCTCGGCGTCCTCCTGCTCGTCGAGGTCCTCCTCGTCGTCGTCTTCGACGCCGCCGCCCTCGGCAAGCCCGGCCCCGAGGGCCTCTCGCTGCACGCCTTCGACCCCTCGACCCTCACCGGCGCCGGCCTCGGCACCGCCCTGTGCTTCTGCATCGCCGCCTTCGTGGGCTTCGAACAGTCCCCGGTCTACGCCGAAGAGACCAGCAAGCCGCACATCGTCGTCTCCCGGGTGATGTTCCTCGCCGTCGGCTTCGTCGCCCTCTTCTTCGCCCTCAGCGCCTGGGCCCTCACCGTCGCCACCGGCCCCGGCGAGGTGGTCAAGGCCTCCGCCGAGGCCGGCCCCGGCCTGCTCTTCCAGCTCACCGAGGCCCGCTTGGGCACCGCCTTCACCGACGCCCTGCACGTCCTGTTCGTGACCGGCATGTTCGCGGCGATGCTCAGCTTCCACAACGTCGTCGCCCGCTACGCCTTCGCCATGGGCCGCGAAGGCCTGCTCCCGGCCTCCTTCGGCCGCACCAACACCGGTACCGGCGCCCCCGCCACCGGCTCGCTCCTGCAGACCGTGATCTCCGTGGTCGTCGTCCTCGCGTTCGCGTTCACCGACGGTCTGCCGACCGACGACCCCACCACGCCCGTCCTGCACCTGTTCACCTGGATGGGCAGCGTCGGCGCCCTCGGCGTGACCCTGCTGATGGCCGCCGCCTCCTTCGCCGTCATCGCCTTCTTCGTCCGCCGCGGAACCGCGGGCGCCCAGATCTGGCGGCTCGCAGCGGCGGGCCTGGCCGGCATCGCCCTGCTCGCCATCGCCGTCTACACCGTCAAGGACTTCGGCGTCCTGGTCGCCGCCGAGGAGGGCTCCGCGCTCAGTTGGGCGCTGCCCGGCATCATCGGGGCCGCAACCGTGGCCGGCCTGGCGTACGGCCTGTTCCTGCGCTCCTCCCGCCCCGAGGTCCACGCCCGCATCGGCCTGGGCAACGAGGCCTTCCGCCTCGACCAGGCGGCCGAGGCCATCCCGGCCGACTGACCGCGCCAGACCGTGCCCGGACACGAAGAGAGGGGCCCCGCCACGGCAGGGCCCCTCTCTTCTGCGTCCGCTCGCGGTCAGGCCTTCTTGACCACGCTCGACTTCAGCTGCATCGCGCCGAAGCCGTCGATCTTGCAGTCGATGTCGTGGCCGTCGACCCCGTCGATGAGCCGGATGTTACGGACCTTCGTGCCGGCCTTGATACCCGAGGGGCTGCCCTTGACCTTGAGCGCCTTGACCACGGTCACGGTGTCGCCGTCGCTGAGCACATTGCCCACGGCGTCCTTCACGACCTGCTCCCCGGACCCCGAAGCGGCCTGCGCCTCGTCTTCGGCGGGCACCCACTCGTGACCGCACTCGGGGCACACCACGAGCGCGTTCATCTCGTAGGTGTACTCGCAGGAACATTTAGGGCAAGGGGGAAGGTTCTCATTCACCGGTCAAGGGTAGCCCGCGTCAGCCGCGCCCGGTTCGCCGTCCCGCCGAACCGCCCCCACGCCGCGTGACCGGGCGTGACCACTCCGTGGCGGTTGGTGGTGGGGGAGGGTGCGGCCCCGGGCTGCGGCGCCCCTCGCCGCCCGGACCGCGTTCGGCTGATTCGGACCGGATCCGCCGCCCCGCGCCGGACCTCGGTCCGCTCCGCTTTCCGGCGCGGGAGGGGGTGGGGTTTCGATGGCGCCGCGTCCGCGTGCCTGCGGGATATCGCGCATCCCCGGAGCGTCGACGCCGAGCGGCGGGAATCCGCGCGTCCGCCCCCTCGGCTGTGCTAGACAGGTCCTAACTCGTCGAAGTTAGACGGGAGTTGACTGAATCTGACCGTACGTCAGTCATTCACCTTCTTGAAACGTCGATTACTCAGAGGTGATACATGGACCCACAGGCCCGCACCACGAGCACCGACTTCGCACTCAGCCCGCAGCAGATCGAGCAGTTCCACAAGGACGGCTACATCGGCCCGTTCGATCTGTACGAAGCGGCCGAGATGGAAAAGAACTTACGAGCCCTGCGACCCAAGCTCCTCAACACCAAGCGAGCGATCTACGGGCAGGAGAAGGCCGTCTCCGGGGTGACCAACCTCGCGAACTACGACCGCCACCTCGACGTCGACTTCCTCGCCTCGCACATCACCCGCCCCGAGATCGTCCACCGCGTCGCGAGCCTCCTCGGACCCGACGTCCTGTGCTGGCGCACCGAGTTCTTCCCGAAGTACCCCGGCGACGAGGGCACCGACTGGCACCAGGCCGACAACTTCTCCAATGTCGCGGGCTCCAAGCACCCGCAGATCGTCTGGCCGGAGGACTCCGAGTTCGGCGGCACCATCACCGTGTGGTCGGCGTTCACCGAGGCCAGCGTCGAGATGGGCGCCCTGCAGTTCATCCCCGGCTCGCACCGGACCATGAACTACGACGAGTCCAAGGTCATGGGGTACGACGCGGACTCCATCGGCAAGCTGGAGAAGGGCGGAGTACGGCGCGGCTTCTTCGGCTACGACTACCGCCAGTTGCAGAAGGACCCGGACTGGAGCCCCGACGAGTCGAAGGCCCGGTCCATGGTCATGCGCCAAGGGCAGTTCATCATCTTCTGGTCGACGCTCATGCACGCCTCGCATCCGCACGCGGGCCTCACCGACCACATGCGTCTGGGATACGCGGCCCGCTACCTGCCGAACCAGGTGCAGGTGTACCCGTACTCGGACGCGCTCGCGGAGTTCGGCGGCGAGGCGAGCCTCGACAAGTTCGGCTGCGTACAGGTCTCGGGGAAGGACACGTACGGCCACAACCGCTTCGTGGACCGGACCGTCAACGGGACTCCGTTCCGGCCCGCCGACTGAGCGCCCCGCTCATGCGGCAGCTGACCGGCTCACCGGCGGCGCTGGCCCTGCACCGCCGGATCAACGAGACCGGGGCCGACTATCCGCGCGACAGCGCCGTGCCCGCGCTCTTCGGGGCCTGCGTCGCGCGGAACCCCGACGCGCCCGCGGTCGTGCAGGGCGAGCGGACCCTCACCTACCGCGAACTCGACCTGCTGGCCAACGGGCTCGCCCTGCGCCTGACGGCGCGGGGTTTCGGGCCCGGTTCCACCGCCGGGATCTGCCTGCCCCGCTCACCGGAGCTGATCGTCGCCCTCCTCGCGGTCCTCAAGTGCGGTGGCGTCTACCTGCCGTTCGACGCCGCGTGGCCCGACGAACGGCTCCGCGGCCTGTTCGCCGACGCCGACTGCGGCTGGGTGCTGACCGACCGGGCGGACGAGCTGACCCGGCGGCTCGACGGGTGCCGGGTCCTGCCCGTGCACCGGCCGGACCTGGACCGCAGCGAGCACGGCCCGGCCGTCGAGGTCGCCGCCGACGCCATCGCGTACGTCAACTTCACCTCCGGGTCCACGGGCAGGCCCAAGGGCGTGCCCATCCGGCACAGGTCCATCGCCCGGCTCGTCTTCGGCGCGCGGTTCGCACCGCTCGACGAGACCAGCCGGCTGCTGCAACTGGCTCCCGTCATCTTCGACGCCGCCACCTTCGAGATCTGGGGCGCCCTGCTGCGCGGCGGCACCTGCGTCCTGTACCCCGACGGGTTCGTCCGCCTGTCACAGCTCGGACAGGTGATCCGGACCCACGGCGTCACCGTCCTCTTCCTGACCACCGCCCTGTTCAACGCAGTGGTCGACGAGGCACCCGAAGCGCTCGCCGGCGTCGACGCCGTCCTGACGGGCGGCGAGCTCCACTCCATGCGGCACATGGCCGACGCGTTACGGGCCCACGGGCCGGGCCGCATCGTCCACATGTACGGACCCACCGAGGCGACGACCTTCGCCACCTACCACCCGGTCGACGAGCTGGAACAAGGCGCGGCCACGCCCACGCTGCCCATCGGCCGGCCGATCCAGAACACCCGCCTCTACGTCGTCGACGGCGACACCCTCTGCGAACCGGGGCGCAGCGGCGAAATCTGCCTGGCCGGCGACGGCCTGTCCCCGGGATACCTGGGCATGCCGGAGCTGACCGCCGAGCGTTTCGTGGAGCGCGAGATCGACGGCGTACCCGAGCGCCTCTACCGCACCGGCGACCACGGACACCTGCTGCCCGGTGGCGAGCTCGTCTTCCGGGGCCGTGAGGACGACCAGGTCAAGGTCAACGGCTTCCGCATCGAACTCGGCGAGGTGGCCCATCACCTCGACCTCCATCCGGCGGTCAGGCGGAGCTACGTCACCGTGACCCCCCGCGACGACAGGGCACTGGTGGCCTTCGCCGTGACGGACGGCCGCACCGACGGGCCCGCCCTGCGCGACCACCTCCGTGGCCGGCTCCCCGCCTACATGGTCCCGGCGCGCGTCCACCTCTGTGAAGCGCTCCCGCTGACGGCGACCGGCAAGGTCGACCGCCACGCACTGCTCGCCGCAACGTCCGAAGAATGAATGGAGAGCACGATGACCGACACCGAAGAAGCGATCGCCGAGATCTGGCGGAGCCTGTTCGGGCTCACCGAGGTAGGGGTCGGGGACGACTTCTTCGAGCTCGGCGGCAACTCGCTCACCGCGATCAGGTTCCTGTCGAGGCTGGAGGAGCGGTTCGCCGTGGACGTCCTGATGCCCGAGACCCTCTACGAGGATGCCAAGCTCGCCAGCCTGGCGAAGGCCGTCGACGAAGCGATGGCGTAGCCCCGCCGTGCATCCCACACCGAGCCCACCGAGTCCCGCGGTGCCCGACCGGCGACTGTTCGCACGGTTCGCCGCGGACGAAGCCCGCATCGAGACACAGCTGCTCTGCTTCCCGTACGCCGGCGGCGGCACCCAGGTGTTCCGCGGCTGGCAGACGCGGGTCCCGCCGGGCATCGGTGTGACCGCGATCCGCCTCCCCGGGCGCGAACAGCGCTTTCGCGAACGGGCCATCGACTCCTGGCCCCAGGCGCTCGACACGCTCGTGGAGGCGGTCGCCCCGGAGACGGAACGCGGACCGTACGCGTTCTTCGGCCACAGCCTCGGCGCCCGGCTCGCCTACGAACTGACCCACCGCCTGGAGGCGGCGGGCCACCGCCCGCCCCGGGCGCTGATCGTCTCGGCCTGCCGGGCGCCCGGGGTGCCCGCACGATTCCCGCCCATGCATTCCATGGACGGCCCGACTCTGACCGCACGGCTCCGCGAGATGAAGGGAGTACCCGAGGAAGTCCTGGCCAACGCCGACCTGATGGCGCTGCTCGAACCGCTCCTGCGGGCGGACCTGCGGCTCGCCGAGACCTGGCCCGCGTCCCCGGGACGCGTCCGCGCACCGATCCTCGCGCTCTGCGGGGAGCACGACGACATCGACCCGTACGAAGCCATGGCCGACTGGAGCCATCACACCACGGGAGGCTTCGCCATCCGCTCGTTCCCCGCCGGCCACTTCCTCCTCCGCGAGAGCGAGGAAGCCGTGGTCGCGGCCGTGGTCGCGGCCGTCCTCTCCCCGACGGGTGCGGGGGAGTGACCCCGGCGTCGCCGTACCTGACGGCCGAACACGAGGAGTTCCGCCGCGGTGTGCGGACCTTCCTGGAGAAGGAGATCATTCCGCACGCCGCCACATGGGAGCGGCGGCGTGCGATGCCACGGTCCGCCTGGCGGGCCCTCGGGGCCGAGGGACTCCTCGGTCTCAACCACCCGCTCGACGCCGGCGGAGGCCAGAAGGACATCTTCCACTCGGTCGTCCTCCTCGAAGAGCTGGGCAGGACGGGCTTCGGAGGAGTGCGCTTCGCCGTGGCCCTGCACGCCTACATGGCGACGAGCTACCTCGCCACCAACGGCTCGGCCGATCTGCGCGAGCGGTACCTGCGGCCGGCCGTCGCGGGCGAGCTCGTCGCCGCACTCGCGATCACCGAACCACAGGCCGGATCCGACCTGTCCCGACTGGCCGCGACCGCCCGTGAGGACGGCGACGACCTCGTCGTCGACGGAGAGAAGCGCTTCGTGGTCAACGGCGGGTTCGCCGACTTCATCGTGACCGCCGTCCGCACCGGTTCCGGCGCGGACGGCGGCTCGGCGAGCCAGGGCGATCTGACGCTCTGCGTCATCGAGCGCGGGAGCGAAGGCGTCCACGTCGTGGCCAACGACTGCGTTTCCTGGCGCGCCTCCGCCATCGCCGACATCAGCTTCCGCGAGGTCCGGGTCCCCAAGGAGAACGTCATCGGCCGCCGTAACAGCGGCTTCATGCAGATCATGAAGAACATGCAGCTGGAGCGGCTCGCCGCCGGGATCTCAGCCGTCGGCGACGCGGCCAACTGCCTCGACACCACCTGGCGCCACCTCAAAGGGCGCGACATGTTCGAGTCGACGCTCAGCGCCAAGCAGGCCGTACGCCACCGGATGGCCGACCTGCTCACCGAGGTGGAGGCGGCCCGCCAGCTCGCCTACCACGCGGCCTGGAGCTATGCACGGGACCCGCTGTCCATCACCGCCTGCTCCATGGTGAAACTGAAGGCCACCGAAGTGGCCAGGACCGTGGCCGAGGAGTGCCGGCACCTGTACGGAGCCGAGGGGTACCGGGAGGGGTCGCGCATCGTCCACATCGTGCACGACGCCCAGGCGGCCACCGTCGCGGCGGGAGCCAGTGAGGTCATGCGGGACATCGTGGCCCGCAGCGGATACGAGGAGTTCCATTGAGCAGGCGTGACACGACCGGCGCGGGCTCCGATCTCGTACGGGCCTCGACGGCCGGACTGGTGGCCGCCTTCGTCGGGTTCTCCAGCTCGTTCGCGGTCGTCCTCGAAGGGCTGACGAAGGTCGGGGCGACCCGCGCGCAGGCGGCGTCCGGCCTGATGGCGCTCTCCCTCGCGATGGGCGCCTGCGCGATCTTCCTCAGCCTGCGATCGCGGATGCCCACCAGCATCGCCTGGTCCACACCCGGAGCGGCCCTGCTCGCGGGCTCGGCGGCGGTCGGCGGCGGATTCGCCGCCGCGGTCGGCGCGTTCCTCGTCACGGGTGCGCTGATCGTGGTCACCGGCCTGTGGAAGCCGCTCGGTCGCTGGGTCTCGGCCATCCCCAAGCCGCTGGCCAACGCCATGCTCGCCGGCATCCTGCTGCCGCTGTGTCTCGCCCCGGCCCGGGCCGTACAGGCGGAGCCGGTCCTGGGGCTCGCCATCGTCGTCACCTGGGCCTGCGTCGCCGCCTTCAAGAAGCTGTACGCGGTACCCGCCGCGGTGCTCGTGACCGTCGTACTGATCATCACCACGACCCGTGTCCCGGCCGACGCGCTGGGCCCCCTGTGGGCGGGTCCGGTGCTGGTCGTGCCCGAGTTCTCGGCCGCCGCGGTGATCGGAATCGCCCTGCCCCTCTACGTCGTGACGATGGCGTCACAGAACATCCCCGGCATCGCGGTCCTCAACGTCAACGGCTACGAACCCGAGCCGGGACCCCTCTTCAGCTGGTCCGGGGTCTTCACCCTGCTCGCCGCGCCCTTCGGGGGGCACGCCGTCAATCTGGCGGCGATCACCGCCGCACTCTGCGCCGACGAGGGAGCCGGCCCCGACCCCCGCAAGCGCTACCGGGCGGCCGTCATATCGGGCGCCGCGTACATCCTGCTCGGCCTCGGGGCCGGGGCGGCGGTCGCTTTCGTGAGCGCCTCGCCCCCCTCCCTGATCCAGGCGGTGGCCGGACTCGCGCTCCTCGGCGCCCTCGGCAGCTCGCTCATGGGAGCGGTGTCCGATCCCGGGGACCGGGAAGCGGCCGTGGTCACGCTCGTGGTGACGGTGTCGGGCGTGCACTTCTTCGGAATCAGCGGGGCGTTCTGGGGGCTGCTCGCCGGAGGCGCCGTCCACGCACTGCGGCACTGGCGGCCACGACGGGCGACGGCGAACGAACCGCCCGCCGTGCCTGCCGTGCCCGCCGGGTCCTCTGCACCCGCCGTGCCCGCCGGCGCTCAGGAGTCGGTCGGCTCGGCGCCCAACACGTAGTTCCCCACCGTCTCGTGGTAAGTGTGCAGGGCGAACTCCTGCGTACCGAAGCAGTGTTCCTTATTGGCGCCGCTCGCGAATCCGAGCTGGATCTCCCGGTAGATCTCAAGATCCTCGTACTGCACCTGGTACGTGAGCTTCCTGTTTTCCTCCCATTGCCCGACCCCGCTGTCGGTCGCCGAACCCCTGGGGATGATCAACCGCAATTTCACCAGTGTCCGGGCCGGTCCGAGCGGGTGACTCGTGATCCAGAGGAAATGGTCGGACTGATGCAGGACCGTCTCATTGGGGAAGACGGTGTGGATGACATTGGCGACCGAGAGCAGCCGCCGTTCGCTGCGCTCGACCTTGGAAATGAAGTTGATCGAGCGCTTCGGCAGGATTGACCGGAGGTGCGGCCCGAAACGGTCGAAGAAGAACGTGCTGTTCTCGAAGAGCGGATTCGCGCTCTTCGCGTGCAGGAACGGGAAGTGGTAGCCCTCCAGGGTGCCTTCGACGACCAGTTTCCAATTGATGTCCCACTCCTGGCTCTCCGATCCGTAGATCTCGAAGGAGTCGAGATCGAGATCGGCGAGGTCCTGGCGGAAATTCCCGAGGAATCCGTCCAGGTCGGCCCGGGTGGGCCGGTCCTCGGGCAGCAGCCAGACGAACCCGTACGCCTCGACCACGGGCAGCCCCACCAGGTTCCGCTTGCCCGGTTCGACACCGGGGAAGCAGTGGGCGCTGGGAATGGCGGCAAGGGCCCCGTCCGTGTCGTAACGCCAGGCGTGGTAGCCGCAGGTGAACTGCCTGCGCAGGCCGGAGGCCTCCCTTTCGAGGCGCGCGCCGCGGTGGCGGCAGGCGTTGAGGAAGGCGTGGGCCACGCCGTCGCCATCGCGATTCACGATCAACGGCCGGCCGAAATGTTCCATGGTCACGAACGAGCCGGGCCCGGGAAGCTCCGAGCCGTGCACGAGCATGGAGGGAAGTCGGGTGAACATGCGGTCAAGTTCCGCCTGGTACCACGTGGGTGAGTGATACCGGTCGACGTCGACCCGGGTGTCGGTGTCGGTCAGGGGGAGTCTCTTGTTGCGAAGATGCTCCAGGGCTCGGTCAAGGATCCGGAGTTCCTCGTCGCGATCCATCCGTCAACTCCCATCAAAGTAAACGGTGTTGAGTGTGATGGTATTATGCCCGTGGTTCCGCGTTCAATGAGACCGGTAGTCGGATTTCCGTACCGAGGGCACCCGAGGAAATCGGATGCCGTTCCTCCGAAGTTCCCCGGAAACGCACCTCCGCGTTCTCCTTGCCCGCAGGCCGTTCTTACCCACAGGAGTGACATCGCGTGCCCTCGTCCCTCTTACTCGCCGAATCCGGGGCGCCGCCCGCGGGCCGGATCCTCCTCGCCCTCGCCGTCATCCTCGCGGTGGCCTCCGTACTGGCCCGCCTCGCCAAGCGCGCACGTCAGCCCGCCGTGATGGGGGAGATCATCGGAGGCATCCTGCTCGGCCCCAGCCTCCTGTCGCTGCTGCCGGGCCACCTCGACAGGGCACTGATCCCCGCCGGGACCGTCCCCTATCTCCAGGCGCTGGCCCAACTGGCCCTGGTCCTCTTCATGTTCGGTGTCGGTTACCAGTTCGACGCCGCCCATCTGCGCAGCCCGACCGCCCAGCGGCAGGTCGCGGCGGTCTCCCTGAGTTCCGTCGCCCTGCCCTTCGCCCTGGGCGCGGGTCTCGCCGTATTGATCCACCCCTGGCTCCGGCAGTCCGAGCTGAAGACCGGGGGGACGCTCGGGCCCGCCCTCTTCCTGGGCGCCGCCATGTCCATCACGGCCCTGCCCGTACTGGCCCGCATCCTGAACGAACGCGGCCTGGAAAAACATCCGCTGGGCTCCATCGCCCTCGCCTGCGCCGCCGTCCAGGACTTCCTCGCCTGGTGCATGCTCGCCGTCGTGGTGGTCGTCGTCCGGGCGAGCGGACCCTGGCCGGTGGCGCGCATGGCCCTGTGGTCGGCGCTGCTGCTCGCCGTGCTGCTCCTGCTCGTCCGTCCGGGTCTGGCCTGGCTGCTCGACCCGGGGCGGAGATGGGCGGGCAGTGCCGCGCTCATCCACGGGGTACTGGTCGTCGGGATGCTCCTCGCGGCGGCGGCGACCGACGCCATCGGGCTGCACGCCGTCTTCGGCGCCTTCGCCTTCGGCGCGATCGTCCCGCGCCGGCGGATCGACGCAGCCGCGCCCCAGGTCCCGGAGCGCATCGAGCAGACCAGCCTGCTCCTGCTTCCGGTCTTCTTCACCGTCGCCGGCCTGTCCGTGAACCTGACGGGACTCGGGGGGCGGGGTCTGCTCATGGCCGGGGCGGTGCTCGTCGTGGCGTGCGCCGGAAAGTTCGCGGGCGCGGCGGGCGCGGCCCGGCTGACCCGCGCCACGGGCCGGGAGGCCGCGGCCCTCGGCGTCCTGATGAACGCCCGGGGCCTCACCGAGCTCGTCATCCTGAACGTCGGTCTGGGCCTGGGCGTCATCGACACCCGGCTGTTCACGGCCATGGTCATCATGGCCGTGGTCACGACCCTGATGACCGGCCCCCTCCTCGACCGCGTCCATCCGCTGCCATCGGAAACGAAAAAACCGGCCGAGGCGACTTCGCGTCGCCTCGACCGGCTCTCTCAGATCGATTGATCTTGATGGTGTCCGAGGGGGGACTTGAACCCCCACGCCCGATAAAGGGCACTAGCACCTCAAGCTAGCGCGTCTGCCATTCCGCCACCCGGACAAGGTGTCTGTCTCGCGTCCCTCGCGGGCCGTTCCGACGTGGAAAACATTACCAAACATTCCGGGGTCCTCGATCACACCCCCCGACGGCCGGGTCCGGCCTTGGGCAGAGCGGCCCGGAGCGGGAGGATGGGAGGCAGTTCGGTACCGATCAGTGGTCAGTGGGAGGAAGCAGCGTGAGCGAGTCGAGCGCGGGCAGGACCGTATCCGGCGAGGACGAGGTCGTCGGCCTCTGCCGGGACCTCATCCGGATCGACACCAGCAACTACGGAGACCACTCCGGCCCCGGCGAGCGCAAGGCCGCCGAGTGGGTCGCCGAGCAGCTCGCCGAGGTCGGGCTGGAGCCGCAGATCTTCGAATCGCACAAGGGGCGCGCCTCGACCGTGGCGCGCATCGAGGGCGAGGACCCGTCGCGGCCGGCGCTGCTGATCCACGGGCACACCGACGTGGTTCCGGCCAACGCGGCCGACTGGACCTACGACCCCTTCGCCGGCGAGATCGCCGACGGCTGCGTGTGGGGCCGCGGCGCGGTCGACATGAAGGACATGGACGCGATGACGCTGGCCGTCGTACGCGACCGCATGCGCAGCGGCCGCAAGCCCCCGCGCGACATCGTGCTGGCCTTCCTCGCCGACGAGGAGGCGGGCGGCACCTACGGCGCCCGGTACCTCGTCGACAAGCACCCCGGGCTGTTCGAGGGGGTCACCGAGGCCATCGGCGAGGTCGGCGGCTTCTCCTTCACCGTGAACGAGAACCTGCGGCTCTACCTGGTGGAGACCGCGCAGAAGGGCATGCACTGGATGCGGCTCACGGTGGAGGGCACCGCGGGCCACGGCTCCATGACCAACAACGACAACGCCATCACGGAGCTGTGCGAGGCCGTGGGGCGGCTCGGCCGCCACCAGTGGCCGGTGCGCGTGACCAAGACCGTACGGCACTTCCTGGACGAGCTCTCGGACGCGCTGGGCACCCCGCTCGACCCGGACGACATGGACGCCACGCTCGCCAAGCTCGGCGGCATCGCCAAGATGGTCGGCGCGACCCTGCGCAACTCGGCCGCCCCGACCATGCTCGGCGCCGGCTACAAGGTCAACGTCATTCCCGGGCAGGCCACCGCCCACGTGGACGGCCGCTTCCTGCCGGGCTACGAGGAGGAGTTCTTCGCCGACCTCGACCGGATCCTGGGCCCGCGCGTGAAGCGGGAGGACGTCCACGCGGACAAGGCCCTGGAGACCTCCTTCGACGGCAGGCTCGTGGACGCCATGCAGACCGCCCTGAAGGCGCACGACCCGATCGCGCGCGCGGTCCCGTACATGCTCTCCGGCGGTACGGACGCCAAGTCCTTCGACGACCTCGGCATCCGCTGCTTCGGCTTCGCGCCGCTCCAGCTGCCGCCGGAGCTGGACTTCGCCGGGATGTTCCACGGGGTGGACGAGCGGGTGCCGGTGGAGGGCCTGAAGTTCGGCGTGCGGGTGCTCGACCGGTTCATCGACGAGAGCTAACGCCTCGGAATCGGGAAGGTGTGCGGATTCCACTGAGAAGAGTGAATGCGCTCATACGCTCGTAGCCCCGGTGATCCCTCCTCGTTACAGGTGGTGCGGTCCGCGGCTGGGACCGCGCTTGCCTACTAGGAGGAACAATGCTCAAGAAGGTTGCCGCTGCTGCGGCTGTCACCGGTGGTCTGGTTCTCGCGGGTGCGGGTCTGGCCGTCGCCGACGCCGGCGCCCAGGGTGCGGCCATCGGTTCGCCCGGTGTCGCGTCCGGCAACGTCATCCAGGTTCCGGTCCACGTTCCCGTGAACGTCTGCGGCAACACGATCTCCGTGATCGGCCTGCTGAACCCGGCTTTCGGCAACACCTGCGTCAACGCCTGAAGTTTCTGAAGTACCTGGCCCCGGGGGGGGGGCGCGGGGGGCGGGGGGGGGGGGGGGGGGGGGGGGGGCGGCCGCCACCCTCGCCGCCGCGCCCCCGCGGCGCGGCGG
>NZ_JBHYVM010000016.1:19258-20434 GCF_042750105.1 Streptomyces sp. NPDC059443 | reverse complement strand
TCCCGCGCGGCCGTCGCGTGGTCCTCGCCCCCGCTCGGTCTCATCTTTTTTTCTATGGTCCGCCGCGGCCCCCCGCCCCCCCCCCCCCCCCCCGCCCCCCGCCGGGCTTTACGGCCCGGCACCGATCTTCCGGCGCACCAGGCGGGGGAGCCTGTGCGGCCTGTGCGCCGGCCGAGCGTGCGCGCGCGTGCGCGTGCACCACGCACACCAGGGGACGAAGTACAGATGCGACGACAGGTACAGGTCACCAGCAGGAAGACCTTGATCACCATGGCGGCCGCGGGGGGTCTGCTCGCGATCGGCGGGGGCTACGCACACGCGGACTCCGCGGCCTCCGGCCACACCGCGCACTCACCGGGCCTGCTGTCCGGGAACACCGTTCAGGCACCCGTGGAAGCGCCGGTGAACGCCTGCGGGAACACGGTGACGGTGGTGGGGGCCCTCAACCCGGCCTTCGGCAACCGCTGCGCGAACGTCTCGGGCCGACCGGGCCACCCGGAGCACCCGGACAACCCGGACGAGCCGTGCGACGACGACCACCCGGACCACCCCGGCCACCCGGAGCACCCCGGCGGACCGGGGGACCACGGCGGACCCGGGGACCACGGGAACCCGGGGGGTCCGGGCGATCACGGGACTCCGGGTGACCACGGGAACCCTGGAGGGCCGGGCGACCACGGGAACCCCGGCGGTCCGGGGGACCAGGGGAACCCTGGAACTCCAGGTGACCACGGAACCCCGGGTGACCACGGAACCCCGGGTGACCACGGAACCCCGGGTGACCACGGGACTCCGGGCGACCACGGGAACCCCGGCGGCCCCGGTGCGCCGGGCAACCCGGGCGGGAATCCGGGGAACCCCGGTACCCCCGGCACCGGGCAGCCCGGAACACCCACCGGCCCCGGCACGGGCACCGGCACGGGCTCAGGCCCCGGTACGGGCTCGGTGACCCCGGTCACGCACCCCGCCCAGGGGACCGCCACCGGTACGGGTTCAACCCCGGCCGGGGGACTGGCCGCGACCGGCGCCGGTGACGTCCTCACCGCCGGAGTGCCCCTGGCCGCAGGCATGCTGCTGGCGGGCGCCGTGCTCTACCGCCGGGCGCGCGACGCCGCCTGACGGCTGCTCACCCGGAAGCCCCCCGGGGGGGGGGGGGGGGGCCGCCCGCGCGCCCCC
>NZ_JBHYVM010000016.1:7589-19248 GCF_042750105.1 Streptomyces sp. NPDC059443 | reverse complement strand
CGGCGGGGGGGGGCCTTGCTCTCCCGCGGGGCGCGCGACGCCCCCGGAGGGCTGCACCCCCGGACCCCCCGCGGCGGGGGGCCCGCCGGCCCCGGCCGGGCGGTACCCGCGACGCGGATCCGGGTCACCAGGTCGCGCGGACCTGACGGATGATCCGGCGGCGCAGTCGCACGCGGCGACTGCCGTCCCGGAGCAGGGTCAGCCGGTCGAGCTCCCAATGCCCGTACTCGGCGTGTTCGGTCAACAGGCGGGTCGTTTCCTGGCGTGGAACCCCGCGAGGCACGTACAAGTCGACAAATTCGTATTCCGGCATCGCATCTATTGTGCCGGGAGAGGCCTGCTACGGATAGCGTCTGCACTATGTCTGATGCCGCTCTGCCCACTGTTGCCGAGGTACGCGCCGCCGCCGAGGCGGTCAAGGCCGCGCTCGACCGTCACCTCGCCGCGGTCGAGAGCAGGATCGGGGACGATGATCCCGACGTCTACTCCGCGTTCAACGAACTCGCCGCCGCCGCCGAGGAGTACGACGAACTCCTCTACGACCGCTACGACGAGGTCACCCCGTTCGAGATCCCCACTCCCGAGGACGGGCTCCCGTACACCGGGCCCGCCGCGCCCGCCGCCTTCAGCGTGCTCATCCGCCGCGACTACGCCGTCGTCGAACCGGCTCGCCTGATCGCCCAGGCCGAGCGGGTCGTCGCGCACGACCGCGATGCCGAACTCGACCAGGACGGCGGCACCGCCGACGCGATCGGCGTGCTCTTCGGCGAGTACGAGCCGGACGAGATCGCCTCCCGTGCCAAGGACTTCGGTCTGGAGGAGGGCGACTCCACGCTCTGGATCGCCGCCTCGGAGGAGATCACGGAACCGGGGGAGTGGCTGAGCACGCCCTTCACGCACATCGATCCGCAGGACGTGATGCACCGCTTCGACGTCAGCTCGGTCTTCGACGAGGAGCTGGACGACGAAGACGACGAAGACGCTGACGCCGCCGATGCCGACGCCGAAGACGCCGACGAGCCCGACGACGAGGCGGCGCGGCCGGGCCTCACCCCCGCCTGACCGGGCCCCGCACACGGGAAACACCGCGGCCCCCGTCCCACCCGGGACGGGGGCCGCGGCGCGTCTCCTACTCGGGCAGGGCCTCCGCCGCCGCGGCGAGCGCCCGGAGCAGGGCCGTCAGCCGGGTCGTACGGGGCTTCGGGGGCACCTCCGCGACCGCGCGCGGCAGCGCCTGGTCCACCCCGTGCACCACCGACAGGTGACGCCCGGCGCGCCCGAACGCCGTGTACACCCAGTCCCGGGACAGGGCCTGCGCCGCGTCCCCGGGCAGTACGACGACCACGGCCGGCCAGCGCGAACCCACGGCCTGGTGCGCCGTCACGGCCCAGCCGTGCCGCACCTGGGACTCCACCCGCTCCTTCGGTACGAGGATCCGCGCGCCCGCGGCGCCCTCCAGATGCAGCCCTTGTGCGTCGGCCGACACCACCCGGGCCGGCAGCGCCCGCCCGGCGGAGGGCACGTGGACCACCCGGTCGCCCGGATCGAAGCCGCCGAACCGGCCGGGACCGGGGTTCAGCCGCTCCTTGAGGGCGGCGTTGAGCGCCCGGGTACCCGCCGAGCCGCCGTGGCCCGGGGTGATGACCTGGACCGCGTCCGCCGGGATCCCGAAGGCGCGGGGCACCGACTCGGAGACCAGCTGCACGGTGCGGTGCACGGCCTCACCGGCATCGCGCACCGGAACGATGACGACCTCCTTGCCGGGGGCGTCCACCTGGTTCAGCTCCCCGATCCCGACCCCGGAGACCAGCTCGCCGATCGGGCCGGGGTCCGGGACCCGGGAAACGAGCTGGGGGAAGGCGCGGGCCGCGAGCACATCGGCGAAGACCCGGCCGGGGCCGGCGCTGCCGAGCACCCCGGGATCGCCGGACAGCACCAGGCGGGCGCCGTCGGGCAGGGACTCCACCAGCGCCGCCGCCGTCTCCACGTCCAGCTGCGGGGCGTCGAGGACGATGAGGAGGTCCAGCGCGAACTGCCCGTCCGCGTCCCGGCCGGGGCCCTCGGCGCCGGCCAACAGACCGGCCACGGTGACGGTTCCCTCTCCGCCCCCGGCGTTCGGGGCGTGCGTGGCCAGGCAGGCCCGCAGACCCGCCTCCCGGGCGGCCGCGAGCAGGGCGAAGGGCTCGGCGCGGGCGGCCTCGCCGCCGGTGTGGGTGACCAGGCCGTGCGCGGCGACGGCGCGGATCAGCTCGGCGCCGGGGCCGTTGCGGTTGCCGCCGGCGGCCTCGTCCCAGTCGGCGGGGTCCGTGAAGGTGTTGGCGAGCCGGGCCAGGCCCTCGGCGAGGCTCTCCTCGGCCATGGCGGCGCCTTCCAGGCCCACGAGGATGCGTACCGGCTGCTCCTCGTCCTCGGCGACGGGCGGGCCGACCGGCTCCTCGAAGGTGAGGACGGCTCCGTCCCCGACGGCCGCCTCCAGGGCTTCGGCGGGGTCCGGCACGCCGTACTGGGCGAGGGCGGACTCCAGGGTGGTGGCGTCGAGCACCGTGTGCCCCTTGGCGGCGGCCTGGCCGAGCAGCCAGCCCACCAGCGCGGCGGCCCGCCGCTCGTCCCCGGGGCCGGTGTCGTCGGCGCCGAGGAGGGCGCGGGCGAACCCGTCGGCCTGGGTCGGGCGGACCCCGGCGACGGCGAGGAGCCGCCAGGGGGACTCGGCCAGCTGCCCGGCGGCATCGGCGCCGAGCGCGGTGGCCACCTGCGGGGCCAGGGACTCGGGGGCGCCGCCGCGAGCGAGGAGGGCGCGGAGCGCCTGGACTGCGTCGGCGTTGGCGTCGGCGTCGGGGGAGGGCTCCCGCGGCTGCGTGGGCGCGGGGGCGGGGGCACGCTCCGGCGCGGGTGCCTCCGGAGGCGCTGCCTGCGCCTGTGGCTGCGCCTGAGCCGGGCGGCGGGGCGGGGCGGGAGGACGGCCGCCACCCTCCACGGCCCGTACGGCGGCCAGCAGTTCGGCGGCCGTCCCGCTGAGCTTCGCCCCGGCCTCGATGGGAGCCTCGCGCTCGGCCTTGCGGCGGGCGATGCGCTCCCGCTCGATCTTCTGCGCGGCCAGTTCCGCCGCCGCTTCGCTCAGCGCGGGCTTGGCCTCGGCGTCGGCCTCAGCGGCCTGCGCGGAGTCGGCGCCGGTTTCCCCGTCGCCGGACCCTGCGGGGCTGTCCCCCGCCCCGCCCCTTCCCGAAACCGGAGGCTCTGCCCCCGGCCCCCCGTCCCCGCTCCCGGCTGCGCCGGAGCCGTCCCCGTCGGCGGGCGCCCCGGATTCGCCGGACGGACCGGCATCCGCCGGGTCACCGCTCCCGGCTGCGCCGGAGTCCGGGTCCAGGGCGGCCGCCCCGGCGGGCTCGGCTGCGTCGGGGTCCGGACCGGCGGGGTCCGACTCCCCGTCACCGCTCCCGGCTTCGACGGAAGGAGCTGACTCCGGGTCACTGCCCCCGGCTTCGCCGGCCCCAGCGGCGGGGGCCTCCGTGGCGGGAGCGTCCCCGGCTTCGCCGGACCCGGCGGCCGGAGCGTCCTCGGCTTCGCCGGTGCCGGTGCCGCCGGGTTCCGGGGTCTCGGTCGGTGGCGACGTCGTGTCGGCCTCGGGCTCCGGGGCTTCGGCGGAGTCCGGGGCCCCCGCAGCTTCCGCGGTGGCGGTGTCGGCGGCGGTCTCGCTCACAAGGTGCTCCAGTCCTGATCGGGATAGCGGTGGACAGGCGCCGAGACGTCGTCCAGAGCTCGGCGGATCTCCTCCGGAAGACTAAGCGTCTCCACCGACAGGGCCGCCCCGAGCTGCGCCGACGTCCGCGCGCCGACGATCGGCGCGGCCACGCCCGGGCGGTCCCGGACCCACGCCAGGGCCACCTGGAGCGGGGTCACCGCCAGCCCGTGGGCCGCCGTGGCCACCGCGTCCACGATCCGGCTCGCCGCGTCGTCCAGGTACGGGTCCACGAAGGCCGCCAGGGTTTCCGAGGCGCCACGGGAGTCGGACGGGGTACCGGCCCGGTACTTGCCCGTCAGGACGCCCCGGCCCAGCGGGGACGAGGGGAGGAGGGATACGCCCAGGTCAAGGGCGGCCGGCACGACCTCGCGTTCCACGCCCCGCTGGAGCAGGGAGTACTCCATCTGGGTCGACGCCAGCCGGGTCCGCACCCCCTGCGCCGCGAGCTGCCAGGTCGCCGCCTTCGCCAGCTGCCAGCCGCTGAAGTTCGACACCCCCGCGTACCGCGCCCGGCCGCTGCTGACCGCCAGGTCCAGCGCCTGGAGGGTCTCCTCCAGCGGGGTCCCGGGGTCGAAGGCGTGGACCTGCCAGAGGTCGACGTAGTCCGTGTTCAGACGGGCCAGGGACTCGTCCAGCGCGGCCAGCAGATGGCCGCGGGAACAGTCGAAGGGGCGGTCCCGGTCCGCGACCCCGCCCGCCTTCGTGGCGATCACCAGATCCCGCCGCGGCACGACGGAACCGGTCAGCTGCCCGAGGAGGTATTCCGCCTCCCCGCCCCCGTACACGTCGGCCGTGTCGACGAGGGTGCCGCCCGCGTTCCAGAACGTCTTCAACTGCGCGGCCGCTTCCGCCTCGTCCGGTCCGTCCGCCGACCGGCCCCAGGTCAGTGTGCCGAGACCGAGCCGGGAGACGCGCAGTCCGGTGCGGCCGAGATGCCTCTGCTCCATGGACGCTGAGACTACTGGGGCACTGACGCGGGGCACCCGGGCGCGCTAGAGTCCCCGCAGACCTACGTTACTGATGAGTACCTGAGTACCCACCCGGTTAAGTCATTAAGGGGACTGCGCATGCGGCTCGGCATCAATCTCGGTTACTGGGGCGCCGGCATGGACGCCGACAACCTCGCCGTCGCACAGGAGGCCGACCGCCTCGGCTACGACGTCTGCTGGGCCGCCGAGGCCTACGGCTCCGACGCCCCGACCGTGCTGGCCTGGGTCGCCGCCCAGACCGAACGGATCGACGTCGGCTCCGCGATCCTGCAGATCCCGGCCCGCCAGCCCGCGATGACCGCGATGACGGCCGCCACCCTCGACTCCCTCACCAAGGGCCGTTTCCGGCTCGGCCTCGGAGTCTCCGGACCGCAGGTCTCCGAGGGCTGGTACGGAGTGAAGTTCGACAAGCCGCTCGCCCGGACCCGCGAGTACGTGGAGATCGTCCGCAAGGCGATGAGCCGCGAGCGGCTGTCCTACGAGGGCGAGCACTGGACCCTGCCGCTGCCCGGCGGCCCGGGCAAGCCCCTCAAGCTCACCGTGCACCCCGAGCGCGAGCACATCCCGCTCTACATCGCCGCCATCGGGCCCAAGAACCTGGAGCAGACCGGCGAGATCGCCGACGGCGCGCTGCTGATCTTCCCGGCCGCCGAGCACCTGGAGGCCACCGCGCTCACGCACATCCGCGCGGGCCGCGAGAAGGCCGGACTGACGATGGACGGCTTCGACGTCTGCCCGACCGTGCCGCTGGCCCTCGGCGAGGACGTGGCCGCCCTCGCGGACATGTTCCGCCCGTACACCGCCCTGTACGTGGGCGGCATGGGCAGCCGCAAGCAGAACTTCTACAACCAGCTCGCCCAGCGCATGGGTTACGAGAAGGAGGCCGCCGAGATCCAGGACAAGTACCTGGCGGGCGACAAGCAGGGCGCGGCCGCCGCGGTCCCGCACTCGCTGATCGACTCCACCACCCTGCTGGGCCCCGTCGAGCGCATCGCGGACGGGATGCGGGCCTACGCGGAGGCCGGGGTCAACACCCTGACGCTCGCCCCGGCCGGCTTCACCCTGGACGAGCGGATCGCCGCCCTGCGGGCCGGCACCGAGGCCATGGAGATCGCGGGCCTCGCCTGACGGACCGGGACCGCGTGCTCTGCGGCCGTGGTGGGGGCTCGGGGGGTCTTCCCCGCCACGGCCGACACAGCCAACAACGCGTCCGGTGCCCACATGGTTACGCGTCCCGGGCCACCGGTCGCGCTCGTTCATTCGGCCGAGCCGTGCGGCGCACCCGGTTGCCCGGTCCGCCGATCGGCTTTTGACTCGATGCATGCTCTCTGCGCGCAGCCTGTTCCAGGAGATCGTCGACCACGACGACTCCTTCCAGCTGTTCTGCTCCATCGCCGCAGGCGGTGAGGCCCAGGGGGGCTGGGAGAACGCCCGGATCGCCGCACTGGTCCCCGACTCCATGCGCGATCTCGCGCCCAAGATCACCCGGCACGGGGCCGACGAGGACAAGCACGGCCGGATCTTCGACGCGCTGATGCGCAAGCGCGGCCTGGCGCCCGTACCCGTCCCGCCCGAGACCGACTACACGATGCTGCTGGAGCGCCGCGGCATCGGCCTGGCGCACGAGCTCCTGCGCGGGCAGCGGGCCCTGCGCGAGGAGGACGTCGTCGTCTACCTCGCCCACAGCCGGGTGACCGAACAGCGCGCCTCCGAGCAGATGCTCATGCTGGTCCGCCACTTCGGGGACCACCCCGACCTCGGCAAGGCCGTCCGCATGATCAGCGCCGACGAGGACAACCACCTCGCCTACTGCCACGAGGAACTCCTGCGCCTCGCCCGCGCCGGCCACGCCCGGACCATCCACCGGGTGCTGCGCGAGAGCGCGCTCGCCGAGATCGCCGTCTACCGCGACGTGAGCCTCGCCGTCATGGGCCACATGGGCCGCCTGCTGCGCTGGCCCGCCGCGAAATCGGCCGCGCTCGCCGCCGGGATCCGCGGGGCGTACGGATACGAGCGGTTCGGCGGCTGGCACCGGATGGTCGCCCTGAGCCCGCCGGAGCGCATGAACGCGCTGGGCGGCGTACCGACGACGGCGCCCGAGTTCGCCTGACGGCCGTCCGAGTGGGAGCCGTCCGCGTCAGAGCCAGCCGCGGCGCTTGAACATGCGGTGCAGCCCCACGCACATGACCGCCATGACCACGAGCACCACCGGATAGCCCCAGCCCTGCTTGAGCTCCGGCATGTTCTCGAAGTTCATGCCGTAGATCCCCGCCACCATGGTCGGGACCGCCGCCATGGCCGCCCAGGCCGAGATCTTGCGCATGTCGTCGTTCTGCCGGACCCCCATCTGCGCCAGATGCGCGGCCAGGGCGTCCGAGAGCAGCCGGTCCAGGCCCTCGATGTACTCGTTCGCCTTCGTCAGGTGGTCGGCGACATCGCGGAAGAACGGCTGGGCGTGCTCGTGCACGAAGGGCACGTTCCCGAAGGCCAGCCGGTCCATCGGCTGGAGCAGCGGGCTCGTGGCCCGGCGGAACTCCAGGACCTGCCGCTTGAAGCCGTAGATCCGGGCCGCCGTGTTCTTGGTGTCCGCGGGGTTCGGCGAGAACACCTCCGCCTCCAGCTCCTCCAGATCCGCCTGGAGCTCGGCCGCCACCTCGATGTAGTGGTCCACCACCGCGTCCGAGACCGCGTACAGCACCGCCGTCGGACCGTGCTTGAGCACCTCCGGCTCCTGCTCCAGCCGACGGCGCACGGCGGCCAGCGCGGCCCCCTCGCCGTGCCGGACCGTGACCACGAACGAGTCGCCGATGAACACCATCAGCTCGCCCGTGCTCACCGTGTCGGCGCCGTCGTCGTAGAGCACCGGCTTGAGGACCACGAAGAGCGAATCGTCGTAGACCTCCAGCTTCGGCCGCTGGTGCGCGGTCAGCGCGTCCTCCACGGCCAGCTTGTGCAGCCCGAACTCCTCGCTGACGTGCTCGAATTCCATCTCCGTCGGCTCGTGCATGCCCACCCAGAGAAAAGCGTCGCCGGTGGCCCGCGCCTCGTCCAGGGCATCCGAGAGGTCCTCGGGCGCCTGGGAGCGGCGGCCGTTCCGGTACATCGCGCAGTCCACAATCACCCGGGCATTGTTCCCTGCCCGCACCCCGTCCGCACACCGGCCCGACCGCATAGGCTGGCCCCATGGCCACGCTGATCCTCGTACGACACGGGCGGTCCACCGCCAACACCGCCGGACTGCTCGCCGGATGGACCCCGGGGGTGACCCTGGACGAGCGCGGCGAGGAGCAGGCCGCGGCGCTCCCCGGACGGCTCGCCGGGGTACCGCTCGCCGCCGCCGTCACCAGCCCGCTGGAGCGGTGCGCCCAGACCCTGGCCCCGCTGCTGGCCGCCCGGCCCGGACTCGAACTCCACACCGACGAGCGCATCGGCGAATGCCACTACGGCGACTGGTCGGGCCGCAAACTCTCCGAACTCTCCGAAGAACCCCTGATGCGCATCGTCCAGCAGCACCCGTCGGCCGCCGCCTTCCCCGGCGGCGAGTCCATGCGGGCCATGCAGGCCCGCGCCGTGGACGCCGTACGGGACTGGGACGCGCGCGTCGAGCGGGAGCACGGCGCCGACGCCGTCTTCCTGATGTGCTCGCACGGGGACATCATCAAGTCCCTTGTCGCCGACGCCCTCGGCATGCACCTCGACCTCTTCCAGCGGATCCACGTCGACCCCTGCTCGGTCACCGCGATCCGCTACACGCCGACCCGGCCGTTCCTGCTCCGGCTCGGCGACACCGGCGACTTCGCCGCGTTCACGCCCCGCGAAACCCCGGCCGGGGACGCCGCCGCGTCCCAAGCCGCGTCCCAGGACGCGGCGGAAGCCGGCGGCGAAGCGGTCGTGGGAGGCGGCGCGGGCGCGGTGTGATCGGACGGCGCAGTAGGCTGGACGGGCCAACCCATGGGCCCAGCCCTGCCCCTGCCTCCCCGGACCCCGTCCGGGGACCCCCGGACACTTGGAGACTGGACGTGCCCCGTCAGGTGTTCCTCTACGACCCGCCGGACCGCTTCGTGGCGGGCACGGTCGGGCTGCCTGGCCGCCGTACGTTCTTCCTGCAGGCCTCCGCCGGCCCTCGCGTGACCAGCGTCTCCCTGGAGAAGACCCAGGTCGCGGCGCTCGCCGAGCGGATGGACGAGCTGCTGGACGAGGTCGTACGGCGCACCGGCGGCAATGCCCCGGTCCCGGCCGTGGCCCCTGCCGAAGTCACCGACACCGCGCCCCTGGACGTCCCCGTCGACGAGGAGTTCCGCGTCGGCACGATGGCCCTGGCCTGGGACGGCGAGGAACAGCGCATGATCGTCGAGGCGCAGGCCCTCGTCGAACTCGACGCCGACTCGGAAGAGGACCTCGCCGAGGCGGAGGAGCGCCTCCTCCAGGACGAGGAGAACGGCCCGCCCATGCTGCGCGTGCGCCTCTCCGGCGCCCAGGCCCGGGCCTTCGCCAAGCGGGCCCTGGACGTGGTCAACGCGGGCCGGCCGCCCTGCCCGCTGTGCAGCCTCCCGCTGGACCCGGAAGGGCACGTCTGCCCGCGCCAGAACGGCTACCGGCGCCAGGCGTGAGCACCACGGGGGAACTGGAAGAACTGCTGGCCCACGGCGAGCTCACGGTCGTCGGCCGGATCCGCGAGGCGTCCAACGCCGTCCTGCTGTGCAGCGTCGCGCGCGGGGGCGTGAGCACCGACTGCGTCTACAAGCCGGTCAAGGGCGAGCGCCCGCTGTGGGACTTCCCCGACGGGAACCTCGCCCAGCGCGAGGTCGCCGCCTACCTGGTCTCCGAGGCCACCGGCTGGGGGCTGGTGCCCCCGACCGTGCTGCGCGACGGACCCTACGGCGAGGGCATGGTCCAGCAGTGGATCGAGACGGGGGAGTCCCCGGAAGCCGGACTCCTCGCGCTCGTGGAGGGCGAGGAAGCGGCGGAGGGCTGGCGGCCCGTCGCCTTCGCCGAGGTCGGCGAAGGCCGCACCGCGCTCCTGGTCCACGCCGACGACGAGCGGCTTCGCCGACTCTCCGTCCTCGACGCCGTGATCAACAACGGCGACCGCAAGGGCGGCCACCTGCTGCCCGCCCCCGACGGACGGCTCTACGGCATCGACCACGGCGTGACCTTCCACACCGAGGACAAACTGCGCACCCTGCTCTGGGGGTGGGCGGGGGAGCCGCTGACCGAGGAGGCCCGGTCCGTGCTGGCCTCCCTGGAGGCCCGGCTGGCCCCAGGAGAGCCCCTCGCCACCCGACTGGCGGAACTGGTCACCACCGCCGAGCTGGACGCCGTACGGGCCCGGGTGGCCCTGCTGCTGCGCACCGGAACGCATCCGCAGCCGTCGGGACAGTGGCCGGCGATCCCCTGGCCGCCGGTCTGAGCGCACCGGCCCGCCCGTCCGAGCCCGTCAGGACGCGTCCGAGCCGCCTCCGGGCCCGGCCGCGGCCCGCAGGGCCCGTACGCACAGAACCGGCCATGACGCAAGAGCGCCGATCAAGCCAACAGTGCAGGTCCGGTTCGTTTGAGGAACACCCGTCCGGTTAGGCTCGACGCATGCATGCCTGGCCCGCTTCTGAGGTCCCCGCCCTTCCTGGCAAGGGCCGCGACCTCCAGATCCACGACACAGCGACCCAGGGGACGATCACCCTCGCCCCCGGTCCCGTCGCCCGAATCTACGTCTGCGGGATCACCCCGTACGACGCGACGCACATCGGTCACGCGGCCACCTACAACGCGTTCGACCTCGTGCAGCGCGTGTGGCTCGACACCAAGCGGCAGGTCATCTACGTCCAGAACGTCACGGACGTCGACGACCCCCTGCTGGAGCGGGCCCTGCGCGACAACCAGGACTGGACCGAGCTCGCCGAGCGCGAGACGGCCCTGTTCCGCGAGGACATGACCGCCCTGCGGATGCTGCCCCCGCAGCACTACATCGGCGCGGTCGAGGCCATACCCGGCATCGTGCCCCTGGTCGAACGGCTGCGGGACGCGGGCGCCGCCTACGAGCTCGACGGTGACGTCTACTTCTCGGTCGAGTCCGACGCGAACTTCGGCAAGGTCTCCAACCTGGACGCCGAAGCCATGCGCCTGCTCTCCGCGGAGCGGGGCGGCGACCCCGACCGCGCCGGCAAGAAGAACCCGCTCGACCCGATGCTGTGGATGGCCGCCCGCCCGGGCGAGCCCAGCTGGGACGGCGGCTCCCTGGGCCGAGGCCGCCCCGGCTGGCACATCGAGTGCGTGGCCATCGCCCTGGACCACCTGGGCATGACCTTCGACATCCAGGGCGGCGGCTCCGACCTCGCCTTCCCGCACCACGAGATGGGCGCCTCGCACGCCCAGGTGCTGACGGGCGAGTTCCCCATGGCCAAGGCGTACGTACACGCCGGCATGGTCGCCCTGCACGGCGAGAAGATGTCGAAGTCCAAGGGCAACCTGGTCTTCGTGTCCGCCCTGCGGCGGGCGGGCGTGGACCCGGCGGCGATCCGCCTGGCCCTGCTCTCGCACCACTACCGCGCGGACTGGGAGTGGACCGACGAGGTCCTCGCCCAGGCGGTGGCCCGCCTGGAGCGCTGGCGCGCGGCCGTCTCCCGCCCGGACGGCACCCCCGCCGACGCCCTGGTCGAAGAGGTCCGCGAGGCCCTCGCCAACGACCTGGACGCCCCCGCTGCTCTCGCGGCCGTGGACCGCTGGGTCGAGCGCCAGCTCGCCACGGACGAGGACGACGAGACGGCCCCGGGCCTGGTCTCCCGCACGGTGGACGCGCTGCTCGGCGTGGCGCTGTAACCACTGCCGGAACCGGGGGGGGGGGGGGGGGGGCGGCGGGGGGGGGGGGGGCGGCGGGGGCCCGGCGCCCGCGGGGGGGCCCGGCCGCGCCCGCCCCCGCGGCGCGCGGGCGCCGGGC
>NZ_JBHYVM010000016.1:0-7579 GCF_042750105.1 Streptomyces sp. NPDC059443 | reverse complement strand
GATGCCCCCGGCCCATCGGGCCGGGGGCATCCGCACGTTCCGCTCACGCCTCCGGGGGAGCACCCTCTTCCCCGTCCGCGGACGGGGCCTCCGGGTCCGGCTCCGGGTCCGGCTTCCGCTTCGGCGGCCGGGTCAGCCCGCTGGAAGTGTCCCGCAGGTACGACCCGTCACCCGGCTCCGCGCCCGTGGAAGGGTCCCGCCGCCGCAGGTACCGCTCGAACTCCCGGGCAATGGCGTCACCCGACGCCTCCGGCAGATCGGCGGTGTCCCGGGCCTCCTCCAGCGTCTGGACGTACTCCGCCACCTCGCTGTCCTCGGCCGCCAGTTGGTCCACGCCCACCTGCCACGCCCGCGCGTCCTCCGGCAGTTCGCCCAGCGGGATCCGGATGTCGATCAGATCCTCCAGACGGTTGAGCAGCGCCAGCGTCGCCTTCGGGTTCGGCGGCTGCGAGACGTAGTGCGGCACCGCCGCCCACAGCGACACCGCCGGGACCCCGGCATGGGTGCAGGCCTCCTGCAAGATGCCCACGATGCCCGTCGGGCCCTCGTACTTCGTCTCCTCCAGGTCCATCGTCCGCGCCAGGTCCGCGTCCGAGGTGACCCCGCTCACCGGCACCGGCCGCGTGTGCGGGGTGTCCCCGAGCAGCGCGCCCAGGATCACCACCATCTCCACGCCCAGCTCGTGCGCGAAGCCCAGGATCTCGTTGCAGAACGACCGCCACCGCATGGACGGTTCGATGCCCCGCACCAGCACCAGATCGCGCGGCTTCGCACCGCCGATCCGCACCACCGACAGCCGGGTCGTCGGCCAGGTGATCTTCCGAACCCCGTTGTCCAGCCACACCGTCGGCCGGTTGACCTGGAAATCGTAGTAGTCCTCGGCGTCCAGAGCCGCGAAGACCTCGCCCTTCCACTCCCGGTCCAGGTGCGCCACCGCACCGGAGGCCGCGTCACCCGCGTCGTTCCAGCCCTCGAACGCGGCCACCATGACCGGGTCGATCAGCTCGGGCACGCCCTCAAGCTCGATCACCCAGGTCTCCTTCCGAAGTTCCCTTGCGTACGTGGGCCAGCCTAAGCCTTGATGGGACGTCGGCCACAGCCCACGACAGAGGGGCGGTTCCCCCTGGAACCGCCCCTCTGCCCGCTCACACGGCCGGTTATGCCTTGTCGGCCAGCATCTCCTCGACACGGCCGCGCACTTCGGCGCTGTCCAGGCCGCGGACCGTCACCGTCGTACGGCGGCGCAGCACGTCATCGGCCGTCTCGGCCCACTCGTTGTCCCGGGCGTAGGCGACCTGCGCCCAGATCTCCGGACCGTCCGGGTGGATGCGCTCCGCGAGCGCCGGGTCCTCGTTCGCGAGCCGCGCGATGTCGAAGGCCAGCGAACCGTAGTGCGAGGCCAGGTGGCGCGCCGTCAGCGGGTCCATCCGCGAACCCGGCTCCCGGTCCACCAGCAGCCGGTGCGCCACCGCGTTCGGGTTGGCGACACCCGGCAGCGCGATCCGGCGCACCAGCGACTTCACCGGCTCCATGTCGTCGGTCAGCGGGCTCCCCGGCAGCTTCGCCAGCTTGTCCATGACCACCCGGCCGATGTGCCGGTACGTGGTCCACTTGCCGCCGGCCACGGACAGCATGCCGCCCGCGCCCTCGGAGACCACCGTCTCGCGCTTGGCCTTCTCGACCCCGCCGGGGCCGCCGGGCAGCACCCGCAGGCCCGCGAA
This sequence comes from Streptomyces sp. NPDC059443, assembly GCF_042750105.1. Taxonomy (NCBI): domain Bacteria; kingdom Bacillati; phylum Actinomycetota; class Actinomycetes; order Kitasatosporales; family Streptomycetaceae; genus Streptomyces; species Streptomyces sp. NPDC059443. Next base: position 5,858 of record NZ_JBHYVM010000016.1, on the reverse strand, counting down.
GGCGTACGTCATCAGGGAGCGGTCCAGATCGGCGTCCTTCACCGAGAAGGCCGCCTCGTCCAGGATCTGCTGGATGTCGGCCTCGGTGGCGCGCACGTCCGCCGGGTCGCCCTCGTAGACCTCGTCCGTGGTGCCCAGCAGGAGCTGGTCCTCCCACGGCAGGGCGAAGGTGATGCGGTACTTGTCGATCGGGGTGGCCATGGCGGCCTTCCACGGCGACTTGCGCTTCATGACTATGTGCGCGCCCTTGGACAGCCGGATGGACGGCATCGAGTGCTTGTCCTCCATGCGCCGCAGGTGGTCCACCCACGGGCCGGTGGCATTGAGCACGACCCGCGCGTCCACACCGAACTCGGTGCCGTCCAGACGGTCCTTGAGCTCGGCGCCGGAGACCCGGCCGCGCGTCATGCGCAGACCGGTGACCTCGGCGTGGTTCAGGACGACCGCGCCCGACTCGACGGCCGCGCGGACCGTCATCACGGCGACGCGGGAGTCGTTCATCTGGTGGTCGTAGTAGACGGCCACGGCCTTGAGGTTGTCCGTCTTCAGGCCCGGGTTGTCGGCGGCCGCGCGGGCCGGCGAGATGATCTTGCCCATGCCGTCGCCGAAGGCCGAGAGGGCGGAGTAGGCGAAGACGCCCGCGCCCAGCTTGGCCGCACCGACCGGACCGCCCTTGTACACCGGGAGGTAGAACGTGAGCGGGTTGACCAGGTGCGGGGCCACGTCCTTGGCCAGCACCCGGCGCTCGTGGTGGTTCTCCGCGACCAGCTTGACCGAACCGGTCTGCAGGTAGCGCAGGCCGCCGTGGACCAGCTTGGAGGAGGCCGAGGAGGTGGCGCCGGCGAAGTCGCCGGCGTCCACCATGGCGACCCGCAGACCCGACTGCGCGGCATGCCAGGCCACCGAGGTGCCCAGGATTCCACCGCCGATGACCAGCAGGTCGTACGTGGCCTTCGCCAGCTGCTCACGGGTCTCGGCACGGCTCGCGTTCGAACCGGCGGTCGGGTGCGAACCCAGGGTGGGAACGCTCTGCAGGGTGCTCATATCTCTCTTAGCTCCTCGTCGATTGACTCAGCTGAGTGCGGTCAGCTGGCGTCTTCGTCGTCGACCCAGCCCATGGAACGCTCCACGGCCTTGAGCCAGCTCTTGTACTCGCGCTCCCGCTGCTCGGCGGGCATCCGCGGGGTCCACTCCGCCGCGCGGCGCCAGTTGGCGCGCAGGGCGTCGGTGTCGGGCCAGAAGCCGACGGCCAGACCGGCGGCGTAGGCGGCGCCGAGGCAGGTGGTCTCCGCGACCATCGGGCGCACCACGGGGGCGTCCACGAAGTCGGAGAGGGTCTGCATCAGCAGGTTGTTGGAGGTCATGCCGCCGTCGACCTTGAGGGCCGCGAGCTCGACGCCCGAGTCCTTGGTCATGGCGTCGGTGATCTCACGGGTCTGCCAGGCGGTGGCCTCCAGGACGGCACGGGCGATGTGCGCCTTGGTGACGTACCGGGTGAGGCCGGCGATCACACCGCGGGCGTCGGAGCGCCAGTACGGGGCGAACAGGCCGGAGAAGGCCGGCACGAAGTACGCGCCGCCGTTGTCCTCGACCGAGGACGCGAGGGTCTCGATCTCGGCCGCGGTCTTGATCATGCCCATCTGGTCGCGCATCCACTGGACGAGCGAGCCGGTGACGGCGATGGAGCCCTCCAGCGCGTAGACCGGCTTCTGGTCGCCGATCTGGTAGCCGACGGTGGTCAGCAGGCCGCTGTAGGAGTTGATGATCTTGTCGCCGGTGTTCATCAGCATGAACGTGCCGGTGCCGTACGTGGACTTCGCCTCGCCCTCGGCGAAACAGGTCTGGCCGAACAGCGCGGCCTGCTGGTCACCGAGCGCCGAGGCGACCGGGACGCCGGCGAGGACGCCGTCCTTGACGTGGCCGTAGACCTCGGCGGAGGACTTGATCACCGGGAGGACGTTGAGGGGCACGTCCATGGACTCGGCGATCTTCTCGTCCCAGGCCAGGGTGTGCAGGTTGAACAGCATGGTGCGCGAGGCGTTGGTGACGTCGGTGACGTGCACACCGCCCTCGGCGCCGCCGGTCAGGTTCCAGATGACCCAGGAGTCCATGGTGCCGAAGAGGATGTCCCCGGCCTCGGCGCGCTCGCGCAGGCCCTCGACGTTGTCCAGCAGCCAGCGGATCTTGGGGCCGGCGAAGTAGCTCGCCAGCGGAAGGCCCGTCTCGCGGCGGAAGCGGTCCTGGCCGACGTTGCGGCCGAGCTCCTTGCACAGGGCGTCGGTACGGGTGTCCTGCCAGACCAGCGCGTTGTGCACGGGCTCGCCGGTGTGGCGGTCCCACAGGACGGTGGTCTCGCGCTGGTTGGTGATGCCGACGGCCTTGACGTCAGCGGGGGTGAAGTCCGGATTGTCATGGGCGGCCTTGGCGATGGCCCCGGCGACGACCTCCTGGACGTTGGTCCAGATCTCGGCGGCGTCGTGCTCGACCCAGCCCGGCTGCGGGAGGATCTGCGCGTGCTCCTTCTGGTCGACGGAGACGATGCGCCCGTCACGGTCGAAGACGATGCAGCGCGAGGAGGTGGTGCCCTGGTCGATCGCGGCGATGAAGGGGCCGGTGCTGGTGGTCATGGTGGCTGCTCCTGGCAGGTGTCGAAGTAGGCGGAATCAGAATGGCGGTGCGGATGGTGCCGTGGTGCCGATTGCTGATCAGGCGAACGCGATGTTGTACAGACCGCCGGCGAGCGCGGCACCCGCGAGGGGGCCGAGCACCGGGATCCAGGAGTAGCTCCAGTCCGAGCCGCCCTTGTTGGGCAGCGGCAGCAGGGCGTGGACGATGCGGGGGCCGAGGTCGCGGACCGGGTTGATCGCGTAGCCGGTCGGGCCGCCCAGCGAGAGGCCGATTCCGACGACCACGAACGAGGTGATCAGGACGCCGATGACGCCGAGGCCCTTGCCGTCGTTCTGGAGGCCCTGGGTCAGGATGGCCAGGACCAGGACGGCGGTGCCGATGATCTCGGTCGCGAGGTTCTGGACGACGTTGCGGATCTCGGGGCCCGTGGAGAAGATGCCGAGCACCGGGCCGGCCACGTCGTGCGGGTGCGGGTCCTCGGGGCCGAGCTTCGCGTCACGGATGTGCTCCGGGTCGGCGAGGTGCGCCCGGAACTGGCCGTAGTAGGTGATCCACATCAGGACCGAGCCGATCATCGCGCCGAGCAGCTGGCCGGCGAAGTAGACCGGTACGTCGCCCCACTCGCCGGTCTTGATGGCGATGCCGACGGTGACCGCCGGGTTGAGGTGCGCGCCGGAGAGCGGCGCGGAGACGTAGGCGGCGATCAGGACCGCGAAGCCCCAGCCGAAGGTGATCGCGAGCCAGCCGGCGTTGCGGGCCTTGGAGCTCTTGAGCGTCAGGGCGGCGCAGACGCCACCACCGAGCAGGGTGAGCAGGGCGGTACCGATGGTCTCGCCGATGAAGATGTCGGAGCTGGACACCCGCGACTCCTTTGTCGTTCAGGGGTGGTCGACCACCGGGTCCCTCCGGTGGCCCACGCACTCGGTGAGTGCTGCACCGGTCCTTGGCCTTGCCACACCCTAACGCGTATTGCCGGTAGGTGTTCGGCAATGCCGACCGATGAACGGCAGTTTTCCGCCCAGGTGAAGCGGGCGTCAAGAGTTGACCAGGCCAATGAGCCGGATCGTTACCAGACAGTACGATCGACCAAATTAGGCCATTGGGTGATCATCAAACGCCAAAAACCACCCAAATGCCACTCGAAAGTGACCGTTGGGTGGCTTTTGGACCGCCAAGGCAGGGCTACCGGGATCGGGGCAAGCTCAGAACCGGCCCGCCCCAAGGTCGCGCGAAACCGCCCGCGCGCAGTCCCGTACCGACGCCACGAGGGTCGCCCGGGGCTCCCCGGACTCCCCGCAGACCCGCTCCACGGCCCCCGCGACCGCCACCGCGCCGACCGGCATCCGCCGCCGGTCGTGGATGGGCGCCGCCACCGAGGCGATCCCGTCCCAGGTCTCCTCGACGTCACCGGCCCAGCCGCGCGCCCGGGTCAGCTCCAGGATCTCCTCGAAGCCCGCTTCGTCCGTGACCGTGCGGGGGGTGAACGCCTCCCGCTCCACCTCCATGACCTGCGTGTGGGCCACCGGGTCGTACGCGGAGAGCACCTTGCCAAGGGCCGTGGAATGCAGCGGCTGCATGGCCCCCACCTCCAGCACTTGACGGCTGTCGTCGGGCCGGAACACGTGGTGCATGATCAGCACCCCGCTCTTGTGGAGCACCCCCACGTACACGCTCTCCCCGCTCGCACGGGCCAGGTCGTCCGTCCAGACCAGGGCGCGGGCCCGCAGCTCGTGGACGTCCAGATAGCTGTTGCCCAGGCGCAGCAGCTCCGCGCCGAGCTGGTAGCGGCCGGAGGCGGGGTCCTGCTCCACGAAGCCCTCGGCCTGCAAAGTGCGCAGGATCCCGTGTGCCGTCCCCTTGGCCAGGCCAAGGGAAGAGGCCACGTCCGAGAGTCCCAGCCGGCGCTCACCCCCCGCCAGGAGCCGCAGCATCGCAGCGGCTCGTTCGAGCGACTGGATGTTCCGTGCCATCGCGCAGCCTCCTGCTGACGTAGTTCGACAATGCTGAACACTATCGGTCGATGCCGACTTCGTGCATGCTGGGAGGACCGTCTGGAACAAGCCGACCGGGACACCCCCGGCCGAAAGTCGCCACCCACCGCGCACAGAATGCAGTCCGCCACTTGGGACACCCTCACCGGGGCGACTTCCGCACGGTTACCCTGGCCGCGTGCACCCTTGACAAAGAATGGGGTGCAAAGCCGACAGCCGTCGCAGCCCAGGGAGCTCAACCATGGCCTCGTTGCCGAACCCGCCCGCAGACACCCAGACTCGGGCCGATGCCCTCCGCCAGGCATTGGCGACCCGCGTGGTCGTCGCCGACGGAGCCATGGGAACCATGCTCCAGGCGCAGGACCCCTCGATGGAGGACTTCCAGCAGCTCGAAGGCTGCAACGAGATCCTCAACGTGACCCGCCCCGACATCGTGGCCAACGTGCACCGCGAGTACTTCGGCGCCGGCGTCGACTGCGTCGAGACCAACACCTTCGGCACCAACTACGCCGCCCTCGCCGAGTACGACATCGCCGACCGCAACCACGAGCTGTCCGTGGCCGGCGCCCGGATCGCGCGTGAGGTCGCGGACGAGTTCACGGCCTCCACGGGTCAGCAGCGCTGGGTCCTGGGTTCGATGGGCCCGGGTACGAAGCTGCCGACGCTCGGACACATCGACTACACGACGATCCGCGACGCCTACCAGATCAACGCCGAAGGCCTGATCACCGGCGGCGCCGACGCACTGCTCGTGGAGACCACCCAGGACCTCCTGCAGACCAAGTCCTCCATCGTCGGCGCCCGCCGCGCCATGGAGGCCCTCGGTGTCTCCGTCCCGCTGATCTGCTCCGTGACCGTGGAAACGACCGGCACGATGCTCCTCGGCTCGGAGATCGGTGCGGCACTGACGGCGTTGGAGCCGTTGGGCATCGACATGATCGGCCTGAACTGCGCGACCGGTCCCGCCGAGATGAGCGAGCACCTGCGCTACCTCGCGCGCAACTCCCGCATCCCGATCTCCTGCATGCCGAACGCCGGTCTGCCGGTCCTGGGCAAGAACGGCGCCCACTACCCCCTGTCCGCCTCCGAGCTCGCCGACGCGCAGGAGACCTTCGTCCGCGAGTACGGGCTCTCCCTGGTCGGCGGCTGCTGCGGCACCACGCCCGAGCACCTGCGCCAGGTCGTGGAGCGGGTCCGCGGCCTGAGCCCGGTCGCCCGGGACCCCCGCCCCGAGCCGGG
>NZ_JBHYVM010000015.1:167427-168648 GCF_042750105.1 Streptomyces sp. NPDC059443 | reverse complement strand
CTGTCCGTGCAGCTCGCCGAGGCCATGGCCGAGTACTGGCACGCACGCGTGCGCGCCGAGCTCGGCTTCGCCGGCGAGGACCCCGCCCAGGTCCAGGACATGTTCGACCTCAAGTACCGGGGGGCCCGCTTCTCCCTCGGCTACGGAGCCTGCCCCGACCTGGAGGACCGCGCGAAGATCGCCGACCTCCTCCAGCCCGAACGGATCGGCGTCCACCTCTCCGAGGAGTTCCAGCTCCACCCCGAGCAGTCCACCGACGCCATCGTCATCCACCACCCGCAGGCGAAGTATTTCAACGCACGCTGACACGGACCGGCGTACACTAGTCGGTCCCATACAGGCCGGTCACCTGTTCCTCCGGGCATGCCCCCGGAGGTGAGGTGACCGGCCTTGTCGTCCCTCAGGACCTTCAGAGAGGTGCGCGCATGACGAGCACGGTTCCCGCCCCCGTCGCCCGTACGGCCGACGGACATGCCCTGCAGGCGGTGCTGCTCGACATGGACGGCACCCTCGTCGACACCGAGGGGTTCTGGTGGGAGATCGAGGTCGACGTCTTCGGCGAACTCGGACACCGCCTCGACGAGTCCTGGCGCGACGTGGTCGTCGGCGGCCCCATGACCCGCAGCGCCGGATTCCTCATCGAATCCACCGGCGCCGCCATCGGCCTCGCCGAACTCACCGTCCTCCTCAACGAGCGGTTCGAAGCCCGCATCGCCGACCAGGTGCCCCTCATGCCGGGCGCCGAACGGCTGCTGTCGGAGCTGGCCCGGCACAACGTGCCCACCGCCCTCGTCTCGGCCTCCCACCGGCGGGTCATCGACCAGGTCCTGCTCACCCTCGGCCGCGACCGCTTCCACCTGACGGTCGCCGGCGACGAGGTCCCGCGCACCAAGCCGCACCCCGACCCGTACCTCATGGCCGCCCGCGCCCTGGGCGCACACCCCTCGCGCTGCGCCGTCATCGAGGACACCGCCACCGGTGTGGCCTCCGCCGAGGCCGCGGGCTGCCGGGTCGTCGCCATCCCCTCGGTCGGCCGGATCGCGCCCGCCCCCGGCCGGACCATCGTGCGCTCGCTCGAAGACGTGGACCTGCCGTTCCTGCGCTCCCTCATCACTCCGATGAACTGACCGCGCACGCTCCGTACCGCACGCTCCGTACCGCGCGATGCCCGCCGCGCGCGACGCCCCACCCGCGGGGGGGAGGTCTCGCGGCACCCCCCGC
>NZ_JBHYVM010000015.1:64119-167417 GCF_042750105.1 Streptomyces sp. NPDC059443 | reverse complement strand
CGCCATCTAGGCGTGCGCGCCGCGACTCTGCCCCCCCACCCCCCCCCCCCCCCGGCCCCCCCACCCCCCCCCCCCCCCCCCCCCCGCCCCGCCCCCCCCCCCGGGCCCCCCCGCCCCCCGCGGGCGGATCTTTCGCGCTGTACCCCGGAGGCCGAAATTCCATCCCTCCCGGGGGAGTTGTCCCGAGTGACCTTTGTCACCCACGCGTCCCCCTTCGCACCACTCCGGGCCCCTCCACCCCACCCCTTGTGTCCGCATTGATCAGCACCTGACCGAATCTGCGAACGCCCCCGCGCTCACACCCGGTCCGCTCCCATAACGGTGCGATGACGCCCCCGCTCCAACGGGTTCAAGCCACCCCTCCACAGGCCACTAATGTCGATCCGGGCATAGCGCCGCACCTCAGCCGTCCCGGACACACACCCCTGTTCCGGAACCGCGTGGACCGATCGTCACAACACCGGCCCGATCGTTCCGCCCAGAACGGGCGACCGCCGCGATGCCCTCCACGCCGCTTTGAACAAGTGCCGGGTTGAGGGAGTACTTCCAGCATGAACCGCAAGACCATGGTGCTGACGGCCGCCGCCGGACTGCTCACCCCCGCGCTGACCGCATGCGGCAGCACCAGCGGCGGAGGAGCGGGATCCGGAGCGATCATCGTCGGAACCACCGACCGGTTCGAGGCAGCCGACTACGCCCCCGCCCCGCTCGACCCCGCGTACGCCTACGACGCCGGCAGCTGGAACATCCTCCGCCAGACCGTCCAGACGCTGATGCACACCCCGCGCGGCGGCGGCCAGCCCGTCCCCGAAGCGGCCTCCGACTGCCGCTTCACCGACAGCGGCAACGAGAGCTACCGCTGCACCCTGCGCCCGGACCTCAAGTTCGCCGACGGCACCCCCCTCACCGCGCAGGACGTCAAGTTCTCCATCGAGCGCGTGCTCGCCATCAAGGACGAGAACGGCCCCTCCTCGCTGCTCTCCACCATCGACACCGTCGAAACCAAGGGCGCCGACACCGTCGTCTTCCACCTGAAGACCTCCGACGCGACGTTCCCGTACAAGCTCTCCACCCCCGCCGCGGGCATCGTCAGCGCCAAGAAGTACGAGGCGAAGAAGCTCCGCGCCGGCTTCAGCGTCGAGGGCTCCGGCCCCTACACGATGAAGGCCGAGGTCAAGGACAACCACCTCGTCCGCGCCGTCTTCACCAAGAACCCGAACTACAAGGGCGACCTGAAGCTGCAGAACGACAAGGCCGAACTGCGGACCTTCGAAGACTCCGACGCGATGGGCAAGGCCCTGGAACAGGGCTCCATCCACCTGGTCTCCCGCACCCTGTCGCCCGCGCAGATCACCGAGCTCTCCGCCCACCCGCCCAAGGGCATCAAGCTCGTCCCGATGCCCGGCCTGGAGATCCGCTACCTCGCCTTCAACACCGACGCCCCCGCGGTCAAGGACAAGGCCGTACGCCAGGCCCTCGCCGCCGCCGTCGACCGCAGCGGCCTCATCGCCAAGGTCTACGGGAAGTCCGCGCAGCCCCTGTACTCGCTGGTCCCCACCACCGTGACCGGCCACGGCACCCCGTTCTTCGACAAGTACGGCGAGGCCAACACCGCCAAGGCCGCCGACCTGCTGAAGGCCGCCGGAATCAAGACCCCGGTCAAGCTGACCCTCAACTACACCAACGACCACTACGGCGACGGCACCGCGGCCGAGTTCGAAGCCCTCAAGGCCCAGCTGAACTCCACCCACCTCTTCGACATCACCGTCCAGGGCACCGACTGGGCCGACTTCCGGCCCGCGCAGAAGAAGGGCGACTACGCCGCCTACGGGCTCGGCTGGTTCCCCGACTACCCCGACGCCGAGAACTTCCTCGCCCCGTTCCTGGAGCAGGACAACTTCCTGGGCACGCCGTACGCCAACAGCGCGGTGCGTACCAAGCTCATCCCCGAATCCCGGCGGGCGGTCGACCGCAGCGTCGCCGTCCCCGCGATCACGGAGATGCAGGACATCGTCGCCGAAGACGTACCCGTCCTGCCCCTGTGGCAGGGCAAGCAGTACGTCGCCGCGCGCGATGGGATCACCGGAGTGGAGTGGTCGGTCAACTCCATCTCCGACCTCCAGCTGTGGGAACTCGGCCGGGGCCTCAGCGGCTGACCGGCACGGCGGCCGCCCGCGGACACCGCGGGCGACAAAAGCAAATAATCAGATCACCCAGTGAGACTGTGAAGGACGTTCGCGTGATGAGACGTAACCAGTGGTTGGTGGCCCCGCTCGGTGCGGCCACCGCGGCCGCGCTGCTCAGCGGTTGCGGGTCGACGGATGGCTCGAACGCCGGCGCCGGCAAGGGCGTGGTCATGGGCATATCCGACAAGGTGAAGGCCACGGACCCCGCCTCGGGCTACGACCCCGGCTCCTGGCTGCTCTTCAACAACGTCTTCCAGTCCCTGCTGAGCTTCCCCAAGGGCGGCACCACCCCCGAGCCCGACGCGGCGCAGGCCTGCGGGTTCGAGGGCAACGACAGCAAGGTGTACAAGTGCACCCTGCGCGGCGGCCTGAAGTTCAGCAACGGCAACAGCCTCACCTCGAAGGACGTCAAGTACTCCTTCGAGCGCACGCTGAAGATCAACGACGACAACGGCCCCGCCGTCATGCTGGCGTCGATCGCCTCCATCGACACCCCTGACGACAAGACCGTCGTCTTCCACCTCAAGACCCCCGACGCGACCTTCCCGAGCAAGATCGCCTCGGGCGCCGGCTCCATCGTCGACCACGCCGAGTACCCCGCGGACAAACTCCGCACGGACGGCAAGGCCATCGGCTCCGGGGTCTACAAGCTGGACTCGATCAACGACAAGAGCGCCAGCTTCTCCGTCAACGACTCCTACAGCGGCAAGGCCAAGCCGAAGAACACCGGCGTCACCATGAAGTTCTTCAACGAGGACCAGGCCGCCCTCAAGAAGGTCCTCGAAAGCGGCGACGTCGACTTCGCCTTCCGCGGCCTGGCCGCCAAGGACATCGCCGGCCTCGCCTCCCAGAGCGGCGACCAGAAGGTCGAGGTCGTCCAGGGCGCCGGAGCCGAAGTCGAACACCTCGTCTTCAACATGAACGACCCGGTCGCCGGAAAGCTCCCCATCCGCAAGGCCATCGCCTACCTCGTCGACCGCGAAGCACTCGTCAAGCAGGTCTACGACGGAACGGCCACCCCGCTGTACTCGATCGTCCCCGCCGGCATCGCCTCGCACACCACCGCCTTCTTCGACCGCTACGGCGGCAGCCCGAACCTGGAGAAGGCCAAGGCGCTCCTGCACACCGCCGGCATCAAGGACAAGGTGAAGATCACCCTGTACTCGACGCCCTCGCGCTACGGCCCCTCCACGGACCAGGAATTCCAGCTGATCGCCAAGCAGCTGAACGACAGCGGCCTCTTCGAAGCCACCGTCAAGTCCGTCGAGTTCGAGCAGTACGAGAAGGACATCCAGGACGGCAAGTACGGCGTCTACGTGAAGGGCTGGGTGCCCGACTACCCGGACGCCGACAACTTCACCCAGCCGTTCTTCGGCCCGGACAACATCCTGCACAACAACTACGAGAACAAGGAGATCACCGGGACGATCATCCCGTCGACCTCCTCGAAGTCCGACCGCACCGCCGCCACCGCCGAATACGGCCGGCTCCAGGAGATCGTCGCCGACGAGGTCCCGATCCTCCCGCTCTGGCAGAGCAAGCAGTACGCCGTCACCCGCCCCAACGTGACCGGCCTGCAGTGGTCCCTGGACGCCTCGACCGTCTTCCGCTTCTGGGAGATCAGCAAGGGCTGAACCGGCCCGCACGCACAAGGACGCACACGCGCAAGGGCCCGCCTCCGCACCACGCGGAGGCGGGCCCTTCCCGCGGAACAAGACCCGGCTACTGGCCGGCGCCCGGACGCACCAGACCGCTCTCGTACGCGTACACCGCGGCCTGCACCCGGTCGCGCAGACCCAGCTTCGTCAGCACATGACCCACGTGCGTCTTCACCGTGGTCTCGCTCACGAACAGATCCGCGGCGATCTCCGCGTTCGACAGCCCCCGGGCCACCAGCTTCAGCACCTCGACCTCGCGCTCGGTCAGCGTCCCCAGCGCGTCGGGGACACTGTCCTCACCCGACGGCAGATGACCCGCGTACTTGTCCAGCAGCCGCCGCGTGATGCTCGGCGCGAGCATCGCCTCGCCACCCGCCACCACCCGGATCGCCTGCACCAGCTCCACGGCGGGCGCGTCCTTCAGCAGGAACCCGCTGGCCCCCGCCCGCAGCGCCTCCACCACGTACTCGTCCAGATCGAACGTGGTCAGCACCAGCACCTTCGCCGGACCGTCCCGGCCCGGACCCGTGATCTGCCGGGTCGCCTCCACCCCGTCCATCCGCGGCATCCGGATGTCCATCAGCACCACATCGGGCTGCAGCGCCCGTACCTGCTCCAGCGCCTGCAGACCGTCCCCGGCCTCGCCGACCACCGCCAGGTCCTGTTCCGCCTCCAGGATCATCCGGAAGCCGGTGCGCAGGAGCGGCTGGTCGTCGACCAGCAGTACGCGGATCGCCACGGGGTCTACCTCGTATTCGTCGGACGCCATCGGGGGACGCCGCCCATTGTGCCCTGACGCGAAGATCAGCCTTCCGCCCGGCGGTAACCGGGGGAGATCGTCAGAGGGTAGACCGGGGGAGTACCCCCGAACTCGGGACACACCGACTGATGATCACACCAGCCGCACAGCTTCGTCTGCCGCGGCAGCCACTCGCCCGTCTCCGTCGCCTCCCGGATCGCATCCCACAGCGCGAGCAGCTTGCGCTCCATCCGCTCCAGATCCTCGATCACCGGGTCGTACGTCACCACGTCCCCACTGCCCAGGTACACCAGCTGGAGCCGCCGCGGCAGCACCCCCTTCAGCCGCCACACCACCAGCGCGTAGAACTTCATCTGGAACAGCGCACCCTCGGCGTACTCCGGCCGCGGTGCCTTCCCCGTCTTGTAGTCGACGATCCGCACCTCACCCGTCGGCGCCACGTCCACCCGGTCGATGATCCCCCGCAGCCGAAGACCCGAATCCAGCTCCGTCTCCACGAAGAACTCCCGCTCCACCGGCTCCAGCCGCGTCGGGTCCTCCAACGTGAACCACCGGTCCACCAACGCCTCGGCCTCCGACAGCCACCGCGCCAGACCCGCCCCCTCATCACCCTCCGGGAACAGCTCCGTCAACTCCGGCTTCGCCTCCAGCAGCCGGTCCCACTGCCCCGGAATCAACGCCTTCGCCCGCGGAGCCGTCCGCTCCGGCGCCGGATGATCGAAGAGCCGCTCCAGCACCGCGTGCACCAACGTCCCCCGGGTCGCCGCCGCACTCGGCTTCTCCGGCAGCTTGTCGATCACCCGGAACCGGTACAGCAGCGGACACCGCATGAAATCGCTCGCCCGCGAAGGAGACAGCGAAGCGGGCGCCACGGCCACCGCCCGGCCGGGCTCGGGGCCGCACTCAAGGCCGGGCCGAGCACCGGGCTCGGTACCGGCTGCCGCGTCGTCAATGGCTGCTGCGTCGTCCGGACCGCTGCCGGGGCTCGTCGTCATACCCAAAACCCTACGACCCGCCACCGACAGCACGCGCATACCATCGACTCACAGACCCTCGCACTGCATGATCGGAGCATCACACCGCGCTACGGCGCACCCGGACACCACCGGGAAAAAGCAGAAAAACCGCCGACGCGCCCACAGCGCCGGACAGCAGCGAACGAAGGAAAACCGTGGCAGACACCGAGGAAACCGGCGAGCGCCAGGGCCGGCGCCGAGGACCGGGCGGCGGACTCCTCATGGGCCGCCCCTTCGGCGTGCCCGTCTACGTCTCGCCCAGCTGGTTCCTCGTCGCCGCCCTCATCACCTGGGTCTTCGGCAACCAGCTCGACCGGATCCTCCCCGACCTCGGACCCGCCCGCTACCTCGTCGCCCTCTTCTTCGCCGTCGCCTTCTACGCCTCGGTCCTCGTCCACGAACTCGCCCACACCATCGCCGCCCTCCGCTTCAAACTCCCCGTCCGCCGCATCCAGCTCCAGTTCTTCGGCGGCGTCTCCGAGATCGAAAAGGAATCCGAGACCCCCGGCCGCGAATTCGTCCTCGCCTTCGTCGGCCCCCTCCTCTCCCTCCTCCTCGCCGGCGCCTTCTACCTCGGCATGAAAACCGTCGAACCCGCCAGCGTCCCCGGCGTCCTCCTCGCCGGCCTGATGATCTCCAACCTCCTCGTCGCCGCCTTCAACCTCCTCCCCGGCCTCCCCCTCGACGGCGGCCGCATGCTCCGCGCCGTCATCTGGGGCATCACCGGCAAACCCATGACCGGCACCATCGCCGCCGCCTGGGTCGGCCGCGGCCTCGCCGTCACCGTCCTCCTCGGCCTGCCGCTCCTCACCCACACCGGAGTCCTCGGCAACCCCGCCCAGGAAATCGGCGGCATGGACACCGTCATGGACGCCCTCCTCGCCGCGATCCTCGCCGCCATCATCTGGACCGGAGCCGGAAACAGCCTGCGCATGGCCCGCCTGCGCGAACACCTCCCGGAACTCCAGGCCCGCAAACTCACCCGCCGCGCCATCCCCGTCGAGAACGCCACCCCCCTCTCCGAAGCCCTGCGACGGGCCAACGAAGCCGGCGCCCGCGCCCTCGTCGTCGTCGACGGACTCGGCGACCCCACCGGCATCGTCCGCGAAACCGCCATCGCCTCCGTACCCCAGCACCGCCGCCCCTGGATCGCCGTCAGCACCCTCTCCCAGGACCTCACCGACGGCATGAAGGTTTCCGCGGACCTCACCGGCGAAGAACTCCTCGACCACCTGCGCACCACCCCCGCCACCGAGTACCTCGTACTCGAACCCGACGGCGCGATCTACGGAGTCCTCTCCACCCAAGACGTCGAAAAGGCCTTCGTGAAGGCCATGGCGCGGCCCCAGTCCTGAAGCCAATACACTGGTCACATGTCCGAACCGACCGGTGCCGCCCGCCGACGCGGGCCCTTCGAGGTCGGGGACCAGGTTCAGCTCACCGACCCCAAGGGCCGCCACTACACGTTCACGCTCGAAGCCGGGAAGAACTTCCACACCCACAAGGGTGCCTTCCCGCACGACGAGCTGATCGGCTCCCCCGAGGGCAGCGTTGTCCGTACCACGGGCAACGTCGCCTATCTCGCGCTGCGTCCCCTGCTCCCCGACTATGTCCTGTCCATGCCCCGCGGTGCCGCCGTGGTCTACCCCAAGGACGCGGGCCAGATCCTGGCCTTCGCCGACATCTTCCCCGGCGCCCGAGTGGTCGAAGCAGGTGTGGGCTCCGGCTCCCTGAGCAGCTTCCTGCTGCGCGCCATCGGCGACCAGGGCATGCTCCACAGCTACGAGCGCCGCCCGGACTTCGCCGAGATCGCCACGGCCAACGTCGAGCGCTACTTCGGCGGCCCCCACCCCGCGTGGCAGCTGACCGTGGGCGACCTCCAGGACAACCTGTCCGACACGGACGTCGACCGCGTGATCCTCGACATGCTCGCCCCCTGGGAGTGCCTGGAAGCCGTCTCCAAGGCCCTGGTCCCCGGCGGCATCCTCTGCTGCTACGTGGCCACCACCACCCAGCTCTCCCGGACCGTCGAATCCATCCGCGAGTTCGGCTGCTACGCCGAACCGCAGCCCTGGGAATCGATGATCCGCAACTGGCACGTCGAGGGCCTCGCCGTCCGCCCGGACCACCGGATGATCGGCCACACCGGCTTCCTCGTCACCGCCCGCCGCCTCGCGGACGGCGTCGAGCCGCCCATGCGCCGCCGCCGCCCCTCCAAGGGCGCCTACGGCGAGGACTACGACGGGCCGGGCAGTCAGTCCGGCAGCAAGACGGCCGCCCCGGCCTCCCCGGCCGTCACCACGGGCCCGGACGCCGCCGACGACTCCGCCGACCTCGGCTGAGCCACCCAACACACAGACGCTGTGGCGCAGTTCCCCGGTAGAACCGGGAACTGCGCCACAGCGTCTTTTCGTTGTCGTACGTATACGCCCGACCACATCCGACCGGACCGGACCGGACCCACCCGTTCCACCCCGATGTGAGGTGTGGCACGATGCTGGCTCCCCGTCACCCGTCGCACAGGAGACACCCCGCGTGCCGCACAGCCCCGCCGAGCCGGCGCCGACCGAGCAGACCCCGGCGCACCACCGGGCCCGCCCCGTCCACTGGCTCACCACGGCATCGGCCCTGGCCGCCGTCATAGCCGGCGCGGGATTCCTCCAGCCCGGACAGGCCACCGGAGCCGCAGCCGGCCCGGAGCATCCCGCGCCGCCCAGCAGCACCACGAGCCCCACGCATCCCGGAACCGGGCCCGCGGCCCCCGCTCCGGACGCGCACGCAGTCACGTACCCCCTGGACTGCCGAGGCGTCCCGCAGACCGTCACCGCCACAGCCGAAGGCGACCTCGACGGCGACGGCCGCCCCGAAACCGTGGCCGCGGTCCGCTGCGACGCCGGCTCCGGAACCCCGCCGCACGCCATCTACGTACTCACCCAGGACGCGGCCAAGGGCTCGGTACCCCGCGTCGTCGCCACCCTGCTCGAAGCCGGCCGCAGACAGACCGCGACCGACCTCACCCTGCGCGACGGGCTCGTCACCGCCACGCTCCTCGGGTACTCATCGCCCGAAGTGCCCCGCTACAGCCCCGACACCAAGCAACTCGCCAAGTGGCGCTGGACCGGTGGAAAATTCCGCCAGGAGCTTACGGACTCGACCTCTGCGGGTGTTTGAACCGTCACTCGGCGTCGGGACCGAAGACCTCGACCCTGTCCGAAACGCGCCTTACATGGATGCAGTCGCCAGGACATTCCTTCGCCGAATCCACCACGTCCTGCAACAGCACCAGCGGAACCGGAGTGGTCGCCCCCGCCTCCACGAGCAGCTCGTCGGCGGGGCTCTTCACATACGCCAGACCGTCGATGTCCAGCTCGAACACCTCCGGCGCGTACTGCACACAGATGCCGTCGCCGGTGCAGAGGTCCTGGTCGATCCAGACCTCAAGCGGCTCTCCGGCCTCGCCGGCGCCGCCTGCCGGAGCCTCCTGCTGCACGGTCATATCTCCTGCCGTTCCCTGCTCTGAGTGATCCATCCCGGACACAACTCGCGACAAGTCGCACGAGCTCTGACGGGTGTTGAACACTTCGACCTTACAACCGGCTGCTTTCCGATGTTGATGGGTGGGTATTTCCTTGACGTGAGGGAGTACGCAAGGGTGAAGATCGGACACACCCCTACCGTCTTTGTGATCTAGGGGTTTCAATCACCACCAGCCCAGGTAGGGTCAGAAAGCGTCCAGCTCCCCTTGGAGGAGGTGAGGACCGTGGCAGCCCACGACGACGACATCAACCGCGGCATCCGGCCCGCGCGAGGGTCTGAGGACCCCGCCGGCCAGGTTGCCTATCTAGAGCAGGAAATCGCCGTCCTGCGACGTAAGCTCGCCGACTCTCCGCGACACACGAGGATTCTCGAAGAGCGGATCGTCGAGCTCCAGACAAACCTGGCAGGCGTCTCCGCCCAGAACGAGCGTCTGGCGAATACCCTGCGCGAGGCCCGCGACCAGATCGTGGCCCTCAAGGAAGAAGTCGACCGGCTCGCGCAGCCGCCGGCCGGCTTCGGAGTCTTCCTGCAGTCCAACGAAGACGGCACCGTCGACATCTTCACCGGCGGCCGCAAGCTCCGGGTGAACGTGAGCCCCAGCGTCGAACCGGAAGACCTCCGGCGAGGCCAGGAGGTCATGCTCAACGAGGCCCTCAACGTGGTCGAGGCCATGGCGTTCGAGCGCGCCGGGGACATCGTCACCCTCAAGGAAATCCTCGAGGACGGCGAGCGCGCCCTGGTGGTCGGGCACACCGACGAGGAAAGGGTGGTGAGGCTCGCCGAGCCGCTCCTGGACGTCACCATCCGCCCCGGCGACTCCCTGCTGCTCGAACCCCGCTCCGGCTACGTCTATGAGATCGTCCCCAAGAGCGAGGTCGAAGACCTCGTCCTCGAAGAGGTCCCGGACATCGACTACGACAAGATCGGCGGCCTGGGCGACCAGATCGAGCTGATCCGCGACGCCGTCGAGCTCCCCTACCTCTACCCCGACCTCTTCAAGGAACACGAACTGCGGCCCCCCAAGGGCATCCTGCTCTACGGCCCCCCCGGCTGCGGCAAGACGCTCATCGCCAAGGCCGTGGCCAACTCCCTTGCCAAGAAGGTCGCCGAGGTCACCGGCCAGCCCACCGGGAAGTCCTACTTCCTCAACATCAAGGGCCCCGAACTCCTCAACAAGTACGTCGGCGAGACCGAGCGGCACATCCGCCTCGTCTTCCAGCGTGCCAGGGAGAAGGCGAGCGAGGGCACCCCCGTCATCGTCTTCTTCGACGAGATGGAATCCCTCTTCCGCACCCGCGGATCAGGCGTCAGCTCGGACGTGGAGAACACCATCGTCCCCCAGCTGCTCGCCGAGATCGACGGCGTGGAAGGCCTGGAGAACGTCATCGTCATCGGCGCCTCCAACCGCGAGGACATGATCGACCCGGCCATCCTGCGCCCCGGCCGGCTCGACGTGAAGATCAAGATCGAGCGCCCCGGCGCCGAAGCCGCGAAGGACATCTTCGCGAAGTACCTCAAGGCCTCGCTGCCCCTGCACTCGGACGACCTGTCCGAACACCAGGGCTCCTCGGCCGACACCGTCCACAGCATGATCCAGACCGTCGTCGAGCAGATGTACGCCGAAACCGAGGAAAACCGCTTCCTCGAGGTCACGTACGCCAACGGCGACAAGGAAGTCCTCTACTTCAAGGACTTCAACTCGGGCGCGATGATCCAGAACATCGTTGACCGTGCCAAGAAGATGGCCATCAAGGCCTTCCTCGAACACAAGCAGCGGGGCCTTCGCGTCGCCCACCTCCTCCAGGCTTGCGTGGACGAGTTCAAGGAGAACGAAGACCTCCCCAACACCACCAACCCCGACGACTGGGCCCGAATCTCCGGAAAGAAGGGCGAGCGGATCGTATTCATCCGCACCCTCGTCACCGGAAAGCAAGGCGCGGACACCGGACGCTCCATCGACACGGTGGCCAACACCGGTCAGTACCTCTGACGAAGCGGGCCGGCTGCGGGAGCCCGCGAGGGCACCCGCAGCCGGCCGCTTTACCGACTGCTCTTTTCAGCCGGTGACAGGTCGAAATTCAATGACTGAAATGATCTCCCCACCAGCGCGGAGTGGTCCTAGGCTCTTCCGTACCGCAGGTCGCGCAGTGCGGGGACGGGCACCGCACACGACGCACCGGAGCACCAGCGGTACTTGAGCGCCGCTCCCGAACGGGAGCGCCGCCGGGCAAGGAGGGCCGCATGACCGTACGGCGAGTAATGGGGATCGAGACGGAGTACGGGATCTCCGTCCCGGGGCACCCGAACGCCAATGCCATGCTCACCTCATCCCAGATCGTCAACGCCTACGCGGCGGCGATGCACCGGGCGCGACGCGCCCGCTGGGACTTCGAGGAAGAGAACCCGCTGCGGGACGCCCGCGGCTTCGACCTCGCCCGCGAGGCCGCCGACAACAGCCAGCTCACCGACGAGGACATCGGCCTCGCCAACGTCATCCTCACCAACGGCGCACGGCTCTACGTCGACCACGCGCACCCCGAGTACAGCTCCCCGGAGATCACCAACCCGCTCGACGCCGTCCTCTGGGACAAGGCGGGCGAGCGGATCATGGCCGAGGCGGCGGTCAGGGCCGCCCAGCTCCCCGGAGCCCAGCCCATCCACCTCTACAAGAACAACACCGACAACAAGGGCGCCTCCTACGGCACGCACGAGAACTACCTGATGAAGCGGGAAACCCCCTTCTCGGACATCGTGCGCCACCTCACCCCCTTCTTCGTCTCCCGCCTCGTCTTCACCGGCGCCGGCCGCGTCGGCATCGGCCAGGACGGCCGCGAACACGGCTTCCAGATCAGCCAGCGCGCCGACTACTTCGAAGTCGAGGTCGGCCTGGAGACCACCCTCAAGCGCCCCATCATCAACACCCGGGACGAACCGCACTCGGACGCCGAGAAGTACCGCCGGCTCCACGTGATCATCGGCGACGCCAACCTCTCCGAGATCTCCACCTACCTCAAGCTCGGCACCACCGCACTCGTCCTGTCCATGATCGAAGACGGCTACATCAACGTCGACCTCGCCGTGGACCAGCCCGTACGCACCCTGCACCAGGTCTCCCACGACCCCGACCTGCACCACCTGATCACGCTGCGCAGCGGGCGGACGCTGACCGCCGTACAACTCCAGATGGAGTACTACGAGCTGGCCAGGAAGTACGTGGAGGAGCGTTTCGGCTCCGACGCGGACGAGCAGACCAAGGACGTGCTGGCCCGCTGGGAGGACGTGCTGGGCCGGCTGGAGAGCGACCCGATGAGCCTGTCGGGAGAGCTCGACTGGATCGCGAAGCGGGAGATCCTGGAAGGCTACCGGCGCCGGGACGGCCTCGGCTGGGACGCCGCCCGGCTCCACCTGGTGGACCTCCAGTACGCGGACGTACGGCCCGAGAAGGGGCTGTACAACCGCCTGGTGGCCCGCGGCAAGATGAAGCGGCTCCTGGACGAGACGGCCGTGGAGCGGGCGCAGAGCAAGCCGCCGGAGGACACCCGGGCCTATTTCCGGGGCCGGTGCCTGGAGCAGTACGCGGACGACGTGGCGGCGGCTTCGTGGGACTCGGTGATCTTCGACCTGCCGGGCCACGACTCGCTCCAGCGGGTCCCGACGCTGGAACCCCTGCGGGGTACCCGGGCCCACGTGAAGGAGCTCCTGGACCGCTGCCGCACGGCGGAGGACCTGGTGCGGGTGCTGTCGGGGCGCTGAGCCTTCCGGATCCCCGGGCGGGGGCTGAAAGGCCCCCGGTCCGGGAATCATGAAGACATCCGGACGTTATGAAAGTACCGGGACGGATGTCGGACCCTCCTTGTAGGGTCCGAAGTAGAGTCTGATCTTGAGGGATCCCGAATTCGCGGGGTCTTTCGACGTGAGCGTGCGAACCGAGCGGGGTGAGGTAGACATGGCGACCAAGGACACCGGCGGCGGACAGCAGAAGGCGACGCGCTCGACCGAGGAGGTCGAGGAGGCGGCGGTCGAGGAATCGACCGACCTCAAGGAACGACAGGAAAAGCTCTCCGACGACGTCGACTCGGTACTTGACGAGATTGACGATGTCTTGGAAGAGAACGCCGAGGATTTCGTGAGGTCGTTCGTGCAAAAGGGTGGCCAGTAAAGGTGCTTCGCTAATTCCACCTTCAAATCGAAGGCGTGGGGGGTTGGGTGGCCGAGACGGCGCCCGAAGGTATGAAGCGGTGTTCGCGTTGTAAGCGCGTTCAGCCATTCGAGGCCTTCGCGAGTAATCGCTCGATGCGGGACGGGTTCCAGGCGTACTGCCGCGAGTGCCAGGCGGATCACTACAAACAGCGGCAGGAAGCGAAGGGGCGGACGGTACGGGCGAAGGTCCCTGTGCCGTCCGGCCACAAGCGATGCCCCCAGTGCGAGGAGATCAAGCCTCATTCGCAATGGGAGCGGAACAAAACGAGTTCGGACGGTTGGGCCAGCTACTGCCGAGAGTGCCGCGCACAACGGAACCGGGCCTCGTACTTCAAGCGGCACTACGGCATTACTGAAGCCGAGCGCGAGGACATGATCGCCGCGCAGGGCGGGGTCTGCGTGATCTGCCGAGAGGCCTCGGCAGAGCATGTTGATCACGATCATCAGACGGGTAAGGTCCGAGGCGTACTGTGCTTCAGCTGTAACGCAGCCTTGGGGCAGTTCAAGGATCGGCCGGACGTCATACGGCGTGCAGCCGCTTACGTGGAAGGAAACCTGTGGAACCCAACACTCGTAGCACAGGGCGTCTACCGGCAGCCTTCCTGACGCCGGGGTCGTCGTCCTTCATGGACTTCTTGGGCGCGCACCAGCCCGAGATGCTCCCGGGCAACCGGAAGCTGCCCGACGGGGTCATCGAGGCGCCGCACGGGACGACCATCGTGGCCGCCACCTTCCCCGGCGGGGTCGTGCTCGCCGGTGACCGGCGGGCGACCATGGGGAACATGATCGCGCAGCGGGACATCGAGAAGGTGTTCCCGGCGGACGAGTACTCCGCGGTCGGGATCGCCGGCACCGCCGGTCTGGCCGTGGAGATGGTGAAGCTGTTCCAGCTGGAGCTGGAGCACTTCGAGAAGGTGGAGGGGGCGACCCTCTCCCTCGAAGGCAAGGCGAACCGGCTCTCCACCATGATCCGGAGCAATCTGGGGATGGCGATGCAGGGGCTGGCCGTCGTGCCGCTCTTCGCGGGGTACGACGAGGCCAAGGAGAAGGGCCGGATCTTCTCCTACGACGTGACCGGCGGCCGCTCCGAGGAGCACGGGTTCGCCGCGACCGGTTCCGGCTCGATCTTCGCCCGCGGGTCGATGAAGAAGCTGTACCACTCGAAGCTGACGGAGGAGGAGGCCACCACGCTGGTCGTGCAGGCGCTGTACGACGCCGCCGACGACGACTCGGCGACCGGCGGCCCGGACCTCTACCGCCACATCTACCCCATCGTCACCGTCATGACCGAAGAGGGATTCCGCAGGCTGACCGACGAGGAGTCCTCGGAGCTGGCCCGCAAGATCACGAATCGTCGGCTGGAGCAGCCCGACGGCCCGCGCGCCGCCCTGCTCTGACCATCCGTCGCCCCGTAGGAGCCCAGAAGAAAGGGACGGACAGCCGGTGTCGACTCCGTTCTACGTTTCACCGCAGCAGGCCATGGCCGACCGGGCGGAATACGCCCGGAAGGGCATCGCCCGCGGTCGCAGCCTTGTTGTGATCCAGTACGCCGACGGCATCGTGTTCGTCGGTGAGAACCCGTCCCGCGCGCTGCACAAGTTCAGCGAGATCTATGACCGGATCGGCTTCGCGGCCGCCGGCAAGTACAACGAGTACGAGAACCTGCGGATCGGCGGCGTGCGGTATGCCGATCTGCGCGGGTACACCTACGACCGTGACGATGTGACGGCGCGTGGGCTGGCGAACGTGTACGCGCAGACGCTCGGCACGATCTTCTCCTCGGCGGGCGAGAAGCCCTACGAGGTGGAGCTGGTCGTCGCCGAGGTCGGTGCGACCGCGGCCGGTGACCAGATCTACCGGCTGCCGCACGACGGTTCGATCGTGGACGAGCACGGTTCGGTCGCGGTCGGTGGCAATGCCGAGCAGATCAGTACCTTCCTCGATCAGCGGCACCAGGACGGGATGACCCTGTCGGAGGCGCTGAAGCTGGCGGTGCAGGCGCTGTCGAGCCAGGCGAACGGTGCGGACAAGTCGATTCCGGCGGAGCGGCTGGAGGTGGCGGTGCTGGACCGTACGCGGGCCCAGCAGCGCAAGTTCAAGCGGATCCGGGGCCGGCAGCTGTCGCGGCTGCTGGAGGCGGACGTTCCGGCGGCGGCTCAGGCGGATGCCGTGTCGAACGACGAGGCTCCGGACGAGGAAGCCGAGTAGCGAGTGGAGCGAGCTCGTAGCGAGTGCGCGTAGTGAGTGCGTGAGAGTGCCCCTGGCCTTCGGTCGGGGGCGCTTTCGCGTTCCGGGGGTTCCTGGGCCGTCAGGCGGTCGGTGCCGGGCCCGTGGAGTCGCGGACGACGAGTCGTACGGGGATGTCGGTGGCGGTCCAGGGGGTGCCTTCGAGTACGGCGAGGAGGGCGGTCATGCCCTGTTCGCCGACGCGTTCGGCGGGGAGGTGGACGGTGGTGAGTTCCGGTTCGACGGCGGTGGCGAGGGCGAGGTCGTCGAAGCCGGTGACGGAGAGGTCTTCGGGGATGCGCAGGCCGAGGCGGCGGGCGGCTTTGCAGGCTCCGGCGGCGAGGATGTCGTCGTCGCAGACGATGGCGGTGGGGCGGCCGTCGGGGGCCGTCAGGGCGGCTTCGGCGGCCGTACGGGCGGCGTCCACGCTGAGGGCGGACCGTACGGTGCGCAGCTCGGTGGTGGGGCCCAGGAGGGCGGCGAGGGCTTGGGCGCGGATGTCGAAGGTCCAGGAGTCGACGGCCGAGGCGAGGTGGAGGTAGCGGCGGTGGCCGAGGGTCTGGAGGTGTTCGGTGATCTGGCGCATGCCGTCGGCGATGGCGAGGTTGATGTGGGCGGCGGCGGTGTCGGCGGTGGGGTCGCTGTCGAGCATGACGAGGGGGAGTCCGTCGCCGCCGAGGGCTTCGAGGGCGCCTGCGGCCATGGAGGAGGCGATGACTCCGTCGAGGGCGGCGCGGGCGGAGGCGAAGGGGTCGCGGGCGGGTCCGGTGCCGTCGGGGGAGGGGTAGAGGACGACGCCGAAGCCGTGTTCGGCGGCGATGCGGGCGGCGCCGGTGTAGACGCGGGCGAAGAATTCGTTGGTGAGGGCGGGGACGACGAGGAGGGCGGTGCGGGTGGAGCCGAGGCGGAGGTTGCGGGCGGCGAGGTTGGGGCGGTAGCCGAGTGCGGTGGCGGTGTGGCGGACGTGGTCGGCGGTGCGTTCGGAGACGCGGCCGCGCCATTTGTTGCCGAGGACGAGGGAGACGGTGGCCTGGGAGACTCCGGCGGCGGTGGCCACGTCGCGGCTGGTGGGTCTCGTCACACGGTGCTCCTGTAGTGCGAGGTCGCGGGGGTTCTTGGGGTTCGGCGGGTGGACCGGCCGTCTGTGGCCATGGTACGTATGACCTCTCACGTTATACGTATTACTTGGGCTACTCCCGGTGGGATCCGGGCAGGAGGGGGCGGAGATGGCCGCGGGTTACGCAGAGCTGCTCAGGACCCGGCATGCCGCGAGGCTGCTGGTGGGCACGCTCATAGGCAGGTTGCCGAACGGTGTCGCGCCGATCGCGATCGTGCTGTTCACCCGGTCCGAGGGGGGCAGCTACAGCCTCGCGGGGGCGCTGGCGGCCGTGTACGGGGTGGCCAACGCGGTCGGGCAGCCGCTGCTGGGCCGGGCGGTGGACCTGTACGGGCAGCCGCGGGTGCAGTTGCCGGCGGCGGTGGTGTCGGCGCTGGGGATGGTGTGGTTGGCGTTCGCGGGCACGGGTTCGGCGGTGGCGGCGTACGGGGCCGTGGTGGTGGCGGGGTTGTTCACGCCTCCGCTGGAGGGCGGGCTGCGTGCGCTGTGGCCGGGGGTGCTCGGCGGCCGGGAGGAGCGGGTGCATGCCGCGTACGCGATGGACGCGGTGGCGCAGGAGGTCATGTTCACGGTGGGTCCGCTGCTGGTGACGCTGTGCGTGGCGTTGTGGGATCCGGCGGTGGCGCTGCTGGTGATCAATGCGGTCGGTGTGCTCGGTGCGCTGTCGGTGGTGGTGTCGGAGCCTTCGCGCACGTGGCGTTCGGAGCCGCGTGAGGCGCATTGGCTGGGGGCTCTGCGCTCGCGCGGGCTGCTGGCGCTGCTGGGTGCGTTCTTCTTCGTGGGGACGGCGCTGGGGTCGATCACGGTGGCCGGTGTGGCGTACGCGGACGACCACGGGAACCAGGCGGTGTACGGCTGGCTGATGGCGGCGCTGGGTCTGGGTGCGCTGGTCGGCGGTCTGGGGTACGGGGCGCGGCAGTGGGCGGGTGTGGCGGAGCGGCGGCTGCGGTTGCTGGTGGCGTTGCTGGCGGTGTGTTATCTGCCGTTGATGCTGGTGCCGGGTCCGTGGGCGATGGCGGCGCTGGCGGCGCTGGCCGGGGTGTTCCTGGCGCCTTGTCTGGCCTGTGCGTTCATCGTGGTGGACCGGCATGCTCCGGTGGGCACGGTGACGGAGGCGTTCTCGTGGCTGGTGACGTTCTTCGGGGTGGGTGCGGCGATCGGTACGGGTGTGGCGGGTCCGGCGGTGGAGGCGGGCGGTACGGCGGCCGGGTTCGCGGTGGCGGGTGTGGCGGGTGCGGCGGCGCTGCTGGTGCTGACGGTCACTCGGAAGGTGCTGGAACGACCCGGTGTGACCGGTCCGGTGAAGGAGCCGGTGGACGGTTCTCGGGAAAATGATCGAAACGACGCTCGCGAACTCGGTTTCAGAACAGAGCAGAAGGCGTAATGTTCAGTCATGGACCGCCGCATTTTCGGGCTGGAGAACGAGTACGGCGTCACGTGCACGTTCAGGGGACAGCGCCGACTGTCTCCTGACGAAGTGGCGCGCTACCTCTTCCGCCGTGTTGTGTCATGGGGCCGCAGCAGCAATGTCTTCCTGCGGAACGGCGCCCGCCTCTACCTCGACGTGGGTTCGCATCCGGAGTACGCAACTCCCGAATGCGACAACCTGATCGAACTGGTCACCCACGACAAGGCCGGCGAGCGCATTCTCGAAGGCCTGCTCGTCGATGCCGAACGCCGCCTGCACGAGGAGGGAATCGCGGGCGACGTCTATCTGTTCAAGAACAACACCGACTCGGCGGGAAACTCGTACGGCTGCCACGAGAACTACCTGGTGGCCCGGCACGGGGAATTCTCCCGGCTGGCGGACATTCTCATCCCGTTCCTCGTCACGCGGCAGTTGATCTGCGGTGCGGGCAAGGTGTTGCAGACGCCGCGGGGTGCGGTGTACTGCGTGAGCCAGCGGGCGGAGCACATCTGGGAGGGTGTCAGTTCCGCCACGACGCGTTCGCGGCCGATCATCAACACGCGTGACGAGCCGCACGCGGACGCGGAGCGGTACCGCCGTCTGCACGTGATCGTGGGCGACTCGAACATGTCCGAGACCACGATGCTGCTGAAGGTCGGGGCGACCGATCTGGTGCTGCGCATGATCGAGGCGGGCACGGTGATGCGGGACCTGACGCTGGAGAACCCGATCCGGGCGATCCGTGAGGTCAGTCACGACATCACGGGTCAGCGCAAGGTGCGTCTGGCGAGCGGCCGGGAGGCCTCGGCGCTGGAGATCCAGCGCGAGTACTACGACAAGGCGGTGGACTTCGCCGAGCGGCGGGGCATCCGTGAGGGTGTCGTGGACCAGGTGCTGGAGCTGTGGGGCCGGACCCTGGACGCGATCGAGGCGGAGGACCTGGATCGGATCGGGACCGAGATCGACTGGGTGATGAAGTACCAGCTGATCGAGCGGTACCGGGCCAAGCACAACATGACGATGTCCAATCCGCGGGTGGCTCAGATAGACCTCGCGTACCACGACATCCACCGCCGGCGCGGGCTGTACTACCTGCTGGAGCGCAAGGGGCAGGCGGCGCGGATCTGCAACGACCTCAAGATCTTCGAGGGCAAGTCGGTGCCTCCGCAGACGACGAGGGCGCGGCTGCGCGGTGACTTCATCCGCCGCGCGCAGGAGCAGCGGCGGGACTTCACGGTCGACTGGGTGCATCTGAAGCTCAATGACCAGGCGCAGCGCACGGTGCTGTGCAAGGACCCGTTCCGGTCGGTGGACGACCGGGTGGAGAAGCTGATCGCGGGGATGTAGGGCGTGGCGGGGCGCGGTGTGGGATGCCGCTGATCTGCCGCTGATCTGAGACAGGGCCTCGTGCGGATCTCGTACGGGGCCCTGTGCACGCCTTAGAGTGGCGGCGACCTATGTGCCGTCTGAGATCTGAGGAACACGTGCGCCGACTTGCCGGCCTGCTTGTCGTACCCCTTCTGCTGCTTTCGACAGCGGCCTGTGGCGACAGCGGCTCCGAGATGAAGAACGGGGTGCCCTCGATCACGAAGGGCGCCAAGTTCGGTGAGGCTCCGACCCTGGCGAAGGGTTCGGGCAACCCGCCGAAGGAACTGAAGGTGGTGACCATCAGCGAGGGCGACGGCCCGGCGCTGAAGAAGGGCGACGCCGCCCAGGTCAACTACCTCGGCCAGGTCTGGGACGGTACGAAGCCGTTCGACCAGAGCTTCGGCAAGGGCAAGCCGTTCGATGTGACCATCGGTGCGGGCCAGGTCATCAAGGGCTGGGACCAGGGCCTTGAGGGCAAGAAGGTCGGCAGCCGTCTGGAGCTCGTGATCCCGCCGGACCTCGGTTACGGGGCGCAGGGTCAGGGCGCGGACATCAAGCCGAACGCCACGCTGGTCTTCGTCGTGGACATCGTCAAGGGCACTTCCATCCCGGCTTCGGCCAAGGGCAAGGAGGTCCCGCAGGACGACAAGGACCTGCCGAAGGTCGGTACGAACACGGACGGCAAGGAAGTCTCCGTGACCGTTCCGAAGGACGTCACGCCGCCGGCGAAGCTGGTTTCGAACTACGTGCTGGAGGGTGACGGCGCCGTCGTCAAGGACACCGACAACGTCGTGGTCAAGTTCAACGGCAAGACGTGGAAGGACGACAAGACCTTCGAGAGCACGTACGCCACCGACCAGTCGGTGACCTGGCCGATGGCTCAGCTGTCGGTCAAGGGTCTGAAGGAGGGCCTGCTCGGCAAGAAGGTCGGCAGCCGTGTGCTGCTGGTCATCCCGCCGGACGCGGGCTTCGGTGACAAGGAGCAGGGCACCATCCCGGCCAATTCGACGCTGGTCTTCAGCCTCGACATCCTCGCCGTGGTGTAAGACTGTCCCGGTTGTCCCCCTGTTCGTACGTTTGAGGAGCAGTACCGTGAGCGACAAGCTCGAGAAGCCCGAGATCGACTTTCCCGAGGGCGATGTCCCGGCCGACCTCGTGATCGAGGACATCTGGGTCGGTGACGGCGCCGAGGCCAAGGCCGGTTCCCGCGTCTCGGTCCACTACGTGGGCGTGGCGTTCTCCTCCGGCGAGGAGTTCGACGCTTCGTGGAACCGCGGCGCCCCGCTGCAGTTCCAGCTGGGTGTCGGCCAGGTCATCTCCGGCTGGGACCAGGGCGTCCAGGGCATGAAGGTCGGCGGCCGTCGCAAGCTGACGATCCCGGCCCACCTCGCGTACGGCGACCGTGGCGCCGGCGGTGCCATCAAGCCGGGCGAGACGCTGATCTTCGTGTGCGACCTGATGGCCGCCTGACCGGTCGGTCGCGCAAGTCGTTGGGCCCCTGCCGTGCGGCGGGGGCCCTCGCTTTTGCCCAGGCGGACCTGGGCGGTACGGTCAGCGGTCACGAGGGTGTACGCGGCCGGGGTGTGAGGTGCCGCGCGGCGAGAAGGGCGGATGGGGCTCGATGGCGATTGCCAAGGCCGAGCGGCTGATGAATCTGGCGCTGTGTCTGCTGGGGACCCGCCGGCCGCTCAGCAAGCGCGAACTGCGCGGTTCCATCGAGGCGTACATGGAAGCCGGGAACGACGACTCCTTCAACCGGATGTTCGAGCGGGACAAGGACGATCTGCGGGAACTCGGGCTGGTCATCGAGACGGTCGAGAACCTGGAGGGCGAGACCGGTTATCTGGCCCGCCGCGACAGCAACCGGCTTCCGCCCGTGGCCCTGGACGCCGAGGAGGCCGCGGCGCTGGGGCTCGCGGCGAAGGTGTGGCAGCAGGCCCGGCTGGCCGGAGCGGCCAGCGGCGCGTTGCAGAAGCTGCGTGCCGGGGGGATGCCCGAGGCCGGGGATCCGTACGAGGGCCAGCACAGTGCCATCGAACCGCGGATCCCGGTCCACGAGGCGGCTTTCGAGCCGCTGATGCTGGCCTGCCGCGACCGCCGTCCGGTGGTCTTCGACTACCGCAGGTCCAACGCGGCCCGTCCCGAGACCCGTCAGGTCGAGCCGTGGGCCCTGGAGTGCTGGCGCGGTCACTGGTACCTGGCCGGTTTCGACCGCGACCGCGGGGCGGAGCGGGTGTTCCGGCTCTCCCGGATCACGGGGAAGGTCCGTTCGCGCGCGGCCAAGTACACCGCCGAGGTCCCCGACGTGGTGACCGTACGGGAGACCGTGGCGAGCTGGGCCGGGGAGGGCGGGGAGCGCTCCGCGCTGATCCGGCTGCGGGCCGGTGCGGGGTATCCGCTGCGGGCCAAGGCCACCGCCGTGCGCGAGAGCGCGGGCGGGGAGGGCTGGGACGAGCTGGAGATCCCGTACGGGCACGGGCTCGACGCCTGGCTGGTGGAGTTCGGCCCCGACGTGGTCGTGGTGGAGCCCGCCGATCTGCGGGCCGACGTGGTCGACCGGCTGCGTGCCGTGGCCCAGGGCTGACCCGGCCCGTTCGCACGGGCCCGGCCCGATTCGGTGGCCCGGCCCGGTTCCGCGGGAGGTCCCGCGGGTTTGTCCCGTCCCGTAGCACGTGCCCTGAGGGGGAGACGTACCAGCATGGCTGCCAACGCCATCGACCAGACGCGCCGGATGCTGTCCCTGGTGACCTATCTGCGGGAGCGGCCCGGCGCGCACGTCGCCGACGTCGCCCGCGCGTTCGGGATCACCGAGGACGAGCTGATCTCGGACCTCGACGTGCTCCCCATGTGCGGGACCAGTTTCCGCGGCGGGGACCTGCTCGACATCGACACCGACGGGGAGCGCATCTGGTGGCGCAACCCCGACGCCTCGGGGGAGTCCACCGCGGAGCCGCTGCGGCTGGCCGCCGACGAGGCGACGGCGCTGCTGGTCGCCGCCCGCGCGGTGGCCACCCTGCCGGGGCTGCGCGAGAGCGACCGGGACGCCCTGCTGCGGGCCACCGCCAAGCTGGAGGCGGCCGCGGGCGAGGTCGCCGGGGCCAGCTCCCGGCTGTCGGTGACCTTCGAGTCCGAGGGCGGGGTCTTCGCCGATGTGGACCGGGCCATCGCGGAGCGGCGGCGGCTGTGGCTGCGCTACTACTCGCCGGCCCGCGACGAGCTCACCGAGCGCAAGGTGGATCCGATCCGGCTCTTCGCCGTCGGACACACGTACATGGAGGGGTGGTGCCACCTCTCCGAGGCACGGCGCACCTTCCGGCTGGACCGGGTCGCCGAGATCCGGCTGCTGGACGAGCGGGCCGATCCGCCCGCCATCGAGCCACGCGACCTGTCCGAGGGGCTGGTCCAGCCGGCCGCCGAGGACCCGGAGGTCGTGGTCGAGGTGGGTCCCGGCGGGCGCTGGGTCGCCGAGTACTACCCGCACGACAGCGCGGAGGAGCTGCCGGAGGGGGGTCTGCGGATCACCCTGCGCAGCCCCGACCCGGCTTCGCTGCGCCGGCTCGCGCTGCGGCTGGGCCGCGAGGGGCGCATCGTGGCCCCCGTGGAGCTGGCGGACAGTGCGCGCCGGGCGGCCCGGGAGGCGCTCGCCGCATACGAGGACGGGGCCGCCGGGGACGGGGCTGCCGGGGCCGGGGAACGGGTCTGAGGGGGCTGGGCACGATGTCGCCGACGCCACCTGGACCGCCGGACGTGCCGGCGTCGACCACCCCGGGGCCGGTCGCCTTCACCGCGGCCTGTCCCGACTGCCGGGCCCGCTTCGAGCTGGACGCGGGCGCCCTGCGCCTGGCGATCGGCGGCAGCAGGCGGACCACGTTCTACTCCTTCACCTGCCCCGAGTGCGGGGCGGCGGTCCGCAAACCGGCCGGTGAACGCATCGTGGAACTGCTGACCGGGGGCGGCGTGAGCACCCTGCGCAGTGTCTGAGCCGGTCGGTGGCCTAGGCTCTGGTCATGCTGTGGCCGATGTTCGCAATCGTTCTGGGCTTCCTCGGGCTCGCCGTCCTCGCCGTGCTCGCCGTACGGGTCTTCGTGGAGGTGCGCAGGCTCTCCGGGCAGGTGGCGGACGCCGGAAGACGGATCGCGGACGCCTCGAGCGATCTGGAGCGGGCCGCGACGGACCTGGCCAGGTCCGGGCGGGCGGCGGGGCTGTAGTACGGGGCGTCGGTCCGGCCGTTTTCGCAGGCCATGGCACGGAGCCATAGCCATGGTGGGGCAACCGTCGTACTGTCTGACCACGCAACCGGCGATGCCCTGGGGGATTGCCGGGCGTTAACCCCCGGGGGTTACGATCCTTGTCTGAGCGGTTCGCGGATCTCGGTCCGAGCCGTCCGTGACCACAACCAGCCGTTTCGGTGAGAAGGAAGACACACATGATCGGCAACCTGAAGCCCCTCGAAATCCTCCTGATCGTCGCCGTGATCTTCCTGCTGTTCGGTGCCAAGAAGCTTCCCGACATGGCCCGCTCGCTCGGCAAGTCCGCCCGCATCCTCAAGAGCGAGGCGAAGGCGATGAAGAAGGACGGCGAGGCCGAAGACGGCACCGCCGCTTCCGTTGCCGACCCGGCTCCGCAGCAGCAGGCGGCCGCCCCGCGCACCATCCAGGCCTCGCCCGGTGACGTCACCAGCGCCCGGCCCGTCAACGAGACCAACCACACCACCCAGAGCTGACTCGGGCCGGCCACGGCCGGGCCAGTCGTCTGCGACGAGACAAGGGACGTGGGTTGCTCAAGTCTGCCCGCAAGCAGGAGAAGACGGATCAGAAGGCGAAGGACGCCGAAGGGCGGATGCCTCTCGTCGAGCACCTGCGTGAGCTGAGAAACCGTCTGCTGAAGTCGGTCCTCGCGGTCCTCGTGATCACCATCGTGGCCGCGATGTACTACAAGAACATCATCGACTTCATGCTGAAGCCGATGCTGGACTCCGTCGGCTGCACCAACGGCGTGGTCGAGCAGCGCAATGGCCGTCCGTGTGCCGACATGACGGTCAACGGTCTCATCGCGCCCTTCTCCATCGCGCTCAAGGTCTCGCTGACGGCCGGTGTGGTGCTGTCCGCCCCGGTGTGGCTGTACCAGCTCTGGGCCTTCGTGGCCCCGGGCCTGCACAACAACGAGAAGAAGTACGCGATCGGCTTCGTGGCGGTCGGCGCCCCGCTGTTCGGCGCCGGCGCGGTCCTCGCGTACAAGATCCTTCCGCAGACCGCGGTGATCCTGCTCGAATTCACCCCCGCCGACGCGCGCAACCTGCTGCCGGTGGACGATTACCTCGACCTGGTCACGCGCATGGTCATCGTCTTCGGCCTGGCCTTCGAGCTGCCGCTGCTGCTGATCCTGCTCAACTTCACCGGTGTCCTGACCGCGAAGCGGCTGGCCAGCTGGTGGCGTGCGATGGTGCTGGGCATCACCATCTTCGCGGCGTTCGCGACTCCCACCGGTGACCCGCTCACCATGATGTCGCTGGCCTCCCCGATCATCGCCCTGTACTTCATCGCGCTCGGCATCTGCCTGCTCAACGACCGCAGGCGCAAGAAGGCCAACCCCGACGCGGACCTCGACGACGACGAGGCCGCCGAGCTGGACCTGACCCCTGCGAAGCTCGGCGAGATCGAGCCCGCTCCGGCCCCCAGCGCCCTGCCCGAGCAGGCCGACGGCGGACGCCGGCAGATCAACGGCTACGACGACGCGACGTGATCGACGCGGGCTGTTCCTGACAGGTACATTCCCGGAGTGACCGCCGAGATCACCCTCTTCGTCAATCCCACCGCCGGACGCGGCCGGGGCGCGCACGCCGCGCAGCCGGCCGCTTCCGCGCTCCGGGACGCCGGTTTCTCCGTGCGGACCGTCGTCGGCGCCGATGCCCCGGACGCGCTGGCCCGTCTGCGGGCCGCCGTCCGCGGGGGCACCGGCGCGGTGATCGCGGTGGGCGGCGACGGCATGGTCTCCCTCGCGCTCCAGGCGGTGGCCGGGACCTTGGTCCCCCTCGGGGTGGTCGCGGTGGGCACCGGGAACGATTTCGCGCGCGCCACGGGACTGCCCGTACGGGATCCCGCGCGGGCGGGGCGGCTGGCGGCCGAGGCGCTCAAGGGGGGCCGGATCCGCGAGATCGACCTGGGCCGGGTCGAGGGGGCCGGCGCGGGCCGCTGGTACGGGACCGTGCTGTGCTCCGGCTTCGACTCGCGGGTCAACGACCGGGGCAACCGGATGCGGCTGCCGGTGGGCAAGTTCAAGTACGACCTGGCGATGATCGCGGAACTGGCCGCCTTCCGGCCCTTCCCGTACCGGATCACCCTGGACGACGGCCCGGTCATCGAGACCGAGGCCACGCTGGTGGCCGTCGGCAACGGGTCCTCGTACGGGGGCGGCATGCGCATCTGCGCGGACGCCGAGCCGGACGACGGGCTGTTCGACGTCACGGTCGTCGGGGACTGCGGCCGCGCGACCCTGCTGAAGGTGTTCCCGCGCGTGTACCGGGGGACCCATCTCTCGCACCCGAAGGTCACCGTCCACCGGGCCGCGAAGGTGACCCTGGAGGCGGCGGGCATCACCGCCTACGCGGACGGGGAGCCGCTGGGGCCGCTGCCGGTGAGCGCCGAGTGCGTTCCGGGGGCCCTGCGGCTGCTGTCGTAGCCGGTGCTTTCGCAGCCGGTCCGACCTCGTCATAAAGACCGCGACTGTTGTCAGAAGCGGCGGGTAGGCTCGATGACAAGATGACCGAAGAACTTTCACCCGCCGAGCGGTACGCCGCTGCCCGGATCCGCGCCGCCGAAGAGGCCACCGCCCTGGCGCCGTTCCGCGAGATGTACGAATTCGATCTGGATCCGTACCAGATCGAGGCCTGCAAGGCACTGGAGGCCGGCAAGGGAGTCCTCGTCGCCGCCCCGACCGGCTCGGGCAAGACGATCGTCGGCGAGTTCGCCGTACACCTGGCGCTCCAGCAGGGCCGCAAGTGCTTCTACACGACGCCGATCAAGGCCCTGTCGAACCAGAAGTACGCCGACCTCGTCAAGCGCTACGGCGCCGACAAGGTCGGCCTGCTCACCGGCGACAACAGCGTCAACTCCGAGGCTCCGATCGTGGTCATGACCACCGAGGTGCTCCGCAACATGCTGTACGCGGGCTCGCAGTCGCTGCTGGGCCTGGGCTACGTCGTGATGGACGAGGTCCACTACCTCTCCGACCGGTTCCGCGGAGCCGTCTGGGAGGAAGTGATCATCCACCTCCCCGAGTCGGTGACCCTGGTCTCGCTCTCCGCCACCGTCTCCAACGCCGAGGAGTTCGGCGACTGGCTGGACACGGTGCGCGGCGACACCCAGGTGATCGTCTCCGAGGAGCGGCCCGTACCGCTGTGGCAGCACGTCATGGCCGGCCGACGGATCTACGACCTCTTCGAGGAGGAGTCCGACCACGGCGGCCGCGGCTCCGCGCGCCGCGAGGTCAACCCCGACCTGCTGCGGATGGCGCGCGAGGAGAACACCAGCCGCTACAACCCGAAGGACCGGCGGCGCGGAAAGATGGTCCGCGAGGCCGACCGCGAGCGCGAGCGGCGCTCCCGCGGCCGGATCTGGACCCCTTCGCGTCCCGAGGTCATCGCCCGCCTGGACGGTGACGGGCTGCTGCCCGCCATCAACTTCATCTTCAGCCGGGCCGGCTGCGAGGCCGCCGTCCAGCAGTGCCTGTACGCGGGGCTGCGGCTCAACGACGACACGGCGCGGGTGCGGGTGCGCGAGATCGTCGAGGAGCGGACCGCCGCCATTCCCGCCGAGGACCTGCACGTCCTGGGGTACTACGAGTGGCTCGAAGGCCTGGAGCGGGGCATCGCCGCGCACCACGCGGGCATGCTGCCCACCTTCAAGGAGGTGGTCGAGGAGCTGTTCGTACGGGGCCTGGTGAAGGCGGTCTTCGCCACCGAGACCCTGGCGCTGGGCATCAACATGCCCGCGCGCACGGTCATCCTGGAGAAGCTGGTCAAGTGGAACGGCGAGCAGCACGCCGACATCACCCCCGGCGAGTACACGCAGCTCACCGGCCGGGCCGGGCGGCGCGGCATCGACGTCGAGGGCCACGCGGTGGTGCTGTGGCAGCGGGGCATGGACCCGGCGGGCCTCGCCGGGCTCGCGGGTACCCGTACGTATCCGCTGCGCTCCAGCTTCAGGCCCTCGTACAACATGGCCGTCAACCTGGTCCAGCAG
Organism: Streptomyces sp. NPDC059443; assembly: GCF_042750105.1. Classification (NCBI taxonomy): domain Bacteria; kingdom Bacillati; phylum Actinomycetota; class Actinomycetes; order Kitasatosporales; family Streptomycetaceae; genus Streptomyces; species Streptomyces sp. NPDC059443. The sequence continues at coordinate 139,701 of NZ_JBHYVM010000015.1, read as the reverse complement.
TTCGGGCGGCACCGTTCGCGCGAGCTGCTGGAGACCTCCTTCGCGCAGTTCCAGGCCGACCGGTCGGTCGTCGGGATCTCCCGGCAGGTGCAGCGCAACGAGGAGGGGCTGGACGGCTACCGGGAGGGCATGACCTGCCACCTGGGGGACTTCGAGGAGTACGCGCGGCTGCGCCGTGCCCTGAAGGACCGTGAGAACGACCTGGCCAAGCAGGGTGCGGCCCAGCGCCGGGTGCAGGCGGCCTCCTCGTTGGAGAAGCTGAAGCCGGGCGACATCATCCACGTGCCGACCGGCAAGTTCGCCGGGCTGGCCCTGGTCCTGGATCCGGGCGTGCCGGCCGGGCGGTCCAACGGGCACCGCGGGCACGAGTACACCGAGGGCCCGCGTCCGCTGGTGCTCACCGTGGAGCGGCAGGTCAAGCGGCTGGCCGCGATCGACTTCCCGGTCCCGGTGGAGGCCGTCGAGCGGATGCGGATCCCCAAGACGTTCAACGCGAAGTCCCCGCAGTCGCGCCGGGACCTGGCGTCCCAGCTGCGCACCAAGGCCGGGCACATCACGGTGGAGCGGCACCGCGGCGGCCGGGCGGCCGCGGCGGACGACCGGGAGATCTCGCGGCTGCGCACCGAGCTGCGGGCGCACCCGTGCCACGGCTGCGACGAGCGGGAGGACCACGCCCGTTGGGCGGAGCGCTACCACCGGCTGCAGCGGGACACGCAGCAGCTGGAGCGGCGCATCGAGGGGCGGACGAACACCATCGCCCGCACCTTCGACCGGATCCACGCGCTGCTGACCGATCTGGACTACCTGCGCGAGGACGAGGTCACCCCGCACGGACGGCGGCTGGCCAGGCTCTACGGAGAGCTCGACCTGCTGGCTTCCGAATGCCTGCGGGCGGGCATCTGGGAGGGGCTGAGCCCGGCCGAGCTGGCCGCCTGCGTCTCGGCGCTGGTCTTCGAGGCACGGCAGTCCGACGACGCGGTCGCGCCGAAGGTGCCGGGTGGCGCGGCGAAGGCGGCGCTGGGCGAGATGGTCCGCATCTGGGGCCGGCTCGACGCCCTGGAGGAGGAGCACGGCATCAACCAGGCGGAGGGTGTGGGCCAGCGCGAGCCGGACCTCGGCTTCGCGTGGGCGGTGTACCAGTGGGCTTCCGACAAGACCCTGGACGAGGTGCTGCGCGAGGCGGAGATGCCGGCGGGTGACTTCGTGCGCTGGTGCAAGCAGGTCATCGACGTCCTGGGGCAGGTGGCCGCCGCGGCGCCCTCCTCCTCGGCTCCGCCGTCCTCGGCGGGCGGCAGCACGGTGGCCCGCAACGCCCGCAAGGCCGTGGACGCGCTGCTGCGCGGTGTGGTGGCCTACAGCTCCGTGGGCTAAGGGGAATTGGACCTTCCTCCAGAACCGGTCATGGCCGGATCTGACCTCTTGCCATGATCAATTCGGCGTGCTTTGTGCGACGATCGGACCATGACTGGGGGAACGGACGAAGGTCCGAGACGGGTCGGTCGGCCGCGCGCCGACCGGCTGCGGCCGGACAGTGGCCGGCCGCCGCGGGAGGAACTCCTCTACGCGGCGGCCGAGCTGTTCACGGTCAAGGGGTACGCGGCCACCACCACGCGGGCGGTGGCCGAACGGGCCGGAATGCGCCAGGCCACGATGTACCACTACTTCACCGGCAAGGAGGAACTCCTCGCCGAACTCCTGGAGTCCACGGTCGCGCCCTCGCTGGTACTGGCCCGCCGGCTGCTCCTGGAGACCGACCGCCCCGCCACCCGCCGACTGTGGGAGCTGTGCCGCGCCGACGTGATGCTGCTGTGCGGCGGTCCGTACAACCTCGGCGCGCTCTACCTGCTGCCCGAGGTCGGCGGCTCGCGGTTCGCCGACTTCACCCGGATGCGCCTCGAACTCAAGGACGCCTACCAGGAGTTGCTCGACGGGACCTGCGTCGGCACCGAACTCGCCGCTGACCGGGACGGGTTGGTGCTCCGCAACGACCTGGTCTTCGGCCTCATCGAAGGGGTCATGCTGATCCACCGCTCCGATCCCGCGCGCCCGGTGGCCGCCTTCGCGGAGGCCACCGCCGACGCGGCGCTGCGGATCGCGGGGACCGGCGGCTAAATTCGGCCTAGGCCCCGTTCGCGGGGCCCGTCTCCCAGCCCGCCCGGTCCTCCCAGGCCCGCAGGGTGAGGCCGCTCTCGATCCGGTGGGCGATGCCGGTGACGGGATCGGTGAACTCCAGGGTGCGGGCCAGGAGCTGGAGCGGGCGGCGGTAGTCGTCCGGCGCCGGATCGCCGACCACCGGATAGACCGGGTCGCCCAGGATCGGCAGGCCGAGGCTGTTCATGTGCACCCGCAGCTGATGCGTGCGCCCGGTGTGCGGAGTCAGCCGGTAGCGCCCCAAGTCGCCCTTGGTCTCGATGAGTTCGGCCAGGGTCTCGGCGTTGGGCTCGGCGCCCTCGACCTCCACCGCCGCCATCACCCCGCGCACCTTCTCGATGTGGCTGCGCAGCGTCCGGGGGAACTCCACCGCCGGGTCGTGGGGCGCGAGCGCCTCGTACTCCTTGCTGATCCGCCGCTCCTGGAAGAGCAGCTGGTAGGCGCCCCGGTCCTCGGGGCGGATGCTGAACAGCACCAGCCCGGCCGTCATCCGGTCCAGCCGGTGCGCCGGGCTCAGCGCGGGCAGGCCCAGCTCCACCCGGAGCCGGGCCAGGGCCGTCTGGAAGACGTGGCTGCCGCGCGGGGTGGTCGCCAGGAAATGCGGCTTGTCGATCACCAGCAGGTGCTCGTCGCGGTGGACGACCCCGATCGGGAAGGGAACCACCGGCTCGGTGGGCATGTCCCGGTGGAACCAGAGGAAGGCCCCCGGCTCGTACGGGTCCGCCGGCCGCAGCACCCGCCCGCCGACGCCCAGCACCCGGCCGCCTTCGAGCAGGCGGGCCATGGACTCGGAGCCGCGCGTGCCCTCGTAGCGCGCCCTGAGGTAGGCGCCGAGATCCGGCCACATCCCGTCCGGGTCGGGGGGCAGCCGCATGCGGACCGGGTCGATGCCGGACACCTGGGGCAGGGGCGATTCGGGGATGTGGGATCTGCTGCGCTTCATCGGGGTACAGGCTAGGCCGTCTATCCGCGGGTGAAGGTGCCCAGGTGGTTGGCGTCCAGGTATTCGACGCGCAGGGCGCCGTCGGTGAAGAACACCCCGGTGCGGCCCACCGCGTTCTCGCCCGCGGTCTCGAAGCTGAAGGTGTCGCCGTCGTAGTGGGTGAGCGGGTAGCGCTGGGGCCCCGGGCCCAGCGAGAGGGTGAGCCCGCCGCCGGGGTCCGCGGTGACGGTGGCCTTGCCGTAGTACGGGCTGGCGTACGTCCCCGTGTACGCGGTGTCGGCCTTGGCCGGCTTCGCGCCGCCCGGCGGACGGGCGTAGTCGGTGGGGGAGCGGCCGGCGCCGAGGAGCTGGGCGTAGAGGGAGGACATCAGGGGGAGCCAGTCGGCGGTGGCCCTGCCGTGCTCGGCGAAGTCGAAGAAGTCCAGGGCCACGGCGTCGGCCACGCCGATCGGGGCGCCGTTGGTCAGGACGACGATGCCGAGCTTCTCCAGGGGGAGCATGGTGACGTTGGTGTTGGCACCGAGCTCGAAGGCCCCGGAGTGGCTGAGGCGGACCCGGCCCGAGCCGTCGTAGGAGACGTTCCAGCCGAGCCCGTAGAAGTCGCTCCTGCCCTGGGCGTTGCGCGGCTGCGACACGATCTCGGGGAGATGGGTGCGGGCGAGGTTGTCGGCCGGGATGATCCGCTTGCCGTCGAGCGAGCCGTCGTCCAGCTGGAGCCGCAGCCACTGGGCCATGTCGCGGGCGGTGGAGCTGACCCCGCCGGCCGGTGCCTGGGCGTCCGGGTCGCGGACGTAGCGGGGGCTCCAGGTGCCGTCGGGGTTCTTGACGTGCGTGGCGGCGTGGTCGGGCGCCCGGTCGAAGGCGGAGAACTCGGTGCTGGTGTGCGTCATGCCGGCCGGCTTGAAGAGGGTGTCGTCGGCGAGCTTCTGCCAACTGACGCCGTGGGCCCTGGCGATGGCCTCGGCGGCGGCGGTGAAACCGAAGTTGGTGTAGGCGTAGCTCGCGCGGAACGGGGTCAGCGGCTCCAGGCGCAGGTGGTCCAGGATGTACGACTGGTCGTAGCCGAGGTCTTCGAGAAGGTCCCCGGCATGGTCCGGGAGGCCGCTGCGGTGGGACAGCAGGTCGGCGGCGGAGAGGTGGCCGGTCACCCAGGGGTCCTTGAGCGCGAAGCCGGGCAGCTCCACGTGGCGGTCGAAGTCGCCGGGGGCCTTGAGGGCGCCGGCGAGGACGGTGGAGGTGACCGGCTTGGAGAGGGAGGCGATCTGGAAGACGGTGTCCGGGTCCACGTCGCCCTGTTCGCCGACGCGGCGGACGCCGAAGCCCTTGAGGTAGACCACGTGGTCGTCGTGGACGACGGCGACGGAGACGCCGGGGACCCCGGTGTCGCGCATCATGTCCGTGACGGTCCGGTCGAGGCGGCTGACCGCCTTGTCGACCTGGGCGTCGGTGATGACCGGCACTGGCTGGGGAGGCGGGGTGGGCGCGGTGGCCGCCGTCGCCGTCCCGGTGGTGACCAGGAGCGCGGTGGCCGTGGCCGTGCCGAGTGCGCGGAGCGTAGCCATGCGGTCATTGTCCCGCCGGCCCGGTGAACCCGCCCGGCGGGACGGCGGTCAGGACGCCGCGGCGAGGAGTTCCTGTTCCGCTTCGACTTCCGCGTTCCAGTCGCGCTTGATCGCGCGCCAGCCCTCGTCGGTCTCGCCCAGGCGCCAGTACCCGGAGATCGACAGCCGCTCGCGGGGGATGCCGCGTTCGAGGCGCAGGTGGCGGCGGAGCGACTTCACGAAGCCGGCCTCGCCGTGTACGAAGGCGTGGACGTCCGAGGAGGGGAAGGACAGGGCCCGGACGGCTTCCGTCAGGGCCTCGCCCACGGGACGGGAACCGCGGTGGATCCAGACCGGGACGACACCGTCGGGGGTGGCGATCCGCTGCTCGTCCGACGGGCCCTCGACCTCCACCAGCGCGCGGACCTCGGCGCCGGCCGGCATCCGCTCCATCGCCGCGCCGATCGCCGGCAGCGCGCTCTCGTCGCCGACGAGGAGGTGCCAGCCGGCCACCGGGTCGGGGGCGTAGCCGCCGCCCGGCCCGAGGAAGCGTACGAGTTCACCCGGCTGGACGCGGGCCGCCCAGGGCCCGGCCAGTCCTTCGTCCCCGTGGACCACGAAATCGAGGGTCAGCTCACGCCGCACCGCATCCCAGGCGCGCACCGTGTACGCCCGCTGGCGCGGCCATTCCTCGCGCGGACGGGTCGTGCGGATCCGGTCCAGGTCCCACGGGGAGTCGTAGGTGACTCCCTCCGGCGGGAACAGGATCTTCACGTAGTGGTCGGTGTACGCGCCCGCGCCGAAACCGGCCAGCCCGTCACCGCCCAGCACGAGCCGCACCATGTGCGGGGTCAACCGCTCGGTGCGCACGACGACTGCGGTGCCGACCGTGCGGACGCGTCCTTCTGCCACGACGTCTCCTTGACTCCCTGACCCTGACTTCCGTGAAGCTTAGGATTACCTAAGTTAGCACCTCAGTGGCGCAGCGCGCTGCTCAGGCGTTCAATCGCTCCACCCAGACCCCACCGGTGGGCCAGCGCGGCGACCTGGTCGGGGTGGGCGGGGGCGGCCGGGAGGGCCGGATCGAACGGGGGCAGCTGGACGTCGCGGGCCACCTGGACGACCTTGGGGGCCACCGCCAGGTACGGCCGGGACTCGTCCAGCCGCTTGCGCTGGGTGGGGGTCAGCTTCGACTTCGGATCGTCGATCGCGGCGATGATTCCGGCCAGGTCCCCGTAGGCGTCCAGCAGCTTCGCCGCGGTCTTCTCGCCCACGCCGGGCACGCCCGGCAGGCCGTCGCTCGGGTCGCCCCGCAGCAGCGCCAGGTTCGCGTAGCCGGGGCCGTCGACCCCGTACTTCTCGCGCAGCCAGGCCTCGTCGGTCACCTGGAGGGTGCCGACCCCCTTCAGCGGGTACAGGACGCGCCGCTCCTTCGCGTCGTCGACCAGCTGGTACAGGTCGCGGTCGCCCGTGACGATGTCCACCGGGCCCGTGGCGCGGGTGGTGAGGGTGCCGATCACGTCGTCGGCCTCGTAGCCGGCGACGCCCACCCGGGCGATCCCGAAGGCGTCCAGGGCCGCCTCGATGACCGGTACCTGCGGGGCGAGGGTGTCCGGGGTCTCCTCGACGTCCGGGCCGGTCTCGGTCTCCTGGGCTACCCGGTGGGCCTTGTAGGAGGGGATCAGCTCCACCCGCCAGTGCGGCCGCCAGTCGGCGTCCATGCAGGCCACCAGATCGTCGGGCCGGTGGTCCTGCACGAGGCGGCCGATGAAGTCGAGCAGGCCGCGCACGGCGTTGACGGGGGTGCCGTCGGGGGCTTTCACGGAGTCCGGCACACCGAAGTACGCGCGGTAGTAGAGGGAAGCGGTGTCCAGGAGCATCAGGCGTCGTGTCGTCGTCACGATCTCGATGATGCCTTGAGCCCTGGTGGAAAGTGCGGGAGGTTCGGTCTCCTCGGCTCTTGAGCGCGAAACCGGGGCCGGTTGCTGCGTAAGGTGCTTACAGCACACCGATGTGCGATGTGTGATGTGCGACGGACCAGGACAAGGGGAGGGCAGCCCCGCCATGGACGACAGGGATGGCACCGACGGCAAGAACGGCACGAGCGGCATGAGCGGCACGAGCGCGGTGAACGGCGGCGCGGACGACCGGGACCGGGACAAGGACTCCAAGGAACCGCTCCGGGTGGGAGTGGCCGTGCGCAAGAGACGCCGGGCCCTGAGCCTCACCCTCGCCGCCGTGTCGGCGCGCAGCGGCCTTTCGGTTCCCTTCCTGAGCCAGATAGAGAACGAACGGGCCCGGCCCAGCATGCGGTCCCTGGAGCGGGTCGCCGACGCGCTGGAGACCACGGCCGTCGAACTGCTCGCCGCCTCCGACACCGCGCGCACCGTGGACCTCGTACGGGCCGGTGACGATTCGGGGCTCACCCCCGTTCCCGGCGTACGGCCCCTCGTGCGCGGGCACCACCAGCTGCACGCACTGGAGTTCACCGGGGACCAGGACGCCGGCCGCGAGTACCAGCACCGCAACGACGAGCTGATGTACGTGGTCTCGGGCGCCTGCCAGGTGGAGGCCGAGGGGCGGGCGTACCGGCTGGAGAACGGCGACGCGCTGTTCCTGTCCGGTGGCGTACGGCACCGCTGGCGGGCCGTCACCGAGGACACCCGGATCCTGATCGTCGCGGTCGGCGACCACATCCACGCCACCTCCGAACCGCCCTCGCCCGGACACTGAGCGGGATGCGGGCCCCGATGCGGGTCGTCTCGCTCGTGCCGTCCCTGACCGAGGCGGTCGCGGTCAGCTCGCCCGGAGCGCTGGTCGGCGTGACCGACTGGTGCACCCACCCGGACCCCGCCGAGCTGGGGGACGTGGCGCGCGTCGGGGGCACGAAGAACCCGGACGTGCGCCGGATCGCGGAGCTGCGCCCGGATCTGGTGATCGCCAACGAGGAGGAGAACCGGGCCCCCGACCTCGCGGAGCTGCGGGCGGCCGGGCTGCGGGTGCTGGTCACCGAGGTACGGGACCTCCCGCAGGCCTTCGGGGAACTGGATCGGGTCCTGGTCGGGGCCTTGGGTCTGGAGCGGCCCGGGTGGCTGTCGGACGCCGAGGCCGCGTGGGCCCGGGTGACACCGGCCGGGGAGCCGCGCCTGGCCTTCGTACCGGTCTGGCGTCGGCCGTGGATGGTGCTGGGGCGGGACACCTTCGCGGGGGACCTGCTGGCCCGCCTCGGGGTGCGCAACGCCTACGCCGCGCACGCGGAGCGGTATCCGAGGATCCCGGCGGCCGAGCTGGCCGCGGCGGGCTGCGATCTCGTGGTGCTCCCGGACGAGCCGTACCGCTTCACCGCCGGGGACGGGCCCGAGGCCTTCCCCGGACTGCCCGCCGCACTCGTCAGCGGACGCCACCTGACCTGGTACGGGCCCTCGCTGGCCGAGGGCCCGGCGGTGCTGGCGGCGGCCCTGCGCGCGGCGGGCCCGGTCTGAGCGGTGCCGGTCGGCCCTAGCGGGGCGCGGCCAGCAGTCGGCCGGTGTACAGGCCGCGCAGGGTGTTCGCGGCGGCGGCCAGCCAGGCGGTGACCAGGGCCAGGAACAGGGCGGCGGCCAGCCAGTCGAAGGCGATGAGGCCGGTGTGGCGGGCGAGCCCGGCGGCGCCGGTGACGCAGGTGCCGACGGGGAAGGTCAGCGCCCACCAGGTCATGGCGAACCCCATGCCGTTGCGGGCGGCCCGCACCAGCATCGCGCCGGCCAGGGCCAGCCACAGGAGGGCGAATCCCATCACGGGGAGCCCGTAGACCACGGCGAAGACCCCGAACCCGCCGGCGTAGGGGGCGGCTATCGACTGGGGGGCCATGTCCGCGAGCGCGTTCACGGCGGTGGTGGACTGGCCGAGGGGGCCGAGGACCAGGAACAGGGTGGGGGTGAGCGCCAGGGGGAGGGGGCCGCTCACGATCAGCCGGCCGAACACCAGGGGCAGCATCAGCAGGGTCGCGAGCAGGCTGATCCCGAACATCGCGTAGCAGGCGAGCAGCATGGCCTCGCGGGCCTGGCCCTCGGGCAGGTGGGGGATGAGCAGGGGGCCCAGCGCGGCGGAGACCATGGGGGCGACCACGGGGAGCAGCCAGACGGGGGTGGCCTGGTGGGCTTCGACCTTGTGCCGGACCACCATCAGGTAGGGGATGCCGGCGGCGGCCAGGAGGCCGATCGCGGTGCCGGCGGTGAACAGGACCGTGTCGACGGCAACGGCGGCGGGGACCCCGATGAGGTCCTTGCCGACGATGAGGGTGCCGCCGCCGACGGCCAGCAGGGCCATCGAGAGGCAGCCGTAGAAGGGGGCCACGGCGGGGTCGAGGAGGTGGGCGCGGGCCTGGTCGCGGTGGTGGAGCCAGTGTCCGGCCCGGGCGGTCAGCAGTACGGCGAGGGCGGTGGCGGCCAGGACCCAGAAGATCTGGCAGACCACGCGCTGGCCGGGGAGCTGGTAGGGGAGGGTCGCGCCGGCGTTGGCGATGATCCCCGTGCCCATGACGGAGGCGTACCAGTTGGGGCCGAGGTGGCGCAGTGCGGGGGCCTTGTGGGCCCGGGAGATCCCAGGGGTGGTGGGGCGGGGGCGTACGAGGGTGGTGGCCATGGATCCAGAGTCCCGCCGGGCAGGGCCGAAGGGCAGGGACCACGTTCCTATGAGGGCATAAACTGAGGTTATGGGTAATGAGCAGTGGGCCGAGGAACAGATACCGCTGGCGCACCGGGTCCCGGACCTCGGCGCCATGGAACTGCTGCTGGCCGTGGCCCGTGTCGGGAGCCTGAGCGGGGCCGCCCGGCGGCTCGGGATCACCCAGCCCGCCGCCAGCAGCCGGATCCGGGCGATGGAGACCCGGCTCGGGGTGGCGCTCGTGGACCGCTCCCCGCGGGGATCGACGCTGACGGCGGAAGGCGCGCTGGTCACGGACTGGGCGCGGCGGGTGGTGGAGGCGGCCGAGGCCTTCGACGCGGGCGCGCAGGCGCTACGGGGCCGTCGCGACTCCCGGCTGCGGGTCGCGGCCAGCATGACCATCGCGGAGTACCTGCTGCCCGGCTGGCTGATCGCGCTGCGCGGGCAGCGCCCCGGCACGGCGGTGTCCCTGCACGCGGGGAACTCGGCGGTCGTCGCCGAACGCGTCCTGGCGCACGAGGCGGACCTCGGCTTCGTGGAGGGGCTCAGCGTGCCGGAGGGGCTCGACTCGGTGGTGATCGCCCAGGACCGCCTCGTGGTGGCGGTGGCTCCGCGGCACCCGTGGGCGCGGCGCTCGAAGGGGGTGGAGGCGGCGGAGCTGGCGGCGACCCCGCTGATCCTGCGGGAGCGGGGGTCGGGAACCCGGCAGGTCCTGGACGCGGCGCTGGCCGGCTGCGGGGGGCTGGCGGAGCCGCTGCTCGAACTGGCCTCCACCACGGCGGTGAAGGCGGCGGCGGAGAGCGGAGCCGGGCCGTGCGTGCTGTCGGAGCTGGCGGTGGGGGACGAGCTGGCGGCGCGCCGCCTGGTGTCCGTGCCGGTGGTCGGGGCGCCGCTGGACCGGGCGCTGCGGGCGGTCTGGCCGGCGGGGGCCCGGCCGGCGGGGCCGGCGCGGGATCTGCTGTCGCTGACGCGGCACTGACCGGGCGCTGACGCGGCGCTGGCCGGGCCCTGACGCGGCGCTGGCCGGGCCGGAGCCGGGCCGGCATCCCGGACCCGGACCCGGGAGGCCGGAGGCCGGGCGGGGGCTGCCCTGCGGGGCTGGTCCCCTACCCGCCCTTCCGCCGTTCCCCGGGCTCTGCCCGGACCCGCGCCTCAAACGCCGGCGGGGCTGACCTTGCAGGCCGCCGTGATCAGGGCGGACATGACTCGGGTGTCCTTGTCGCGTTCCGGGTGCCACTGGACGCCCAGGGTCCAGTGGGACGAGTCGTCGAGTTCGATGGATTCGATCGTGCCGTCCACCGCGTGCGATGAGGGGATCAGGCCCGTGCCCAGGCGGTCGACGGCCTGGTGGTGGTAGGTCGGGACCTCCGACTCCTCCGGGACCAGGGCCGCGTACCGGGTGCCCGGGACCGGGCGGACCGGGTGCCAGGAGACGATCCCCTCGCCCGCGGAGTGCCCGTCGATGTGCTGGATCAGCGTCCCGCCCAGGGCCACGTTCAGTGCCTGCATGCCCCGGCAGATCCCGAGCAGGGGGGTGCGGGAGGAGAGCGCCGCGGTGATGAGGGCCAGCTCCCATTCGTCGCGCAGGGTCGCCGCCGGGCCCGTACGGGGATCGCGCGCGGCCCCGTACCGGACCGGGTCCACGTCCGGGCCGCCCGCGACGACCAGGCCGTCCAGCCGGGCCAGCACCTCCGGCGCCGCCTCCGGATCGTCCGGCGGGAGCAGGACGGCCGTGCCGCCCGAGGCCTGGACGAGTTCGTAGTACCCGGTGGGGACGAGGGCCGTCGGGACGTTCCACACCCCGTAGCGGGTGGATGCCTCGACGTAGGTGGTGATGCCGATGAGCGGCCTGGGCACGGTTCTTGCCTCCAGAGCGAAGGGGAAGGGGCGGGGATGGGGGATCAGTCGCGGGACAGCTCGGCCTCGGCTTCCGCCAGCGCCGCGAACTCCTCCTCCGGCGCGGAGGCCACCAGGTGGTGCCGACTGTAGAACGCGAAGTAGGCGAGGGCGACGGCGTACACGGCCAGCGCGATGAATGCGGCGTCCTTGTCCACCAGGAAGGTGGCGACCAGGGCCGAGAGGGCGAGGACGAAGGCCGTGGTGGAGGTCGCGATGCCGCCCGGGGTGCGGTACGGGCGCTCCAGGCCGGGTTCGCGGCGGCGCAGCACGATGTGGGAGAGGGCCATCAGGGCGTAGGAGATGGTCGCGCCGAACACGGCGATGTTCAGCATGCGCGGGCCGTTGCCGGTGGCGGCGGCGAGTGCGAAGCCGATGGCGCCGGGGATGAGCAGGCCCAGGTACGGGGCCTTGCGCTTCGAGGTCAGGGACAGGAACCGCGGCAGGTAGCCCGCGCGGGAGAGGGCGAAGAGCTGGCGCGAGCCGGCGTAGATGAGGGAGAAGAAGGAGGCCACCAGGCCTGCGAGGCCCGCGTAGTTGACGAAGGTCTTGAGCCAGGAGAGGCCGGGGTCGCCCTCCAGGGCGACGACCAGCGGGTTGCCCGCGTCCTTGATCGCGTCGGCCCCGCGGGCCCCGGTGGAGGCGAGGAAGGTGATCAGGGCGAGGAGGATGAGGACGCCCATGGAGATCGACAGGGCGCGCGGCATGGCCCGGACCGGGTCCTTGGCCTCCTCGGCGGCCAGCGGGACGCCTTCGACGCCGAGGAAGAACCACATGCCGAAGGGGAACGCGGCCCAGATGCCGAGGAAGCCCAGTGGCAGCCAGGAGCTCGCGCCCGCGGCCGTGGTGTCGACGGCGATGTTGTCGAGGTTGGCGGGGTCGAATTCGGTGAAGGCGCCGACCGCGAAGACGATCAGGGCGGTCACCGCTATGGCGGTGACGACGAAGGAGAAGGTCAGGGCTTCGCCGACGCCCCAGAGGTGGATGCCGATGAAGACCGCGAAGCAGGCGAGGTAGACGGGCCAGCCGGAGGTGAGGCCGAAGAGGTTCAGCGATTCGACGTAGTCGCCGATGAAGATGGCGATGGCGGCCGGGGCCAGGATGTACTCGATGAGGATCGCGGTGCCGGTGAGGAAGCCGCCCCAGGTGCCCAGCGCGCGGCGGGCGAATCCGTAGCCGCCGCCCGCGGTGGGCAGGATCGCGGACAGTTCGGCGAGGGAGAAGACCAGGCACGCGTACATCGCGCCCATCAGGACGGTGGCGATGGCGAGGCCGCCGAAACCGCCCTGGGCGAGGCCGACGTTCCAGCCGGAGAAGTCGCCGGAGACGACGTACGCGACGCCGAGGCCGGTCAGCAGCAGCCAGCCCGCGCTGCCGCGGCGCAGCGTACGGCGTTCCAGGTAGCCGTCACCGCCGTTCGCGGGGGCCGCGTCGTCCAAGGGCGTGGTGGGTTCGGGCACGGCTGCGAGCCGTGCGCCGGTGTCGTCGGCCATGTGCGCTCCTGCCTAGGGCAATGGTTGTGGGGCGTACCTTTGCCGTTGGGGAGTGGCGGGCGCAAGACCCCTGCGTTAAACGGGGGTTACGAAAGCCTCTCTCTCGGCCCTCTCGGCTCCCTTGCCTCCCTCGCCCCTCTCAGGCCAGGAACCCCCTCAGCAGCGCCGCCGTGCCGCAGCAGTGCTCGCGCATCACCTCGCGCGCCGCGTCCGCGTCCCGCTCCAGAACCGCCTCCACCAGCACGCTGTGCTGCTGCTGCGAGTGCTCCAGGTTGCGCACCAGCAGCGGGATGCAGTCCAGCAGGTCGTTCACGGTGGCCCGGACGGCCGCGTACTGGGCCGTCAGCGTGGCCGATCCGGCGAGTTCGCACAGGGTGAGGTGGAAGAGCGTGTCCTGGCGGCGGTAGTCGGGCAGCGGGGCGTCATGGGTGGCGGTCAGTGCGGCCAGCAGCCGGTCGGCGTCCTTCTCCGACAGCCCCTGGGAGGCGCACAGGTCGGCCGCGCCGACCTCCAGGACCTCGCGGAAGCGCAGCACGTCCTCGATGTCCACGCCGGCGACCCGCCGCCTCAGCTCCTCCTCGGCTCCCCCGGCCGGGGTGTCGGGGCGGTGCAGCACAAACGTTCCGCCGTACCGCCCGCGCCGGGCCTCCACCAGGCCCTGGTCCTGGAGCACCTTCAGCACCTCGCGCAGCGTCACCCGGCTGATCCCCATCCGCTCGGCCAACTCGCGCTCGGGCGGCAGTCGTTCCCCGCCCGGCACCAGTCCGAGCCGGACCACCTGGAGGATCTGCTCCAGTGCCTCCTCGAAACCGTTGCCCGCCCGTACCTGTCGCAGTACGGGATTGAGCCGCGCGATCGCGCCGCCTTCGCTCGCCGTATCGGTCATGTGGGCTCCTCCCCTTCCCAAGCAATGGTTCTGTTCAATACCTTAGGCCTCCTCGGCTCACCGAAGGAGAGATTCCCGTGGTAGACCGCAAGCCGCCGCTTTCGACCGAGGAGCTCCGTGCTCTCGTCGCCAGCGGTGAGATCGACACAGTGGTCCTGGCCTTCCCCGACATGCAGGGGCGGCTCCAGGGCAAGCGGTTCGCCGCACAGTTCTTCCTCGACGAGGTCCTCGCGCACGGCACCGAGGGCTGCAACTACCTCCTCGCCGTCGACACGGACATGAACACCGTCGACGGGTACGAGATGTCCTCCTGGGACCGGGGCTACGGCGACTTCGCCATGCACCCCGACCTCGCCACTCTGCGCCGGATCCCCTGGAACCCGGGCAGCGCCTTCCTCCTCGCCGACCTCGCCTGGAACGACGGCTCGCCCGTGGTCGCCGCGCCCCGCCAGATCCTGCGCCGCCAGCTGGAGCGGCTCGCCGGGCACGGCTACACCGCGATGGTGGGCACGGAGCTGGAGTTCATGGTCTTCCAGGACACCTACGAGCAGGCCTGGAACTCCAACTACCGCGGCCTGACCCCCGCCAACCAGTACAACATCGACTACTCGGTCCTCGGGACCGGACGCATCGAACCCCTGCTGCGCCGCATCCGCAACGAGATGCAGGCCGCCGGCCTGATCGTGGAGTCGGCCAAGGGGGAGTGCAACCTCGGGCAGCACGAGATCGCCTTCCGCTACGACGAGGCGCTGACCACCTGCGACCAGCACGCCGTCTACAAGACCGGGGCCAAGGAGATCGCCTCCCAGGAAGGCGTCTCGCTCACCTTCATGGCCAAGTACGACGAGCGCGAGGGCAACTCCTGCCACATCCACCTCTCGCTCAACGATGCCGACGGACGCAACGCGATGGCCGGGGAAGGCCCCGACGCGCACGCTCACGGCGGTATGTCACCCGTTATGCGCCACTTCCTGGCCGGCCAGCTCGCCGCGCTGCGCGACTTCTCCCTTCTCTACGCCCCCAACATCAATTCGTACAAGCGTTTCCGGCCGGGATCCTTCGCGCCGACCGCCGTCGCCTGGGGCGTGGACAACCGGACCTGCGCGCTGCGCGTCGTCGGCCACGGCCGTTCCATGCGCTTCGAGAACCGCCTCCCCGGCGGCGACGTCAACCCCCACCTCGCCGTCGCGGGCCTGGTCGCGGCCGGGATCTACGGCATCGAGAACCGCCTGGAACTGCCCGATCCCTGCGCCGGCAACGCCTACACCGCCGACTACGCGCACGTCCCCACCACCCTGCGCGAGGCCGCCGAGCTCTGGGAGAACAGCGAGATCGCGAAGGCCGCCTTCGGCCCCGAAGTCGTCGCCCACTACCGGAACATGGCCCGCGTCGAACTGGACGCGTACGACTCCGCGGTGACCGACTGGGAGCTGCGCCGCTCCTTCGAACGCCTGTAACTCCCTTCGGAACGAGAAGTCTGTGAGGCATAGCGTGACCGCTGTCGATGCGCTGGAAGTCCTGAATCCGGCCACCGAGGAAATCGTCGCCGTCGTCCCGGCCGCCACACGGGACGACGTGGACGCCGCCGTCGTACGGGCCGCCGCGGCCCAGCGGATCTGGGCGGCCGCCGCCCCCGCCGACCGGGCCCGGCTGCTGCGCCGCTTCGCCGCGGTCGTCGACGGCCACATCGAGGAACTGGCACGGCTGGAGGTCCGCGAAGCCGGTCACACCATCGGCAACGCCCGCTGGGAGGCGGGCAACGTCCGCGACCTGCTCGACTTCGCCGCCGGCGGAGTGGAACGGCTCTCCGGCCGGCAGATCCCCGTCGCCGGCGGCATCGACGTCACCTTCCTCGAACCCCTCGGCGTCATCGGCGTGATCGCCCCGTGGAACTTCCCCATGCCGATCGCCGCCTGGGGCCTGGCCCCGGCCCTGGCCGCCGGCAACGCCGTCATCCTCAAGCCCGCCGAGACCACCCCGCTGACCGCCCTGCGCCTCGCTGAACTCGCCCTCGAAGCCGGGATCCCCGAGCACCTCTTCCAGGTGCTCCCCGGCCGCGGGGACGTCGCGGGCGACGCGCTCGTCGAACACCCCGGAGTCGCGAAGATCGTCTTCACCGGGTCCACCCGGGTCGGCAAGCAGATCATGGCCAAGTGCGCCGACCGGGTGAAGCGCGTCACCCTCGAACTCGGCGGCAAGAGCCCCAACATCGTCTTCGCGGACGCCGACCTCGAAGCGGCGGCCGCCGCGGCGCCCATGGCCTTCCTGGACAACACCGGGCAGGACTGCTGCGCCCGTACGCGGATCCTCGTACAGCGCTCCGCCTACGACCGGTTCATGGAGCTGCTGGCCCCCGGGATCGAGAACGTGGTCGTCGGGGACCCGCTCGACGAGAAGACGCAGATGGGCCCGCTGATCTCGCGGACCCAGCTGGACCGCGTACGGTCCTACGTCACCGACGACCTCACCGCGATCCGCGGCACCGCCCCCGAGGGCCCCGGCTTCTGGTACCCCCCGACCCTCATCACCGGCGTCGCCCCCACCGCGCCCGTGGCCGCAGAGGAGGTCTTCGGCCCGGTCGCCGTCGTCCTGCCGTTCGAGGACGAGGAGGACGCCGTACGCCTGGCCAACGCCACCGAATACGGCCTCTCCGGATCCCTGTGGACCCGCGACATCGGCCGCGCGCTGCGCGTCTCGCGCGCCGTCGCCGCGGGCAACCTGTCGGTCAACTCCCACAGCAGCGTCCGCTACTGGACCCCCTTCGGGGGCTACAAGCAGTCCGGGCTCGGCCGCGAGCTCGGACCCGACGCCCTCACCGCTTTCACCGAGACCAAGAACGTCTTCATCAGCACGGAGGCCTGAACCCATGTCCACTGAGCACACCGAAGAGATCGTCTGCCGCCGCCTGGTCGGCCGTACCGCCGTCATCACCGGCGCCGGCAGCGGCATCGGCCTCGCCACCGCCCGCCGGCTGGCCTCCGAGGGCGCCAACGTCGTCTGCGGGGACATCGACGAGACCGCGGGCAAGGCCGCGGCCGAAGAGGTCGGCGGCACCTTCGTGAAGGTGGACGTCACCAGCCCGGAGGAGGTCGAGGCCCTCTTCAAGACCGCCTTCGACACCTACGGCTCGGTCGACATCGCCTTCAACAACGCCGGCATCTCGCCCCCGGACGACGACTCGATCCTCACCACCGGCCTGGAGGCCTGGAAGCGGGTCCAGGACGTCAACCTCACCTCCGTCTACCTGTGCTGCAAGGCCGCACTGCCCTACATGCGGCGCCAGGGCCGCGGCTCCATCATCAACACCGCCTCCTTCGTGGCACGGATGGGCGCCGCCACCTCGCAGATCTCGTACACCGCCTCCAAGGGCGGCGTGCTCGCCATGTCCCGCGAGCTCGGCGTGCAGTTCGCCCGTGAGGGCATCCGTGTCAACGCGCTGTGCCCGGGGCCGGTCAACACCCCGCTGCTCCAGGAGCTGTTCGCCAAGGACCCGGAGCGGGCCGCCCGCCGGCTCGTGCACATCCCGCTGGGCCGGTTCGCCGAGCCCACCGAGATCGCCGCCGCCGTCGCCTTCCTCGCCAGCGACGACTCCTCCTTCATCAACGCCACCGACTTCCTGGTCGACGGCGGCATCTCCGGCGCGTACGTCACGCCCCTGTAGGCAGCACGGCACCACCACCAGCATCACCAGCACCATCAGCATCACCGGGCATTCACCCGGAAGCCATCCCCACGACAGCCGGGCGTCGCACGACGCCCGGCTGTCGTGCTCTAGCGTCCGAGATGATCTTCGTAGGAATCAGGAGTGTCCACCGCAGTGACCCGACCCGACACCGTGCGACGGCTCCAGGCCGTCGGCGCCGCCGTCGCGATAGCCGCCGGCACCCTCGTGGCCGCCGCGCCCGCAGCCCAGGCGGCCCGCACCGGCGCCCCGTGCACCACCCCCCAGCTCAAGGCCGGCTGGTACGGGGAAAACCAGGCCCGGCTCCAGCGGCTCATCGACGAATACGGCAAGTGCAACCCGTACCGGCCCGGCCGCGCCAAGCCCGTCGCCGTCTTCGACTGGGACAACACCGTCGTCAAGAACGACGTCGGCGACGCGACCATGTACTGGCTGCTGCGCAACGGCAAGATCCGCCAGCCCGCCAAGGGCGACTGGACCACCACCAGCCGCTACCTGACCCCGGCCGCAGTCAAGGCCCTGGCCGAGGCCTGCGGCGCCCTCGCCGAGCCCGGCGCCCCGCTGCCCACCGGCGCCCCTGAAGGCGTGGGCTGCGCCGACGAGCTGAACGCCGTCTACGGCGCCGCCGCGACCCGCGCGGCCGCGCCCGCCTTCGCCGGCTGGGACCACCGGACGATCGAGCCCGCCTACGCCTGGCTGCCGCAGCTCATGCAGGGCTGGACCGCCCGCGAGATCCGCGGCTTCGCCGCCGCCGCGCAGACCGAGAACCTGGCCGCGCCGGTCGATGCCAAGCAGCAGGTCGGCTCCACCACCGCCACCGGCTGGGTGCGCTACTACGACCAGCAGAAGGACCTCATCAACGGTCTGCGGAAGGCCGGCTTCGACGTCTGGATCAGCTCGGCCTCGCCGCAGCCGGTCGTCGAGGTGTGGGCCAAGGGCGTCGGCGTGGACCCCTCGCACGTCATCGGCATCCGCAACACCACCACGGACGGCGGGAAGTTCACCTCCCACCTCCAGGGCTGCGGGTCCGTCAAGGACGGCGAGGACACGCTGATCACGTACGTGGACGGCAAGCGCTGCTGGATCAACAAGCAGGTCTTCGGGGTCCGCGGCGCCGCGGCCGAGAAGGTCCAGCCGGCCGCCCGCCGCCAGGTGTTCGCCGCGGGCGACTCCGACACCGACGTCACGTTCCTGCGGGACGCGACCGCGCTGCGGCTCGTCGTCAACCGCAACAAGAACGAGCTGATGTGCCGCGCCTACGACAACAGCGACGGCAAGTGGATCGTGAACCCGATGTTCATCCAGCCGAAGAAGCAGAAGGCGGCCGCGTACCCCTGCGCCACCACCGGCTTCACCGGCCGCGACGGCACCCCGGGGCCCGTCCTGCGGGGCGACGCGAGCGTCATCCCCGACCAGACGGACACCGTCTTCTAACCGTCTTCCGAGCCGGACCGGTCACAGGAAGGTGCGGCCCTCGCCCCGGTAGGTCGGCGCGGTGGCCGTCACCCGGTCGCCCTCGACCAGGTGCAACTCGTCGAAGCGCTCGCACAGTTCGCCGGCCTTCGCGTGCCGGAACCAGACCCGGTCGCCGATCAGCAGATCGTCGGCCGGGCTGCCGAGCAGCGGGGTCTGCACCTCGCCCGCCCCCTCCTGGGGGTCGTAGCGCAGGCCCTGGGGGAGGTAGGGAACCGGCAGCCGGTCCGCGCCGGGCGCCCCGGAGGCCGGATAGCCGCCACCGAGCACCGTCACCACCCCGACGCCGGGCCGGCGCACCACCGGCTGGGCGAACAGCGCCGCCGGACGGCCGCTGAACGAGGTGTAGTTGTCGAACAACCGCGGTACGTAGAGCCCCGAACCGGCGGCGATCTCCGTGACCGCGTCCTCGGCGGCGGTCTGCTGCACGCTGCCGGTGCCGCCCCCGTTGACGAACTCCAGGTCCGGGACGACGGCGCGCACGGCCCGTACGGCCTCGGCCCGGCGGGCGGCCAGCTCCTTGCGGGCGGCGCTCTGCATCAGCTGGATGACCCGCGAGCGCACCGGACGCCCGGCGAGCGAGTCGCCGACCCCGGCCACGTGGCCCTCGTAGCCCATCAGTCCGACGACCCGGAAGCCGGGCCGGGAGACCACCGTACGGGCGAGTGCGGCGAGTTGGGCCGGCTCGCGCAGCGGGGAGCGGCGGGCGCCGACGCGCATCCTGCCGCCGAAGAGCTGCAGGGCGGTGTCCAGCTCCAGGCAGACCCGGATCTCCTGGGTCCCGCCGTCCCGGGCCCGGTCGATGAGCTCCAGCTGGGCGGGGTCGTCGATCATCACGGTCACCGCGCCGGCCAGCTTCGGATCGGCGGCGAGCTCGGCGAAACCGGCCCGGTCGGCCGACGGGTAGGCCAGCAGCACGTCCTCGAAACCGGAGCGGGCCAGCCAGATCGATTCGCCGAGGGTGTACGACATGATCCCGGCGAACCCGGGCCGGGCGAGGACCCGTTCGAGCAGCACGCGGCACCGTACGGACTTGCTCGCCACCCGGATCGGCTTCCCGCCGGCGCGCCGCACGAGGTCGTCGGCGTTGGCGTCGAACGCCTCCAGATCCACGAGGGCGAGCGGGGCGTCGAGGTGCGCGGTGGCCCGGTCGTATCGGGCCCGGTCGGCGGCGGGGGAGTTCATGGGCGGCAGCCTGCCAGATGGGTGTACCCGTGGGTAGGGGGCTGAGCGGGGTTCACAGGTTCCCGGGTTCCCGGCCAGGTCAGAGGCTCCAGGTGACGGACTGGTCAATGTTTGGTCTCGACCAGCGGATGCCCCATTTTGGCCGTTGAGACAGCCGTTCGAATGTGAGTACCCTCGCCCGTCCCCGGCCGACGTCCGGCGGGGAGTCACTATTCAGGGGGAAGCGCCAGATGGCGATCCGTAAGTCCACCATGCAGGAGCAGGTCGCACAGGCGATTCGCGAGATCGAGCCGACCGACCGTCCGGTGGTCACCTTCCACACCATCACCGGCCCGAGCCCCTGGCTGATGAACGAGCTCGGCCTGATCGGCCAGCTCTTCGTGAAGTACTACTTCGTCACGCTGACCGAGCAGGTCGTCGTCGTCCACCGCGCCTCCCGGGTCAGCAACCGCCCCAAGGAGCTCGTGCACGTCATCCCGCTCGCCGAGGCCCGCGACAAGGTCACCGACGTGAACCGCAACACCCTGTGGAGCTCCCTGCGCTTCCTCTTCCCGGGCGACGAGAAGCCGACCCGCCTGAACATCAACCGGTACTGGCGCAACGAGCTCGACCAGTTCGTACCGGCGCTGAGGGGCGATCAGGTCACCCAGTAGCAGACCACTCCGTGAGACCGTCCGCCCCCGCGGGCCCGCGCAGGCGGGTACGCGGGGGCGGACGCGTAAGGTTGGGGGCAGGCAGCCGTACGGAACGGGGGGCGGAGCCGCCGGATGAGCACGTCCACACCGCACGGCGAGGTCCTGTCCGCGCCCGACCGGCCCCCTGCCCCGCCCCGGCGGCGGCCCGGAAGGGTGTTCGCCGCCCTCGTGTGCGGGCTCCTGGGCCTCGGCCTCACCGGAGCCGCCGGCTACACCTCCGTCGCCGAACACCGTGCCGAGCAGCGGCCCCTGGCCGCCGGGGCCGCCTACCGCAAGGCCGCCTCCCTCTGGCACGACACCCCCGTCGACACCCTCTTCCCGCCGGTCCTCACCGGAGAGGACGCCGGGCCCGGCGGCGCCGACCGCACGTGGACCCGCATCGCGCTGGCCCCCGACGCCGGCTGCCCCGCCGCACTCGCCGCCGACTGGCAGGCCCTGCTCGCCGGAGCCGGCTGCACCCGCGTGCTCCGGGCCACCTACACCGACGCCACCCGCAGTTCGCTGGTCACCGTCGGCATGGTCTTCACCCCTGGCGACGCCGCCGCCATGAACGCCCTGCGCGGCCGGCTCACCCCGCCGCCCGGCTACGGATTCCCCGACGACCGGCGCGCCGCCTGGACCGCCTCCGTGCTCCCCGAGGCACCCGTCGTCGTCTACGGGGTCTCCGCGTTCGCCGACGGCCGGATCCTGGACGCCCCCCGCCCCGCCGAGGACACGATGGCCAAGGACGCCACCGGAGCCGTGGCCCAGGCGGGCCTCGGCCACGAGGCCATGGCCGTCGCCGACCAAGTGGCGCGCGGCGTACGGGCCCTCGCGGCCCCGCCCGCGCCGGAGCCGGGCCGATGAGCCGCGCGGGAGCCCGGCTGGTGAGCCGCGCGGGAGCCGGGCCGCTGCGGCGGCGGGGCGCCGCCGGCGCGGGGATCGTCCTCGGAGCCCTCCTCGTCGCCGTCGCCGTGCCCCCGGCCGCCGCCGACACCATCCGGGACCGCCAGTGGGGCCTGATGGCCCTGCGCGCCGAGGAGGCCTGGGGCACCACCCGGGGCAACGGGGTCACCGTCGCCGTCCTGGACACCGGGGTCGACTCCACCCACCCCGACCTGGCCGGCCAGGTCCTCGACGGAACCGACCTCGTCGGCATGGGCGCGGGCCGCGGCGACCGCGCCTGGGCCCGGCACGGCACCGCCATGGCCGGGATCATCGCCGGACACGGTCACGGCCCCAACCGCCGCGCGGGCGTCCTCGGCATTGCCCCCCAGGCGAAGATCCTCCCGGTCCGCGTGATCCTGGAGGAGGGCGACCCCGGCCGGGCCAAGGCCCGCGACAGCAAGGGCGGCGCCCTCGCCGAGGGGATCCGCTGGGCCGCCGACCACGGCGCCGACGTGATCAACCTGTCCCTCGGCGACGACAGCAGTTCCGCCCACCACGAGGCGGGCGAGGACGAGGCCGTCCAGTACGCCCTCGCCAAGGGGGTGGTCGTCGTCGCCTCCGCCGGCAACGGCGGCGAGCAGGGCGACCACGCCTCCTACCCGGCCGCCTACCCCGGGGTCATCGCCGTCGCGGCCGTCGACCGCAACGGCAAGAAGGCCTCCTTCTCCACGCGCAGCTGGTACGCCACCGTCAGCGCCCCCGGAGTCGACGTGGTCATCGCCGACCCCGACCGCTCCTACTACGAGGGCTGGGGCACCAGCGCCGCCTCCGCCTTCGTCTCCGGCGCGGTCGCCCTGGTCAGGTCCGCCCACCCCGGGCTGTCCCCGGCGCAGATCAAGAAGCTGCTGGAGAGCACCGCCTCCGACTCCCCGGCCGGCGGCCGCGACGACTCCCGCGGCTTCGGCCTGGTGGACCCGGCGGCCGCCCTCCAGGCCGCCGAGTCGCTGTCCGCCGAGCCGCCGCTCCCCGTGGCCGTCCCGGCCGGGCACCCCTACTTCGGCCCCGGCCCCGACCCGGTGCGCGGCCCCGAGCGCGGCGCCCGCCTCGGCGCCCCGGCGGGAGCCGCCGCGGGGCTGGCGCTGCTCGCGGTGGCCGCCGTACTGGCCCGGCGGCCCCGGGCCGCGCGGGGGGATAGGGTCGGGTAACTGTGGCGAACAAAAACATTCCGGACCCAGGCTTCTCCGACGACGACGGCTCCGCCGACCCCCGGCTGAGCGCGGCCCTGGCCGCCTGGGCCGAGGACAGGAGCACGGAGCCCGAGGTGCTGGCCGCCCTGAAGGGCGCCCGCCTGCTGGTGCCCGTCGTCGCCGTCCTCGGCGAGGTGGAGACCGACCCCGAGACCGGGCTGGGGCGCGAGAAGACCAGCGACATGGCCGTCCCCACCCTGCGCGCGGGGGACCGGCGGGCGCTGCCCGCCTTCACCTCCATCGCCTCGCTGGCCCGGTGGGACCCGGCCGCCCGCCCCGTGGCCGTCCCGCTGCACCAGGCCCTGGCCGCCGCGGCCCACGAGAAGGCCGACACCGTCGTCCTCGACCTGTCCGGGCCGGTCACCTACCAGCTCACCGGCCCGGCGCTGCTCGCGCTGGCCGAGGGCCGCACCGACGCCGGGCCGCTGGCCGACCCCGCCGTGCGCGAGGCGGTACGGGCCGTCGTGGCCGCGGAGCCGGCCGTGCTCGGCGCCCACCTGGGCCCCGGCGGCGAGGACGCCGACGGCACCCTGGCCATCGTGCTGGCCGCGGGGCCCGGGGCTCCGGCCGCGGCCCGGCGGGTCGCGGAGGCCCTCGCCGGTGACCGGACCCTGCGCGCACGCCTCGTAGGAGGGCTGGACCTGGCGCTGCTCCCGGAGGGGGCGCCGGTTCCGCCGTTCTACGGGATGGTTACGAGTACACGGGCCCCGTGAACTTCTCGCCCGGCCCCTGGCCCGGCTCGTCCGGCACCAGCGAGGCCTCGCGGAAGGCGAGCTGGAGGGACTTCAGGCCGTCGCGCAGCGGGGCGGCGTGGAAGGAGCTGATCTCGGTGGCGCTCGCGGTGACCAGGCCGGCCAGGGCGTTGATCAGCTTGCGGGCCTCGTCGAGGTCCTTGTGTTCGGAGTCCGGCTTGTCCAGGCCCAGGTTGACCGCCGCCGCACTGAGCAGGTGGACGGCCACCGTGGTGATGACCTCGACCGCCGGCACGTCCGCGATGTCGCGGGTCATGTCGTCGTAGTCGGGGGATTCGTGAGTGGAACCGGAGGGCGTCGCGTCAGTCATGTGCCACACGATATGCCGTGCGGCAGGCTTGCAACGCGGGTGCTAGTATGTACTTCGACCGGCCGGACACTTATGTGCACGGCCCACAAGTGGAGGCTCCGATTCTCCCACCCGACCACCCTCACGGGAGGCGGGTCACCGGTCAGGTGGCATCCATCGTTCCGTACGGACGATGGAAAGCTGCCCGAGTCTGCGCCCCGCGGTTCGCACGCGACGGTGCTCCGGTTGTATTGGAGCCCCCGCCTGTGCCCGGCGGGGCTTTTTTCATTCCCGCCGCGGTCGGTCTGACGGAAAAACGTCAGCGGCTGTCCTCCAGGCAGCCGTGTGGTGCTACCGAGGAGGATCCATCAGCACCGAGCCCCGCATCAACGACCGGATTCGCGTTCCCGAGGTACGACTCGTCGGCCCGAGCGGCGAGCAGGTCGGCATCGTGCCGCTTGCCAAGGCGCTCGAACTTGCGCAGGAGTACGACCTCGACCTGGTCGAGGTCGCGGCGTCCGCACGCCCGCCGGTCTGCAAGCTCATGGACTACGGCAAGTTCAAGTACGAGTCGGCCATGAAGGCCCGTGAGGCGCGCAAGAACCAGGCGCACACGGTCATCAAGGAAATGAAGCTCCGGCCGAAGATCGACCCGCACGACTATGACACCAAGAAGGGTCACGTCGTTCGGTTCCTCAAGCAGGGCGACAAGGTCAAGATCACGATCATGTTCCGTGGTCGCGAGCAGTCCAGGCCGGAACTCGGCTACCGACTGCTGCAGCGCCTCGCTTCGGACGTCGAGGACCTCGGGTTCATCGAGTCGAACCCGAAGCAGGACGGCCGAAACATGATCATGGTTCTCGGTCCGCACAAGAAGAAGACCGAGGCGATGGCCGAAGCCCGCGAGGCGCAGGCCGCCCGCAAGGCCGAGCGCCAGGGTGTCGCGGTCAGCGACGAGAGTGGCGACGAGGCTGCTGCAGCCGACGCCGCGCTCGAAGCCGAGAACGCGGCCCTCGAAGCCGAGGACGTGGACGCCGAGGACGCCTCCGACGAGGCGACCGACGCCCCCGACGAGGCAGCTGCCTCTCACGAGGCTCCTGCCGAGGCCTGATTCCGAGGCAGCCCGTCTCGGATCACCGACACAACATGACGCTCCCGAGCCGGTCCCGAGCAGGACCGGTGGGGACGTTACCGACGAGGAGATAACGGCGCTATGCCGAAGAACAAGACGCACAGCGGGACCAAGAAGCGCTTCAAGATCACCGGCTCCGGCAAGGTGCTCCGCGAGCGCGCCGGCAAGCGCCACCTGCTCGAGCACAAGTCGTCCCGTGTCACCCGTCGCCTCACCGGCACCGCGGAGATGGCCCCCGGCGACGCCGCGAAGATCAAGAAGCTTCTCGGCAAGTGACGCCTCTCCGCTCCCCGTTCGCGGGAGCGGGACGTCACGACCGGGACCCCATCGAATTCGGGCCGTGTGAAGAACACCACGGCCCCGCTACAAGGAGTTAAAAGTGGCACGCGTCAAGCGGGCAATCAACGCCCACAAGAAGCGCCGGGCAATCCTCGAGGCGGCCAAGGGCTACCGCGGTCAGCGTTCGCGCCTGTACCGCAAGGCCAAGGAGCAGGTCACCCACTCGCTGGTCTACAACTTCAACGACCGCAAGAAGCGCAAGGGCGACTTCCGTCAGCTGTGGATCCAGCGCATCAACGCTGCTGCCCGCCAGAACGGCATGACGTACAACCGCCTCATCCAGGGTCTGAAGGCCGCCAACATCGAGGTGGACCGCAAGATCCTCGCCGAGCTGGCCGTCAACGACGCCAACGCGTTCGCCGCGCTGGTCGAGGTTGCGCAGAAGGCCCTTCCGGCCGACGTCAACGCCCCGAAGGTCGCTGCCTAAGCAGCACGCCTTCAAGGCCGCAGTAACGCAGTAACTTGCCCGGACCCGCAGGCCTCGCGCCTGCGGGTCCGGTGCGTTGTCCGACGAGTTCCACCCGCAGTACGCACGGAAGCGAGCCGACCGCCATGGGCACCCCCGCCGAGCTGATCTCCCCCCGGTCCACCCGGGTGGCCGCCGCCAGGCGACTGGCGCGCCGCAACTTCCGCACCAAGGAACGCCGGTTCATCGCCGAGGGCCCGCAGGCCGTGCGCGAGGCCGTCGAGCACCGGGGCGCCGGGGGCGCCTCGACCCTGATCGAGCTGTTCGCCACCGTCGAGGCCGCCGAGCGCTACTCCGACATCGTCGACGCCGCGCTCGCCGCCGGGGCCCGCGTCCACTACGCCTCCGACGAGGTGCTCGCCGAGGTCTCGCAGACCGTGACCCCGCAGGGCCTCGTGGGCGTCTGCCACTTCCTCGACTCGCCCTTCGAGGAGATCCTCAAGGCCGGGCCGAAGCTGGTCGCCGTCCTCGCGCACGTCCGCGACCCCGGCAACGCCGGTACGGTGCTGCGCTGCGCGGACGCCGCCGGAGCCGACGCGGTGGTGCTGACCGACGCCTCCGTGGACCTGTACAACCCCAAGTCCGTACGGGCCTCCGTGGGCTCCCTCTTCCACCTCCCGGTGGCCGTCGGCGTGCCCGTCGAGCAGGCCGTGGAGGGGCTGCGCGCGGCCGGTGTGCGGATCCTCGCCGCCGACGGGGCCGGTGACGAGGACCTCGACGCCGAGCTGGACGCGGGCACCATGGGCGGGCCCTCGGCCTGGATCTTCGGCAACGAGGCCTGGGGCCTGCCCGAGGAGACCCGGGCGCTCGCCGACGCGGTGGTACGGGTCCCGATCCACGGCAAGGCCGAGAGCCTGAACCTCGCGACGGCCGCCGCCGTGTGCCTCTACGCCTCCGCTCGTGCACAGCGGGCGCCCGGAGGGTGCCGCTCTGTGACCCCCAGCTAGTAATGTGGCGGCCCGGGGGCCCACTGCGGTACTCGGAGATGTGGGGTACGGGGACATGACCGTCGGTACGAACAGCTCGCCGGGGTCCGCCAAGGCGGCCGGCACACCGGTCCTGGCGGCCGTGCCCCAGCGGGCCGAGACGGCCCGGGTACCCGCCCAGCCCGCGCACGCACGCCCCGTAGGCGTAGGCGAGGTGCCCGGGGAGTTCGCCGTGCTCGGGATCGACCCCGACGATCTGCCCGACGGGCTCGTCATCGCCGATGCCACCGGCCGGGTGGTCTGCTTCAACTCCGCCGCCGCGCGCATCACCGCCCTCCCGGCGGACGAGGCCATCGGGGCGGGCATCGAGCAGGCGCTCCCGCTGGAGGACCTCGAAGGCCGCCGCTGGTGGGCGCTGACCGACCCCTACGGGGGGCTGCTGACCCGGCGCGGACAGCCCGAGCGCAACCTGCTGCTCCCCGGCGGCCGCGAGGTGCTGGTCTCCGCCCGGTACGTGCGCACGCACCCCAGGGGCCCGCTGAGCCGCCTCGTGGTCACCCTGCGCGGCACCGAGGCCCGGCGGCGCACCGAGCGCAGCCACGCCGAGCTGATCGCCACCGTCGCGCACGAGCTGCGCTCCCCGCTGACCTCGGTCAAGGGGTTCACGGCGACCCTGCTCGCCAAGTGGGAGCGGTTCACCGACGACCAGAAGCGGCTGATGCTGGAGACCGTCGACGCCGACGCCAACCGCGTCACCCGGCTCATCGCCGAGCTCCTCGACATCTCCCGCATCGACTCGGGCCGGCTGGAGGTCCGCCGCCAGCCCGTCGACATGGCCACCGCGGTCGGCCGGCACGTCCAGGCGCTCATCGCGAACGGTCAGGTCCCGGAGCGATTCCTCATGAGTGTGAGCCGCCCGCTACCCGATCTGTGGGCGGACCCGGACAAAATTGACCAGATCCTCGGTAACCTGCTCGAAAATGCGGTGCGACACGGCGAGGGAACGGTCACCATCGACGTAGCGCCGACCAGCTTCGCGAACGCCGCGGGGAAGACCGAGAAGGGAACCGCCGTCACCGTGACCGATGAGGGCCCCGGGATCCCCGAGGAGTCGATGGGCCGCGTCTTCACCCGCTTCTGGCGGGGCAGCAAGCGCGGCGGCACCGGCCTGGGCCTGTACATCGTCAAGGGGATCGTGGAAGCCCACGGCGGCACCATCAGGGTCGGCCGCGGCCCCGGCGGCGGGGCCGAGTTCCGATTTATCCTGCCCGTCGCCGCCCCGGCGTACCTCACGCAGTAGACCTGCGGAGCGTCTCACCGGGAAGCCCGACGGGCCCCTTCACCCCCAGCGGCCTTTAGACTCGACCTTTGGCACCTTTGTGTCCTTGTGCCGAGCGCGTCGTGCGTGTCGCGCGGGGGACCCACCAGCCAGCCATCGGAAGTACGGGAAGAGATGTCGGCACCGAACAAGTCGTACGACCCTGTTGAGGTCGAGGCACTGAAACCGGAAGAGATCGAGCGCATGCGGGACGAGGCGCTCGCCGCCTTCGCCTCCGCCGGTGACCTCGACGAGCTCCGCGAGGCGAAGACGGCGCACATGGGCGACCGCTCGCCCCTGGCGCTCGCCAACCGTGAGATCGGCGCGCTCCCGCCACAGGCCAAGGCCGCGGCGGGCAAGATCGTGGGCCAGGCCCGCGGTGCCGTGAACAAGGCCTTCGGGGCCCGCACGGTCGCGCTCGAAGCCGAGCGGGACGAGCGGGTGCTGGTCGAGGAGGCAGTGGACGTCACGCTGCCCTACGACCGGGTTCCGGCCGGCGCCCGGCACCCCCTGACCACGCTGATGGACCGCATCGCGGACATCTTCGTGGCCATGGGGTACGAGGTCGCGGAGGGCCCCGAGGTCGAGGCGGAGTGGTTCAACTTCGACGCCCTCAACTTCACGCCCGACCACCCGGCACGCCAGATGCAGGACACCTTCTTCGTCAAGGGCCCCGAGGGGACCGAAGGCGACGAGTCCGGCGTCGTGCTGCGCACCCACACCTCCCCGGTGCAGGCGCGCTCGCTGCTGGAGCGCAAGCCCCCCGTCTACATCGTCTGCCCGGGGCGGGTGTACCGCACCGACGAGCTCGACGCGACGCACACCCCGGTCTTCCACCAGGTCGAGCTGCTCGCCGTGGACGAGGGCCTGACCATGGCGGACCTCAAGGGCACCATGGACCACATGGTCCAGGAGCTGTTCGGCGAGGGCACCACCACGCGCCTGCGCCCGCACTTCTTCCCCTTCACCGAGCCGTCCGCCGAAATGGACATGCAGTGCTACGTGTGCCGGGGCGAGTCGGTGGGCAACCCCGACCGTCCGTGCCGCACCTGCTCCAGCGAGGGCTGGATCGAGCTCGGCGGCTGCGGCATGGTCAACCCCAAGGTGCTCATCGCCTGCGGTGTGGACCCGGAGAAGTACAGCGGGTTCGCCTTCGGGTTCGGCATCGAGCGGATGCTGATGTTCCGCCACAACGTCGAAGACATGCGAGACATGGTCGAGGGTGACATCCGTTTCACCCGGCCGTTCGGGATGGAGATCTGATGCGGGTCCCGCTTTCTTGGCTGCGGGAGTACGTCGACCTCCCCGCGGGTGAAACCGGTCGCGACGTCGCGACGAAGCTCGTCGACGCCGGCCTCGAGGTCGAGACCGTCGAGCAGCTCGGCGGCGGGCTCAAGGGCCCGCTCGTCGTCGGCCAGGTGCTGACCATCGAGGAGCTCGAAGGCTTCCGCAAGCCGATCCGCTTCTGCACGGTGGACGTCGGCCAGGCCAACGGCACCGGCCTGCCGCAGGAGATCGTCTGCGGCGCCCGGAACTTCTCCGTCGGCGACAAGGTCGTCGTGGTCCTGCCCGGCGCGGTGCTGCCCGGCGACTTCGCGATCGCCTCGCGCGAGACCTACGGCCGCACCTCGCACGGCATGATCTGCTCCGGCGACGAGCTGGGCATGGGCGACGACGGCACGCACGGCATCATCGTGCTGCCGCACGAGCACGAGGTCGGCACCGACGCGATCAAGCTCCTGGAGCTGGTCGACGAGGTCCTCGACATCGACATCACCCCGGACCGCGGCTACTGCATGTCCATGCGCGGTGTGGCCCGCGAGGCCGCCACCGCGTACGGCCTGCCGCTGCGCGACCCGGCGCTGCTCGACGTGCCCGCGCCGAACTCGTACGGCTACGCCGTGAAGATCGACGACCCGCAGGGCTGCGACCGCTTCACCGCGCGCACCGTGACCGGTCTCGACCCCGAGGCGCGCTCCCCGATCTGGCTCACGCGCCGCCTCCAGAAGGCGGGCATGCGCCCGATCTCGCTCGCCGTCGACATCACCAACTACGTGATGCTGGAGCTCGGCCAGCCGCTGCACGCCTACGACCGCTCGCGCATCGACGGCGCCATCGGCGTCCGCCGTGCCGAGCAGGGCGAGAAGTTCACCACCCTCGACGGGGTCAAGCGCACGCTCGACGCCGAGGACCTGGTGATCACCGACAACAGCGGCCCGATCGGGCTCGCCGGTGTCATGGGCGGCGCCAACACCGAGATCGCCGACTCCGTCACCGACCCGGCGACCGGCGTGGTCACCGGCACCACCGAGGTGGTCGTGGAGGCCGCGCACTTCGACTCCGTGTCGATCTCGCGCACCGCCCGCCGCCTCAAGCTGTCCTCCGAGGCCTCCAAGCGCTTCGAGCGCGGTGTGGACCCGCAGGCCGCCGCCGCGGCCGCGCAGCGCACCGTGGACATGCTCGTCCTGCTCGCCGGCGGTACCGCCGAGGCCGGGGTCACCGAGCTCACCGCCCCGGGCGCCCCGCGCACCATCGCGATGAGCGCGGACCACCCCGACCGGGTCGCCGGCATGGAGTACGGCCGCGAGACCGTCGTACGCCGCCTCCAGGAGGTCGGCTGCGACGTCTACGGCCAGGACGAGCTCGTCGTCACCGTCCCCTCGTGGCGGCCCGACCTCGCCGAGCCCAACGACCTCGCCGAAGAGGTCATCCGGCTGGAGGGCTACGGGAACCTCCCGTCCACCCTCCCGCAGGTGCCCTCCGGCCGCGGTCTGACCGCCCGGCAGCAGCTGCACCGCCGGGTGGGCCGCGCGCTGGCCGGCGCGGGCTACGTGGAGGCGCTCAGCTATCCCTTCATCGGGGAGGGCGTCTTCGACCAGCTCCAGCTGTCCGCGCACGACGCTTCCCGCCAGGTCGTCAAGCTGGTCAACCCGATCTCCGACGAGGAGCCGGCGCTGCGCACCACGCTGCTGCCGGGTCTGCTCGGCGCGCTGCGCCGCAACGACAGCCGGGGCAGCCACGACCTCGCCCTCTTCGAGACCGGCTCGGTCTTCCGGGCCGCCGCTCAGCCGGGCGTCGCCGTACGGCTGCCCGTCGACCGGCGTCCCACGGACGAGGAGATCGCCACCCTGAACGCGGCCCTGCCCGCGCAGCCGCGCTACGCCGCGGTCGTGCTGGCCGGGGCCCGCGAGCAGGCCGGCTGGTGGGGCAAGGGCCACCCGGCCGACTGGGCCGACGCGGTCCAGGCGGCGCGCTCGCTGGCCGTCGAGGCCGGTGCGGAGCTGGTGGTCCGCCAGGGCCAGTACGGCCCCTGGCACCCGGGCCGCTGCGCCGAGCTGATCGTCACCCTCGACGGGGTGGAGACGGTCATCGGCCACGCCGGTGAACTCCACCCGCGCGTGGTCAAGGCGATGGGCCTGCCGGCCCGCACCAGTGCGATGGAGCTCGACCTGGACCGCCTCGCGGCGGCCGGCGGCGAGGCCCTCCAGGCGCCCCGGATCTCCTCCTTCCCGGTGGCGACCCAGGACGTGGCGCTGATCGTCGACGCGTCGGTTCCGGCCGCCACGGTCGAGGCGGCGCTGCGCAAGGGCGCCGGTGAACTGCTGGAGTCGCTGCGGCTGTTCGACGTCTTCGAGGGCGAGCAGGTGGGCGAGGGCAAGAAGTCCCTGGCCTATGCGCTGCGCTTCCGGGCGGCCGACCGCACGCTGACCGCCGAGGAGTCCACGGCGGCCCGTGACGCGGCGGTTGCCCTGGCCGGTGAGCGGACGGGAGCCGTGCTGCGCGGAGCGTAGCCGCTCCTCAGTAGCGCCGAGGGGGTGCATCCCGATCACGGGGTGCACCCCCTCACCCGTTCCACAGGTGGCTGGGCTGCCCTGCGGGGCTGGATTCGGAGGGGGCGCGGACGTCCGCGCGGCTGGGTCGTGGGCGTCCGCGCCCTGTGAAGGGACCACGCGGGCCGGGCCCGGTGGGTGGGCCCGGCGCGCGTTCGGTCCGGCTCGGCGGGGTCCGGCGACCAACCGGGCCCCGGCGGAGCCGAAGCGCGCCGCCCGCCTGCCGTGGAGTGTCGGGCAGACAACAGGACGGGCGGCGCGGTTTGCGGGTCGTCGCACTGTACGAGGGGGAGCCGACGACCCGGGCTACCTCTTGGCGAGGCCCTTAAGTGAAGCGCCCGGACGGGCCCGCGCGGCAGGGTGCGTATCGCATTTATGCGCGTACTCCGTTCGCACCCCGTGTGAAGCACGCACCCACTAGCCTGGGGACGACGAGCCCTTGGAGCGGCCCATGCAGCCCAATGCCCTGCTCGACGCCCTCCTCGCCGAGGCGGGAATGTCCCACGCAGGACTCGCCGCGCACGTGAACCAGGCGGGCCGTACCCGCGGACTGGCCCTGCGCTACGAACACACCGCCGTGACCCGGTGGTTGAAGGGGCAGAGGCCCCGCGGCCAGGTCCCCGACCTGATCTGCGAGGTGATCGGGGGCCGGCTGCGGCGCTCGCTCTCCCTCGACGACGTGGGGTTCGGCGTGCCCGGCCAGGGCGCCGATCCGCACGGGTCCCCCCTTAGCGGGTTCGTCGACCGTGCGGCCGCCCTGTGGCGTTCCGACGGCAACGGCCGTCAGTGTACCGACGCCGGAGCCGTCACCGGTACGCCCGCCGTGATCCCGGTGTGGGAGTGGGAGAACCCGCCGGAGGACGCCGACGTGTCCCGCGAGGGGCCCACCCGGGTCGGACCCGAGCACATCGAGATCCTGCGGGCCGCCCGCGCGCACTACGAGCTGATGTACCGCCGGGCCGGCGGCGTGGCCACCCGTGACCGGATCGTCCGCTTCCTCGGCACCGAGACCGCCCCGATGCTGCGCGGCAGTTACTCCGACGGCCTCGGCCGCAGCCTGCACCGGGCGAGCGGTTCCCTGGTGGCGGTGGCGGGGATCTGCGCGTACGACTCGGACGCGCACGGGCTGGCCCAGCGGTACTTCCACCAGGCCCTGCGCCTCGCCAAGGCGAGCGGGGACCGGGGGCTGGGGGCGTACGTGATCGCGCTGATCGTCAACCAGTCCCTGCACCTGCGGGAGTTCCGCCAGGCCGTGGCCTTCGCCGAGGCCGCCCTGCGCGCGGCGGGCGGGCACACCACCCCGGCGCTGGCCGCCGATCTGTACGCCATGCAGGCCAAGGCGTACGCCCAACTCGGGGACACGGCCGCCGCGTTGGCCTGCATCCGCAACGCCGAGGCGGCCGCGGAGCGGATCCGGCCCGGCACGGAGCCCGACGAGACGGGGTACGTGCAGCCCGGGCTGGTCAACGTACAGGTGGCCGAGGCGCTGCTGGGGATGGGGGACCTTCGGGCGGCCCACGAGCAGGCCGCGGCGGCGGTGGGAACCCCCGCGCACGACCGGGGCCGCGTGCACCGCCTCGCGATGCTGTGCGAGATCCAGTTGCGCCAGGGCGAGGCCGACCAGGCGGTGGCCTCGGCGGCGGAGATGGCCGAGAGGGCCAAGGGGATGGAGTCGCTGCGGCTGCGCGACCGGCTGCGCGCGGTCCGCGAACAGCTGCTGACCAGCGGTTGTGCGGGCGCGGAGGAGACCGCGGAGCTCATCGACGGAGCGCTGCGCGTTCCCCTGTGACCGGGTGAACTGCTGCCATGTTGCCACCTACTCGATCGGAAGGTGGCAGAACCGTGCAGTGGATGAACCTGAGTGAGCAAACCGTGTATGCGAACCGCTGGTTCGACGTGAACCTCGCCGATGTGGAACTCCCCGACGGCCGGCACCTGGACCACTTCGTGATCCGGCTGCGCCCGGTCGCCGTCGCCACGGCGGTCAACGAGGCCAACGAGGTGCTGCTGCTGTGGCGCCACCGCTTCATCACCGGCAGCTGGGGCTGGGAACTGCCCGCCGGGGTGGTCGAGGACGGGGAGGACATCGCCGCCGCGGCCGCCCGGGAGATGGAGGAGGAGTCGGGCTGGCGGCCCGGCCCGCTCCGCCACCTGATGACCGTGGAGCCGTCCAACGGGCTGACCGACGCCCGCCACCACCTCTACTGGGCGGACGGAGCCACGTACATCGGCCACCCCGAGGACGACTTCGAGTCCTCGCGCCGCGAATGGGTCCCGCTCAAGCTGGTGCCGGACATGATCGCGCGCGGCGAGGTCCCGGCCGCCAACATGGCGGCCGGGCTGCTGCTGTTGCACCACCTGCGGCTCGGGTAGCCGCCGCCCGTACGGCGGCCGGCCTTACGGGTATCAGCCGTACGGGTAGAAGCCCGAGCCGGTCTTGCGGCCGAGGCGGCCGGCGTCGACCATCCGCTGGAGCAGCGGGGGAGCCGCGTACAGGGGCTCCTTGAACTCCGCGTACATCGAGTCGGCCACCGAGGCCACCGTGTCCAGACCGATGAGGTCCGCGAGCTTCAGCGGGCCCATCGGGTGGGCGCAGCCCAGCTCCATGCCGTTGTCGATGTCCTCGCGGCTCGCGATGCCGGACTCGAACATCCGGATCGCGGACAGCAGGTACGGGATGAGGAGCGCGTTGACGACGAAGCCGGAACGGTCCTGGGCGCGGATCGCGTGCTTGTTCAGCACGCCCCCGACCAGGGCCTCGGCCCGCTTGATCGTCTCGTCGCTGGTGGTCAGCGCCGGGATCAGCTCGACAAGCTGCTGCACCGGGGCCGGGTTGAAGAAGTGGATGCCGATGACCTGGTCGGGCCGCGAGGTCGCGACGGCCAGCTTGACCAGCGGGATCGAGGAGGTGTTGGAGGCGAGGATCGCGTCCGGGCGGGTGATCACCTGGTCGAGGACCTGGAAGATCTCCGTCTTGACCTGCTCGTTCTCGACGACCGCCTCGATGACGAGGTCGCGGTCGGCGAACTCGCCGAGGTCGGTGGTGAACGACAGGCGGGCCAGGGTCGCGTCCCGCTCCTCCTCGCTGATCTTGCCGCGTTCGGCGGCCCTCGTCAGCGAGGTGTGCAGGCGGGTCCGTCCGAGCTCCAGGGCCTCGCCGGTGGTCTCGGCGACCATCACCTGGAGACCGCTGCGGGCGAACACCTCGGCGATGCCCGCGCCCATCTGGCCACAGCCCACCACGCCGACGCGTGAGATGTCGTCTGGGAGGTCCGTCACATCGTGCCTTTCGCTGCTCTCCATCGCGGGTCCCCCGTACTCGTGCAGTGGTAACTGCGTTCCGGCGCCCGCCACGCCCCCCGACGTTACCCCCGTCCTTGCCCGGCGTGTCGGGCCGGGGCGGGCATGCTGGGCGGACACGAGGCATTGTCACGGAGCGGAACGGAGTCGTCACATGGCGCACATCGGGAGGCGGGAGATGCTTGCCGGAGCGGCGGGGGTGCTGGCGGCGGCGGCGACGGCCGCCCCGGCGAAAGCGCTGCGGGGATCCGAGGAGGCCGCGGCGGAGCGGGGGCTGGGGAAAGCGGCGGCGGCCGAGGCGGTCAAGGAGGCCGGGGAGACCGAGGCGGCCACGACCGAGTTCCGCGGGGTGTGGGCCGCCTCCGTGTCGAACGTGGACTGGCCCTCCGAGAGCGGACTCTCCGCGACCGAGCAGCGCGCCGAGCTGCTCCACCTGCTGGACCGGGCCGTTGCCCGCCGCCTCAACGTGGTGATCCTCCAGGTCCGCCCGACCGCCGACGCGATGTGGCCCTCGACGCACGAGCCGTGGTCCCAGTGGCTGACCGGTGAGCAGGGAGTGGATCCCGGCTGGGACCCGCTCGGCACCGCCGTCACCGAAGCGCACGCCCGGGGGCTCCAGCTGCACGCCTGGTTCAACCCGTACCGGGTGGCCAACCACACCGACCCCAGCCTGCTCGTCCCCGGGCACCCGGCCCGCCGCAACCGCGGCTGGACCGTCCCCTACGGCGGCAAGCTGTACTACAACCCCGGGCTGCCCGAGGTGCGCCGCTTTGTACAGGACGCCATGCTCGACGCGGTCGCCCGCTACCCCCTCGACGGGGTCCACTGGGACGACTACTTCTACCCGTACCCCGTCGAGGGCCGCGACTTCGACGACGACGCCGCGTACGAGAAGTACGGCCGCTCCTTCGCCACCCGCGCCGACTGGCGCCGCCACAACACCGACACCCTGGTCCACGAGATGTCCGGGCGGCTACGGGCGCTGCGACCCGGGACGCGCTTCGGCATCAGCCCCTTCGCCGTCTGGCGCAACTCCGACCGCGATCCGCTCGGGTCGCCGACGCGGGCGGGCGTGGCCACGTACGACGACCTGTACGCGGACACCCGCAAATGGGTGCGCGAGGGCTGGATCGACTACATCGCGCCGCAGGCCTACTGGCAGATCGGCCACCCGACCGCCGACTACGCGGCCATCGTGCCCTGGTGGGCGCGGACCGTGGCCGGCACCCGCGTCCAGCTCTACGTGGGGGAGGCGCTCTACCGCTGCGACGCCGACAGCTCCACCGCGGCCTGGCGCGATCCGCGGGAGCTGTCGCGGCACGTGCGCTTCGCCCGCGGATACCCGGAGGTCCGCGGCCACGCCTACTTCTCGGCGAAGCAGGTGGACGCGGACCCCAACGGGGCGATGGCCAGGGTGGTTGCCGACCACTACCCGACGGCGGTGGCGCCGTACTGAGCGTTCCGACCGTACTGGTTCAGCGGTCGTGGTCGGCGGGGTGCTTCACGACGCAGTCGGGGCCGGGGGACATGACGGCCTCGTGCCCGTCCGTGAAGCGGACCCGGTAGGGAGGGGTGCCGTTCTCTCCCAGGACCTGGGTGATCTCTCCGACCTTGTCATGCTGGCCCACGATCCTGCCGTGCTGAACCAACTGGTCGCCCTCGGTCGCGCGCATAGCTGACCTCCTACGGTGGCGGTCCGATCCGGTGCTAGCAGTTTAGGTCGTTTCCATGCTATTTGACCCGTTGGGTCACGGCGATGCAGATCAGGACCGCACCGGCGGCGACGGGCGCGGCGGGGGACAGCTCCTCGCCGAGCAGCACCACCGACCACACCAGGGTCAGCAGCGGCTGCGCGAGCTGTAGCTGGCTCGCGCGGGCCGCGCCGATCTCGGCCATGCCCCGGTACCAGAGGTAGAGGCCGAGGAAGGAGGAGCTGACCGAGACCCAGACGAGCCCGGCGAGCCCGTGCCAGTTCAGGTGGGCCGGTTCGTACGCGAGCGCGAGCGCGGAGCCGGCCGCGCCGATCGGCAGGCACAGCACCAGCGCCCAGGCGGCCACCTGCCAGCCGGGCATCAGGCGGGCCAGGCGGCCGCCTTCGGTGTACCCGGCGGCGCACACCAGCAGGGCGGCGAAGAGCAGGCCGTCGCCGGCCGAGAGGGAGCCGCCGCTCTGGGACACGGTGAAGCCGAGGACCACGGCGGCCCCGGCGGCGGCCGCCACCCAGAACCGCCGCGAGGGCCGGGCCCCGGTGCGCAGCGAGGAGATGGCCGCGGTGGTCAGCGGCAGCAGGCCGACCACGACGGCGGCGTGCGAGGTGGTGGAGGTCTGGAGCGCGAGGGTGGTGAGCAGCGGGAAGCCGATGACCGTGCCGCCCGCGACCACCGCGAGGCCCATCCAGTGCGCGCGGTCCGGGAGCGCCACGCGCCCGGCCAGCAGACAGCCCGCGGCGACCAGGCCGGCGAGCAGGCAGCGCAGCGCGAAGAGGGACCAGGGGCCGAAGCTCTCCAGGCCCCAGGCGGTGCCGGGGAAGGTCAGCGAGAAGGTGACGACACCGGCCGCGGCGAGGACGGTGCCTCCGCCGAACCGGCTGCCGGTGGCCGATCCGTCAGTGGCCGGGGTCCGAACTGCTATCGCCTTGGGGAGAGTAGCGCTATTCTGTGCTGTCATGTACGAGCGTAGCAGTGTGGCAGAGCTGGTGGAATCCCTGAGGGCGGAACTGAACCGCTACCCGTTGGGTGGAAAACTCCCGTCAAGTCGGGCCCTCGTCGAGCGCTACCGCGTCAGTCCCGTCACCGTGACCAGGGCCCTGGCGCAGCTCGGCGCCGAAGGCCTGGTGGTCACCCGCCCCGGAGCCGGCGCCTTCCGCGCGCAGCCCCGTACGCAGGCACCCGCGCCCGGAGACACCTCCTGGCAGGCCGTCGCGCTGAGCGCCGAAGGGGCGGGCGAGGTGGTCCCGCGCTCCGTCGACGCCTCCGGGGTGCTCGCCACCCTGGCCGTGCCGCCGACCGGGGTCATCGAGCTCAACGGCGGCTACCTGCACCCCACCCTCCAGCCCGAGCGGGCCATGGCCGCCGCTCTGGCCCGCGCCGGGCGGCGGCCCGGGGCGTGGGGGCGGCCTCCGGTGGAAGGGCTGGCGGAGCTGCGGGACTGGTTCGCGCGGGAGATCGGCGGACCGGCCGGGACCGTCCGGGCCGCGGACGTCCTGGTGACGGCGGGCGGGCAGAGCGCGCTCACCACCGCCCTGCGTGCGCTCGCCCCGCCCGGGGCGCCGGTCCTCGTCGAATCCCCGACCTACCCGGGGATGCTGGCCATCGCCCGGTCCTCCGGCTGCCGGCCCGTGCCGGTCCCGGTGGACGCGGACGGGGTCCGGCCGGAGCTGCTGGCCGCCGCC
This sequence comes from Streptomyces sp. NPDC059443, assembly GCF_042750105.1. Lineage (NCBI taxonomy): Bacteria > Bacillati > Actinomycetota > Actinomycetes > Kitasatosporales > Streptomycetaceae > Streptomyces > Streptomyces sp. NPDC059443. The sequence continues at coordinate 101,255 of NZ_JBHYVM010000015.1, read as the reverse complement.
TTCGAGGCGACCGGGGCGCGGGTGTTCGTATGCCAGCCGCTGTTCCACAACCCGACCGGGGCGGTGCTGTCCGAGGAGCGGCGGGGCGAGGTGCTGCGGATCGCGCGCGCCGCCGGGGCGTTCGTGGTGGAGGACGACTACGCGCGTTTCCTGGTCCACGAGGACTCCGGCCCGCCGCCCGCGACCCTCGCCTCCCAGGACACCGACGGGGTGGTCGTGCACCTGCGCTCACTGACCAAGATCGCCTCGCCCAGCCTGCGGGTGGGCGCGCTGACCGCCCGGGGACCGGTACGGGACCGGCTGCGCGCGATCCAGGTCGTGGACAGCTTCTTCGTGCCCCGGCCGCTCCAGGAGGCCGCCCTGGAACTGGTCGGCGCACCGGCCTGGCCCCGCCACCTGAAGGCCCTGGCCGGCGAGCTCCGCCACCGGCGGGACACCCTGCTGGGGGCCCTGCGCAGGGAGCTGCCGGAGCTGGAGGTGCCCTGCCCGCCGCGCGGCGGGTACCAGGTCTGGGCCCGGACCGGCGGGGGCCTGGACGACGCGGCCTTCACGGCGGCCGGGCTGCGCGCCGGGGTGCAGGTTGCCCCCGGCCGGCCGTTCTTCTGCGCGGAACCGCCCGCTCCGTACGTCCGGATGAGTTTCGCCGGGGTGTCCGGCGCGGGCGAACTGACCGAGGCGGTCAGGCGGCTGCGGTCGGGGCTCGGTCCAGACGCTTGACCCCGTGGCACATGCGGCTCACCATCGCCGCATGCATGTTCGGGTTTCGCTAGTCGCAGCAGCCCGTAGTACCTCGCTGCTCGCAGAGCGCTTCGACGACGACCGCCCCATCGACGTGGACGGTTGGCGCGCGGTGGAGTCCGCCGCGCGCGGGCTCGTACCGCTGGGCTCGGCCGACCTCCGCTACTGCTCGCCGACCTCGCGCAGCCGGGCCACCGGCGCGGCCCTCGGGTACGCGCCCATGGCGCAGCCCGCGCTGCGCGAGTGCGACATGGGCCGCTGGCGCGGGCTGACCCTGGCGGAGGTGGCCGCCCGGGAGCCGGCCGCCGTGGACCTCTGGCTCGCGGACCCCCGGGCCGCCCCGCACGGCGGGGAATCCCTGCTCGCCTTCATCGCCCGGATCGGCGGCTGGCTCGACACCCGGCCGGCGGACGACGGGGGAGCGATCGTGGCGGTGGCGGAGCCCTCGGTGGTCCGGGCCGCGCTGGTCTACGCCCTGAACGTGCCCCCGTCGACCTACTGGAGCCTGGACGTCCGCCCCCTGTCCACGGTCACCCTGGCCGGCTGGCCGCGACGCTGGCACCTCTCCCTCCAGGCGCCGGTCTAATCCGGTTGAGGGGCGCCGGGGACCCCGCATAGCCTGCGGCCATGCACGAAAAGGACGCAGACGGAACCGGGATCCGGATCACCACGATCGCGGAGCGGCCCGAACTGGCCGACGCCCTCTGGGGGATGGCGGACTCCTGGCCCGCGTTCGCCTCGCAGGACTCGATCGCGTGGCTGCTGTACCCGAGGATGGTGACGGAACTCCCGGAGTACGTCTTCGTCGCGACCGACGAGGCCACCGGCGAGGTGGTCGCCAGGGCCTACAGCGTGCCGTTCGCCCTCCACACGGCGGGCCGGGACGGGAAGTTGCCGGCGCAGGGCTGGGACCGGGTGCTGATGTGGGCCTTCTCGGACCTGCGGTGCGGGACGAAGCCCGACACGGTCAGCGCCATCGAGATCAGCGTCCGGCCGGACCGGCAGGGCCGGGGCCTGTCGGGACGGATGCTCACGGCCATGCGGGAGACCGCCCGCGCGCACGGGTTCACGGAGGTCGTGGCCCCGGTCCGGCCCAGCGGGAAGCCCGCCGAACCGGACGCCTCGATCCACGAGTACGCGTACCGCGTCCGCGAGGACGGCCTGCCCCACGACCCGTGGCTACGGGTGCACGTGCGGGCGGGCGCCGTCATCGAGTCGGTGGCCCCGCTGTCGATGACGATCACCGGCTCGCTGGAGCAGTGGCGCGAGTGGACCGGCCTCCCCTTCGACACGGCGGGCCCGGTCCGCGTACCCGGAGCCCTGAACCCGGTCCGCTGCGAACCGGAACAGGGCTACGCGGTATACGTCGAGCCGAACGTCTGGGTCCGGCACCCGCTCGGCGGGGCTGCTCAGAGCAGCGAGACGGGGGCGGTGGCGGAGGAGCCGAGGTAGATCCCGCCGATGCCCGCGTAGTTCGCCCGGTAGCCGCGCAGGATCTCGTCCAGCGGGATCGTGAGCCGGGCCGGGGTGTCACAGCGGGCGGCGCCGAACTGGTCGGTGACGGCGGTGCAGAGGGTCCGGCCGCCGAGGGTGGTGAAGGTGACCGGTACGCCGTCCAGCCCGGCCGGGGCGTCCGCGATGCGCACGGTGGCGCTGAGGTTCTTGACGCCGAACAGCAGTCCGTTCAGCTTCGCCGGGCCGGCCGTCGCCGCCACCGCGGCGGTGGCCACGGCGGGGCGGACCCGCTCGGGGTCGTCGCAGAGCTGGCGCTCGGGGGCGTACACCTGCCCGGTGGGGCAGGCCAGCACGGTGGCGATCCCGCCCCCGCACTGCACGTAGAACCGCTGGTCCTGCACCCTCGGCAGCCGCCCGGTGACCCCGCCCGCGCACGAGCCCTCGGCGGCGCTCGCGGGTGCGACCCCCGCGCCCAGGGCGAGGACCGCCCCGGCGGCCAGTGCGGCGAGTCCCTTGACGATGCGTAACACCCTTGCCCCCAGATTGCTCACTGTGACGTAATGAATACGAAGTGACCATAGGGATGGGCGTGCGCCGGGCGCAACGCATTCCGGGGACTGCCCAAGCGTTCGAATGTATGGGTCTAGCGGCCGCGGGGCTTGCCGCGCTTGCCGGTGGACTTGGCCGTCGCCTTGCCGCCCTTGGGGGCGCCGCCGCGCGGGTTCTTGGCCGCCGGCTTGCCGCCCGTACGGGGGGCCGGCTTGCGCGCCGGCTTCGCCTTCTTCGGCTCGGGCTCGGGCTGGGTGCGGCCGCGGCCGCGCGAGCTGTTGACCGTCCGCCCGCGCACGATCCCGATGAACTCCTCCACCAGGTCGGGGGTCTCGTCCTCCTCGGCCCAGGACAGCGCGACGCGCGAGGCGGGGGCGTCGAGGAGCGTGCGGTACGTCAGGTCCTTGCGGTGGTGCAGACGCGCGAGCGACTGCGGTACGGCGAGCACCCCGATCCCCGCCGCCACCAGCTCGATCGCGTCGGCGGTGGTCTCGGGGCGCTGCAGCGCGGGCTTGCCCGGCAGCTGCTCCCAGTCGAGGGTGTCGTCGAGGGGGTGGAGCACGATCTCGTCGGCCAGATCCGCGAGCGGGACCTCCTCGGCCGCCGCCAGGAGGTGGTCCTTGGGGATCACGACGACCGTGGTCTCGGTGTAGAGCGGGATCGCGCTGAGGCCCGTACGGTCGATCGGCAGCCGGACGAATCCGGCGTCGGCGCCGCGCTCCCGCAGCAGGGCGGGGGCTTCGGCGGGAGTGATCTGGACCAGGGTCAGCGGGACGTCGGGCAGCCGCTCCTTCCAGACCCGGACCCACTTGGTGGGCGTCACCCCGGGTACGTACGCGAGCTGGAACGACGGGGGTGTCCGGGTGTCTGTCACCCGGCCAGATTACCGGCCGTGGTCGGAGGGGGCGCACACGCTCTATACCCTTGACACCATGACGTCGCAGCAGAACGCCCAGACCATGAAGCCCGCGACCGCGGCGAAGAAGCTGGGTGTGTACCTAGAGGCCACCCCCGCAGAGTTCCAGGAGGGTGTCGTCTCGCGCACCGAGCTGGCCGCCCTCCAGGCCGAGCCGCCCCAGTGGCTGCAGGACCTCCGGAACAACGGCCCGCACCCCCGTCCGGTGGTCGCGGCGAAGCTCGGGATCTCCATCTCCGGCCTGGCGCGCGGCGGTGTCACCGAGGCGCTCACCACCGAGCAGATCGAGGCCCTGAAGGCGGAGGCGCCCGAGTGGCTCGCCAAGGAGCGCGCCATCCAGGCCGATGTCCGCAAGGAGACCGTCCGCATCAAGCAGATGCAGGCCGAGAAGGCGGAGAAGGCGGAGAAGGGCGAGAAGTAGCCCCGCTCCCGCTGTTCCCCTGAACCGGGCCCCTGTGCGGGGCCCGGTTTTTCGCGCTACCGGACGGCCTCCGTCCGCCACCCCTGCCGTGCCATGCTGGTGCACGTGATGCTTGAGGATCTGGTACGGCTGCGCCGTGCCCGCGATGCCATGGACCGCGACTACGCGAGCCCGCTGGACGTCGCGGCGCTGGCGGACATCGCCCTCATGTCGGCGGGGCACTTCTCGCGGAGTTTCCGCGCGGCCTTCGGCGAGACCCCGTACAGCTACCTGATGACCCGCCGCGTCGAGCGGGCCAAGGCGCTGCTGCGCCGGGGCGACCTGACGGTCACCGAGGTCTGCTTCGCGGTCGGCTGTACCTCGCTGGGGTCGTTCAGCTCCCGCTTCACCGAGCTGGTCGGCGAGAGCCCCAGCGCCTACCGGGCCCGTTCCCACGAGGCGGGCGCCGCCATCCCGGCCTGCGTGTCCAAGATCCTCACGCGCCCGGTCAGGAACCCCCGGCCGGCCGGGCCCTCGGCAGCCCTCCCCGACACCGCTTTGTAGCGCCGCGCTCCCGGTTCTGCCGGAGAGTGGGGATAAGAGCGGAAGTCTTTGCATAAAACTGCGGAGATACGTATAGTCATGCCATCGAGGAGGAGGGTCCGATGGTGGTACGTGTAGCGGTGGCCGGTGCGAGTGGATACGCGGGCGGAGAAGTGCTGCGTCTGCTCCTGGCCCACCCCGAGGTCGAGATCGGCGCGCTGACCGCGAACTCCAACGCCGGGCAACTGCTCGGCTCGCTCCAGCCGCACCTGGTGCCGCTGGCCGGGCGGACCCTGGAGGCGACCACGCCCGAGGTGCTCGCCGGGCACGATGTCGTCTTCCTGGCGCTGCCCCACGGGCAGTCCGCCGCCGTCGCCGCCCAGCTCGGCGAGGACGTCCTCGTCGTGGACATGGGCGCCGACCACCGGCTCAAGGACTCCGCCGACTGGGACAAGTTCTACGGGGCCCCGCACGCCGGGACCTGGCCCTACGGCCTCCCCGAGCTGCCGGGAGCCCGCGCCGCGCTGGCGGGCAGCAAGCGCATCGCCGTGCCCGGGTGCTACCCGACCGCCGTCTCGCTCGCGCTCTTCCCCGCCTACGCCGCACAGCTCGCCGAGCCCGAGGCCGTGATCGTCGCCGCCACCGGCACCTCCGGCGCCGGCAAGGCGCTCAAGCCGAACCTGCTCGGCTCCGAGGTCATGGGCTCCATGAGCCCGTACGGGGTCGGCGGCGGCCACCGCCACACCCCCGAGATGGTGCAGAACCTCAGCCCCCTCGCGGGTGAGCGGGTCTCCGTCTCGTTCACGCCGATGCTGGCGCCCATGCCGCGCGGCATCCTCGCCACCTGCTCCGCGAAGGCGCTCCCCGGCACCACCGCCGACGCGGTCCGCGCCGCGTACGAGAAGGCGTACGCCGACGAGCCCTTCGTACACTTGTTGCCCGAGGGGCAGTGGCCGGCGACCGCCTCCGTCTACGGTTCCAACGCCGTTCACATCCAGGTCGCGTACGACGAGGCCGCCCAGCGGATCATCGCGATCAGCGCCATCGACAACCTCACCAAGGGCACCGCCGGCGGCGCTGTCCAGAGCATGAACATCGCCCTCGGCCTCCACGAGGGCCTGGGTCTTTCCACGATCGGAGTCGCACCGTGAGCGTCACGGCAGCACAGGGATTCACGGCCGCGGGCATCGCCGCCGGGATCAAGGCGAACGGCAACCCGGACCTCGCACTCGTCGTCAACAACGGCCCGCGTCTGGCCGCCGCCGGCGTCTTCACCTCCAACCGTGTCAAGGCCGCGCCCGTCCACTGGTCCGAGCAGGTGCTCCGGGGTGCCGCCGTCAGCGCGGTGGTCCTGAACTCCGGCGGCGCCAACGCCTGCACCGGCCCCAAGGGCTTCCAGGACACCCACGCCACCGCCGAGAAGGTCGCCGCGGCCCTCGGCGGAGAGGTCAACGCCGGTGAGGTCGCCGTCGCGTCCACCGGCCTGATCGGCGTACTGCTCCCCATGGACAAGCTGCTCCCCGGTGTCGACACCGCGGTCGCCGCGCTCTCCGCCGACGGCGGCGAGGCCGCCGCCATCGCCATCAAGACCACCGACACCGTGCACAAGACCGCCACGGTCAGCCAGGACGGCTGGACGGTCGGCGGCATGGCCAAGGGCGCGGGCATGCTCGCCCCGGGCCTGGCCACCATGCTCGTCGTCCTCACCACCGACGCCGACCTGGACAGTGCCACCCTCGACAAGGCGCTGCGCTCCGCGACCCGCACCACCTTCGACCGGGTCGACTCCGACGGCTGCATGTCCACCAACGACACCGTGCTGCTGCTCGCCTCCGGCGCGTCCGGCCAGGTGCCGGAGTACGGGGCCTTCGCGGAAGCCGTACGCACCGTCTGCGACGACCTGGCCCGCCAGCTGATCGGCGACGCCGAGGGCGCCAGCAAGGACATCCGCATCGAGGTCATCGGCGCGGCCACCGAGGAGGACGCGGTCGAGGTCGGCCGGTCCATCGCCCGGAACAACCTGCTCAAGTGCGCCATCCACGGCGAGGACCCGAACTGGGGCCGCGTCCTGTCCGCGATCGGCACCACGAAGGCAGCCTTCGACCCGGACCGGCTCAATGTGGCCATCAACGGCGTCTGGGTCTGCAAGAACGGCTCGGTCGGCGAGGACCGCGACCTGGTGAGCATGAAGGACCGCGAGGTGCGCATCACCGCCGACCTGTCCACCGGCTCCGAGTCCGCGGTCATCTGGGCCAACGACCTGACGGCCGAGTACGTCCACGAGAACAGCGCGTACTCGTCATGAGCACCGCACGCAAGCACACCGCGCTGCCCAAGGCCCAGATCCTCATCGAGGCCCTGCCCTGGCTGACCCGCCACAACGGCAAGATCGTCGTCATCAAGTTCGGCGGCAACGCCATGATCGACGAGGAGCTGAAGGCGGCCTTCGCCCAGGACGTGGTCTTCCTGCGCCAGGCCGGCCTCAAGCCGGTCGTCGTGCACGGCGGCGGCCCGCAGATCAACGCCCAGCTGGACAAGCAGGGCCTGGTCAGCGAGTTCAAGGCGGGTCTGCGCGTCACCACGCCGGAGGCCATGGACGTCGTACGGATGGTCCTGGCGGGGCAGGTCCAGCGCGAGCTGGTCGGGCTGCTCAACCAGCACGGGCCGCTCGCCGTGGGCATGACCGGCGAGGACGCCCACACCATCACCGCCACCAAGCACACCCCCGAGATCGAGGGCGAGCTCGTGGACATCGGGCGGGTCGGCGAGATCACCGCCATCGACACGGGCGCGATCGAGGCCCTGCTGGCGGACGGCCGGATCCCGGTCATCTCCTCCATCGCGCGCAGCGCCGACGACCACCACGTGTACAACGTGAACGCCGACACCGCCGCCGCGGCGCTCGCCGCCGCGCTCGGCGCCGAGACGCTGATGGTCCTCACCGACGTGGAGGGGCTCTACGCGGACTGGCCCAACAGCGACGAGGTCATCAGCCGGCTCACCGTCAGCGAGCTGGAGAAGCTGCTCCCCGAGCTGTCGAGCGGGATGGTCCCGAAGATGGAGGGCTGCCTGCACGCCGTCCGCAGCGGGGTGACCACCGCCCGGGTGATCGACGGCCGGGTCCAGCACTCGATCCTGCTGGAGATCTTCACGGACGAGGGAATCGGCACGATGGTCGTGCCCGACGCACAGGGAGGGGACCCCGCATGACCGCCACCCAGGAGACCAGCGGCCAGGCCACCGGCAACCAGCACTACGCGGCCCGCTGGCAGGGCGCGCTGACCAACAATTACGGCACCCCCGCGCTGGCCCTCGTACGCGGCGCCGGCGCCCAGGTCTGGGACGCGGACGGCAAGCAGTACACCGACTTCGTCGGCGGCATCGCGGTCAACGCCCTCGGCCACGCCCACCCGGCGATCGTCTCCGCCGTGACCGAGCAGGTCTCCACCCTCGGCCACGTATCCAACCTCTACGCCTCCGAGCCGGTCCTCGCGCTCGGCGAGCGGCTGCTCCAGCTCTTCGGCCGCGAGGGCAGGATCTTCTTCTGCAACTCGGGCGCCGAGGCCGTCGAGGCCGCCTTCAAGATCGGCCGGCTGACCGGGCGGACCCACATGGTCGCCACCGACGGCGGCTTCCACGGCCGCACCATGGGCGCCCTCGCGCTCACCGGCCAGCCCAAGAAGCAGGACCCCTTCCTGCCCCTGCCCGGCGATGTCACGCACGTCCCGTACGGTGATGTGGAGGCCCTGCGGGCCGCCGTCACCGAAGAGACCGCGCTCGTGATCATCGAGCCGATCCAGGGCGAGAACGGTGTGGTCGTACCGCCCGCCGGCTATCTGACGGCCGCCCGCGAGATCACCCGCGCCACCGGCACCCTGCTCGTCCTCGACGAGGTGCAGACCGGCATCGGGCGCTGCGGCCAGTGGTTCGAGCACCAGGCCCACGAGGGCGTCGAGCCCGACCTCGTCACGCTCGCGAAGGGTCTCGGCGGCGGACTGCCGATCGGGGCCGTGGCCGCCTTCGGCCCGGCCGCCGGCCTGCTCCAGCCCGGCCAGCACGGCACCACCTTCGGCGGCAACCCGGTCGCCTGCGCCGCCGGCCTCGCCGTCATCGACACCATCGCGGCCGAGGGGCTCCTCGGCCGGGTCAAGGAGCTCGGGGAGCACCTGCGGAGCGGAATCGAAGGATTCGCACACCCGCTCGTCTCGCATGTCCGTGGTGCGGGGCTTCTGCTGGGTATCGTGCTGACCGAGCCGCTCGCACCGCAGGTGCAGCGCGCGGCTCAGGACGCCGGCTTCCTGGTCAACGCGCCCGCCCCCGACGTCGTACGGCTCATGCCCCCGTACGTGCTCACCGAGGCCGAGGCGGACGCGTTCCTCCAGGCCCTGCCCGGAGTGCTGGACGCGGCGAAGGCCGCCGCGGACGTGGACGGATGATCAATCGGGGAATGGGACGACGATGAGTCAGGCGCAGGAACACGAAGGAAACGGGCAGTCCGTTCCGCAGACTCGCACGGCCCGCCACCGCAGGATCGTGGACATCCTCAACCGGCAGCCGGTCCGCTCCCAGAGCCAGCTGGCCAAGCTGCTCGCCGACGACGGGCTGAGCGTCACCCAGGCGACGCTCAGCCGCGACCTCGACGAGCTCGGTGCGGTGAAGATCCGCAACACGGGCGGCGAGCTGATCTACGCGGTCCCCAGCGAGGGCGGTTTCCGCACCCCGCAGGCACCGCTGGGCGAGTCGGCGAAGGAGGAGCGCATGCGGCGCCTCTCCGGGGAACTGCTGATCTCGGCGGAGGCCTCCGCGAACCTCGTGGTCCTGCGCACCCCGCCGGGTGCGGCCCAGTTCCTCGCCTCGGCGATCGACCAGGCCGAACTCCAGGCGATCCTCGGCACGATCGCGGGCGACGACACACTGATGCTGATCAGCCGCGACCCGGCGGGCGGCCAGGCGCTGGCCGACCACCTGCTGCGGCTGGCCCAGAAGGAGAGCTGACCCGGAGCCGCCAGAGCCGACCCGGCGCCCTCAGTAGCGGGTGACCGCCAGGTCCCCCGACTCCGTGCCGATCGCGATGTGCGGGTGCCTGCGCGGGTTCGCCCAGCGCAGGATCTCCCGCATGGCCCGCTCCGGGACCGAGACGCAGCCGGCCGTCGCGCCCTTGCCGTTGACGTGCAGGAAGATGCCCGCGCCCCGGCCCCGTACCGGCCGGTCGTAGTTGAAGGCGATGACCAGCGCGTGCGCGTACTGCGCGGCGTACCCGGCCAGGTGCTCGGCCTCGCCCGGCGCGCAGTCCGCGGGCAGCGGCTCCACCCAGCGGTTGTAGCTGCCCGAGGCGTTGTCCTGGCACCACCAGGAGGCGGGAGTCACCCGCCGGTAGCCGACCTCGGTCCCGGCCGGGGCGTGGGCGATGCCGAAGGCGTACGGGAGCGCGTACAGGCCGGCCGGGGTGGTGTCCGTGCCCTGGGTGCGGGTCGCACCCTCGGTCAGGCCCTTCGCCCCGAAGCGGGCCGGCGCGCCGCCGGCCTCGTACCAGCGCCCCGCCCGCCGGTCCCACCAGGTCACCCGTCCCGTAGTGGAGCCCGGCGCGGGGGCCACCGCGGTGATCAGCTGGCTGCCGCCGCCGGTGTCCGCGAGCAGGGCGGCCAGCGGCGGGGAGCCGTGGGGGCCTTGCGGGATCAGGGTGGTGACGGTCAGTGAGGCGACGAGGAGCGCGGTACGCAGCACATCTCAGACGGTACGGGGCGGAAGGGGCAGCGGCAGCGCAGGCAGGCCGTCGACGCTCACCCCGATGAACTCCTTCTTCTCGCAGTACTCGTTGAACTCCTCGTCCGTCTTGCGGCCGAAGTACTCCGCGTGGAGGGTGCGCTCGCCCTGGTACTCCATGAACGGGATGGCGTAGCCGCACACGTCCGCGATCCGGCGGGCCTTGACGAGGATGACGGCGCGCGCCGCCGGCCCGTCGGCCTCCCCGAACAGCTCGACCAGCCCGTCCCAGCGCGGGTCGTCACGGAAGACGGCCTCGCCCTCACCGTGGATGCGCACGATGTTCGGCGGCCCGCTGAACGCGCACCACATCAGCGTGATGCGGCCGTTCTCGCGGACGTGGGCGATGGTCTCGGCGCCGCTGCCGCCGAAGTCCAGGTAGGCGAGGGTCTGCTCGTCGATGACGACGAGGGTCCCGGCGCGGCCCTTGGGGGAGAGGTTGATGTGCCCGTCACCGGACAGCGGGGCGGTCGCGGTGAAGAAGATCGGCTGCTCCTCGATGAACTTGCGCAGCCGGCCGTCGATACGTTCGTAAAGCTTTCCCATGATCGGATTATCCATCGTGCGCCGGGGCCGACGGCGGGAATTTCAGTCGGTGAGACCGAGCCGGGAGCGGTGCAGCCGTATGCCGGGTTTGTGGAGGAAGTGCTCCGAGCGCGTGAGCAGTGAGGCCAGTTCGGGGAGGTCCGCCTCTCCGGTGCGCCAGGTGAATTGCCAGTCCCAGCCGATCACGATCCCCTGGGCCGCCCGGCGCAGGAACGGGTCGGGGTCCTTCGACAGGGTCACCGCGGCCCGCAGCTCATGGATCCCGCCCCGTGCGCGCAGCAGCCGGAAGGCGGCCCGGCGCACGTGCACGGGCCGTTCGGGCCGGATGCGCTCGGCCAGGTGACGGTGGTCCAGCCGCTCCGTCACCTGGAGCAGGCTCAGGCAGGCCTCGCGGGCCACCGAGGCCGAGGGGTCGTCCAGCAGGGGGATCAGGAGCGCGTCGTCGGTGGCGTCGTCCAGCCGGCGCAGCCCGGCCACGGCGGCGGCCCGCACCGGGCCGGAGGGGTGACCGAGCAGGTGGTGCAGCAGCGGTGCGTCCGCGTGCTTCGCGCACTCGGCGAAGCCGGTCACCGCGTGCGGGGAGATCGGCCCGGGGGCCGTGACCAGGTCGAGGCAGTGCTCGTACGGGTCCCCGCCGTCCTGCTTGACCAGCCAGCGCGCGCAGGCCCGTACGAGGCCGGACCGGTCGGTGAGGTACCGCTCGGCCTCGGCCGCCCGCCCGGCTCCGCGCAGGGCGGTGACCCCGCTGGCGCGGACCATCGGGAGGCGCCCCGTCAGCAGGGCGTCGACCGCCGCGTGGTCCGGCCCGTCGGCAGCCATGGCCCGCAGCGCGGCGTCGGTCCACAGCCGGGCCGTGGCCGGATCCAGTTCGCAGGCGGCCAGCAGCGCGAGCTCCCGTACGCCCAGCCGGCCGGTCTCCACGGACAGCCGGGCGGCGAACCGCCGGGTCGGCAGGTCGGGCCGCTCGCACAGGCGGTCCAGGATGTCCGTGCGCTGGGCCGGGGTCAGCGAGTTCCAGCTCCAGGTCGTCGAGGGCCGCCCGGGGCGCCACCACGCGGCGAGGAGGGAGTAGCGGCCGGTCAGGGCGGCCTCCAGCTGCTCCACCGCCCAGGCTCCGTGCTCGCGCCGGCCCAGTCGCAGGACGAGCGGGGTGAGGTGGACCAGCCACTCGACGGGGTTCTTGGCCACCATCCGGCCGAGCACCCGCCGGGCGCGCCCGCGGACCGGCGGGGCCCAGTCGGCACACCGGATCAGGACGAGTTCGATCGGCGGGTACGTGGCGGCGGCCCGGTGGAGCACCAGCCGGATGCGTCGGCGCACCGGCGGGATCCAGGCGACCCACGTGAGCAGGAGGAGTTCGAGCGGCGGGAGCCACCACGCGTGGAGGGCGGACGCGCGGACCCGCCCGTCGGGGTCGCACAGCCGGGCCTCGATCCGCTTGCCGCGCAGCGGTTCGCAGGAGCGGCGGCCGATGCGGCGCACCTCCTCGTCGAAGGAGGTCCAGGCCTCGGGCCCGCTCTGGGCGAGCAGGCGGGAGACGGGGGCCCGCTCGCGCCCCTTCAGCAGGTCCACCGCGGCCCCCTGGCCCCACAGAACGTCCCGCCGTACACCGGCTCCCATGGTGCCCCTCCCCGAGTCCTCCGCCGATGGTAGGCGGCCGTGGGCGGCCGGCGCCTCCGATATACGTGCTGGTCAGCTGGGTCGGCGGGGCGCAATTGACGAAACATACGGAGTAGTGCATAGTTATGCCTGTCGTTGAATGCACCGTAAGGAGAAACCCGTGACCGAGCGCGTCGTACTCGCCTACTCGGGCGGCCTGGACACCTCCGTCGCCATCGGCTGGATCGCCGAGGAGACGGGCGCCGAGGTCATCGCCGTTGCCGTGGACGTCGGCCAGGGCGGCGAGGACCTGGACGTCATCCGCAAGCGCGCGCTCGACTGCGGTGCGGTCGAGGCCGAGGTCGCCGACGCCTCTGACGAGTTCGCCAATGAGTACTGCCTCCCGGCGATCAAGGCGAACGCCCTCTACATGGACCGCTACCCGCTGGTCTCGGCCCTTTCCCGGCCGGCCATCGTCAAGCACCTGGTCGCCGCCGCCAAGAAGCACGGCGCCACGACCGTCGCCCACGGCTGCACCGGCAAGGGCAACGACCAGGTCCGCTTCGAGGCGGGCATCGTCGCCCTCGCCCCGGACCTCAAGTGCATCGCGCCGGTCCGCGACTACGCGATGACCCGGGACAAGGCCATCGCCTTCGCCGAGAAGGCGAACCTGCCGATCGCCACCACCAAGAAGTCCCCGTACTCCATCGACCAGAACGTCTTCGGGCGCGCCGTCGAGACGGGCTTCCTGGAGGACATCTGGAACGCGCCGATCGAGGACATCTACGAGTACACCTCGAACCCGGCCCTGCCGCGCGAGGCCGACGAGGTCGTCATCTCCTTCAAGGAGGGCGTCCCGGTCGCCATCGACGGCAAGCCCGTCACCGTGCTCCAGGCGATCCAGCAGCTCAACGACCGCGCCGGCGCCCAGGGCATCGGCCGGATCGACATCGTCGAGGACCGCCTCGTCGGCATCAAGTCCCGTGAGGTGTACGAGGCTCCCGGCGCGATCGCCCTGATCACCGCCCACCAGGAGCTGGAGAACGTCACCGTCGAGCGCGAGCTGGCCCGCTACAAGCGGCAGGTCGAGCAGCGCTGGGGCGAGATGGTCTACGACGGCCTGTGGTTCTCCCCGCTGAAGCGGGCGCTGGACGGCTTCATCAACGAGGCCAACCAGCACGTCACCGGTGACATCCGGATGACCCTGCACGGCGGCCGCGCCGTCGTCACCGGCCGCAAGTCCGAGGAGTCGCTGTACGACTTCAACCTCGCGACCTACGACTCGGGCGACACCTTCGACCAGTCGAAGGCCCAGGGCTTCATCGAGATCTTCGGTCTGTCCGCGAAGATCGCGGCGCGCCGCGACCTCGCCTGATCCCACACGCTGTACAAACGGCCTCCCCGTTACCTCCGCGGCGGGGAGGCCGACGCACATCCAAAGTCATGCAGTCATGAGGAGCAGTAGCTGTGAGCAGCAACAACGGTGGTGACGTCCGGCTCTGGGGCGGCCGGTTCGCCGACGGTCCCGCCGAGGCCCTCGCGAAGCTGTCCGCGTCGGTCCACTTCGACTGGCGCCTCGCGCCGTACGACATCGCCGGCTCCCGTGCCCACGCGCGCGTGCTCGCCAAGGCGGGCCTGCTCACGGCCGAAGAGCTCGACCGCATGATCGACGGCCTGGACCGGCTCGAAGCCGATGTGGCGGACGGCTCCTTCGTCGGCACCATCGCCGACGAGGACGTCCACACCGCCCTGGAACGCGGTCTGCTGGAGCGGCTCGGCGCCGACCTCGGCGGCAAGCTGCGTGCCGGCCGGTCCCGCAACGACCAGGTCGCCACCCTCTTCCGGATGTACCTGCGCGACCACGCCCGGACCATCGGCGGACTGATCGCCGATCTCCAGGACGCGCTGGTCGGCCTGGCCGAGGTGCACGCCGACGTGGCCATGCCGGGCCGCACGCACCTCCAGCACGCGCAGCCGGTGCTGTTCGCCCACCACGTACTGGCCCACGTGCAGTCGCTGTCCCGGGACGCGGAGCGGCTGCGCCAGTGGGACACCCGGACCGCGGTCTCCCCGTACGGCTCGGGCGCCCTGGCGGGGTCCTCGCTCGGCCTGGACCCGGAGGCGGTCGCCGCCGAACTGGGCTTCGAACGCGGCTCGGTCGGCAACTCCATCGACGGGACGGCCTCGCGCGACTTCGTCGCCGAGTTCGCCTTCATCACCGCGATGATCGGGATCAACCTGTCCCGGATCGCGGAGGAGATCATCATCTGGAACACGAAGGAGTTCTCCTTCGTGACCCTGCACGACGCCTTCTCCACCGGGTCGTCGATCATGCCGCAGAAGAAGAACCCGGACATCGCGGAGCTGGCGCGGGGCAAGTCGGGGCGCCTCATCGGCAACCTGACGGGCCTGCTGGCCACGCTGAAGGCCCTTCCGCTGGCCTACAACCGCGACCTCCAGGAGGACAAGGAGCCGGTCTTCGACTCCTGCGACACCCTTGAGGTCCTGCTCCCCGCCTTCACCGGCATGATGGCGACCCTCACGGTCAACCGGGAGCGGATGGAGGAGCTGGCTCCGGCCGGCTTCTCGCTCGCCACCGACATCGCCGAGTGGCTGGTCAAGCAGGGCGTGCCGTTCCGGGTGGCGCACGAGGTCGCGGGCGAGTGCGTCAAGGAGTGCGAGGGGCTCGGCATCGAGCTCGACGAGCTCACCGACGAGCAGTTCGCGAAGATCTCGGAGCACCTGACCCCGGAGGTCCGTACGGTCCTCAACGTCAAGGGCGCGCTGGCCTCCCGCGACGGCCGCGGCGGCACCGCCCCGTCGGCGGTCGCCGTCCAGCTCACGGAGCTCAAGGCCGACCTGGTCATCCAGCACGCCTGGGCGACCCACAAGCAGTAGTCCGCCGCGTCCGCAGGGGCGGTCGGAGCCTTCGGGCCCCGGCCGCCCCTGCGGCGTTACGCCGCCCAGTCCGCCAGCGCGTCGAAGTCGGCCCGGACCAGGCCGATCCGCCTCGTCCTTCCAGGTGGTCGCCCAGACGAGGTCGTACGAGTCCGCGAGCGCGAGCAGCTCCGCGCCGTGGCCCGGATTCAGTCAGACCCGCATCGGCTTCGGATTCATTTCGGCAGGATTCCTTTCGGGGCCGGTAAGGGCAGCTCATTTATTCAATGAGACAGCGACGTCTCATTCGGGGTATGCTCGTCTCATGGCCATGGATCGTGATCAGGTGCTCCGCGCCGCCGCCGCCCTGCTCTCCCGTAAATCGACCGCCACGATGGACGAGGTCGCGAGGGCGGCGGGCATCGGCCGCGCGACCCTCCACCGGCACTTCGCCGGGCGCGACGCCCTCGTGCGGGCGCTCGAAGAGCTCGGCATCCGGGAGTTCGAGGCGGCGTTCGACAACGCCCGCCTCGGCGAGGGGCCGGCCCCGGAGGCGCTCAAGCGCCTCGTCGCCGAGGCGGAGCCCAACGGCGAGCTGCTGGCCTTCCTCGTCACCGAGAACCAGCTCTTCGAGGGCGACCAGGTCAACGAGGGCTGGGCCCGGCTCGACGCCCGCGTCGGCGACCTCTTCCGGCGCGGCCAGCAAGAGGGCGACATCCGGATCGATCTGAGCCCCGCATGGCTCACCGAGGCCTTCTTCGGCCTCGTCGGCACCTGCGCCTGGGCCGTCATGGACGGCCGGGTCGCGACCAAGGACTTTCAGTACATGATCACCGAGTTGCTGCTCGGTGGCGCAAGACGGAGTGTGGAGAAATGAGCCGAATCGAACAGCTGACGCAGGTGAAGGGGGCGGAGGGGAAGAGGCGAGGGCGCTGGCTGGCGCTCTCCGTGCTCGTCCTGGCCGTCCTGCTGGTCGCGGTCGACGCCACCGTGCTCGGTCTCGCCACGCCCTCCCTCAGCGAGGACCTCAAGCCGTCCGGCACCCAGCTGCTGTGGATCGGCGACATCTACTCCTTCGTCATCGCCGGTCTGCTCGTCTCCATGGGCTCCCTCGGCGACCGCATCGGCCGCAAGAAGCTCCTGCTCGTCGGCGCGACCGCCTTCGGCGCCGTCTCGGTCCTGAACGCCTACGCGACCAGCCCCGAGATGATGATCGTCGCCCGCGCCCTGCTCGGCGTGGCCGGCGCGACCCTGATGCCGTCCACCCTCGCGCTGATCCGCAACATCTTCCACGACCCCAAGGAGCGCAGCCTCGCCATCGGCATCTGGGGCGCCACCGCCTCCGCCGGTGCGGCCGTGGGCCCGGTCGTCGGCGGAGCCCTGCTCCAGCACTTCTGGTGGGGTTCGGTCTTCCTCATCAACCTCCCCGTGATGATCGTCCTGGTCATCGTCGGCATCAAGCTGCTGCCCGAGTCCAAGAACCCGGTCTCGGGCCCCTGGGACCTGCTCAGCGTCGGCCTCTCCCTCGTCGGCATCATCGGCGTCGTCTACGCCGTCAAGCAGGTCGCCACGCACGGCATGGGCTGGGAGGTGTGGGCGGCCGCCGCCATCGGAGCGGGCGCGCTCTACACCTTCGTACGCCGTCAGTTCACCCTGACCGCCCCGCTCCTCGACATGCGGCTCTTCAGGCACCGCGGCTTCTCCGGCGCGGTCCTCGCCGACCTGCTCACCGTCTTCGGACTGTCCGGGCTGGTCTTCTTCCTCTCGCAGTTCCTCCAGCTCGTCCAGGGCCGCCAGCCGCTCGAAGCCGGCCTGGCCGAACTGCCCGCCGCCATCGGCGCGGTGGTCACCGGCCTGGTCGCGGGCACGTACGCCCGCAAGTACGGGGTACGGGCCATCGTGACCGGAGGCCTCGCGGCCATCGGCATCGCCCTGGCCGCGCTCACCGTCATCCACAAGGAGACCGGCTACCCGCTGCTCGGCGCGGCCCTGCTCATCGTCGGACTCGGCGCCGGGTTCTCCTTCACCGTCACCGCCGACGTGATCCTCTCCAGCGTGCCCAAGGAGCAGGCCGGTTCGGCCTCGGCCGTCTCCGAGACCGCGTACGAACTCGGCGCCGCCCTCGGCATCGCCCTGCTCGGCTCGGTCGTCACCGGCGTCTACCAGAGCTTCACCGCCCCGGCCTCCGTCTCCGCAGCCGTGGCCGACGCCGCCCACGAATCCCTCGGCGGCGCCGTCGAAGCCGCCAAGTCGCTGGACCCGGAGACCGCGCACCGGATGGTCGGCGCTGCCCAGGACGCCTTCGTGGACGGCCTGAGGCTGGCCTCCGGCGTCGGCGCGGCCGTCCTGCTGGCCACCGCGGTGGCCGCCTGGTTCCTCCTCAAGGGCCAGGAGCTCCAGGACGGCATCGAGCACTGACGTTCACGCCAAGGGGTGGTGTCCGGAGCGGAGTTGACAGTCCGTCGACGCACAGGACACCATCCCGGCGATGGAGATCACCGATCTGACCCCGGCCGAACGCCGCGTATGGGACGCCTTCCCCCGCGGTGAGGGCGTCGACTTCCTGGAGGCACCGGGGGAGAACGGCTCCGCCGGCGCCGACTGGGGGCCCGAGCGGACCGTACGCGCCGAGGTCCTCACCGCGCTGCTGCTGGGCGGCCCCACCGCCGAGGGGCAGGTCGCCGGACTCAACGTCCGGGGCGCCCGGATCACCGGCAAGCTGAACCTCAAGTACGCCGTCGTGGAGCACCCGATCCGGTTGCGCGCCTGCTGGTTCGAACGCAAGCCCATGCTCTACGGGGCCCAGTTGCGGACCTTCGTGGCCAACGACTCCACGCTTCCCGGCCTGACCGCCGACGCCGTCCGCGTAGACGTCGCGCTCAAGCTGTCCTGCTGCACCATCACCGGCCCCGTCCGGCTCGCCGGTGCCCGGATAGCCGGCGGGCTCTTCATCCGCCGCGCGGTCATCGGCACGCCCGTGACCGGCGAAGAGGACCCGGACGAGCCGCGGGAGCCCGTACTCCAGTTCAACCACGCCGACATCGGCACCGACGTCATCGCCATGGAGCTCACCGTCCACGGCCAGACGCGCATCAACGGCACCACCGTCGGCGGCCAGATCAACCTCGACGACGCCCGCCTCCTCGCCCCCGGCAGCACGGCCCTGCACGCCGAGACCCTCACCGTCGGCACGGACCTGCGGGCCATGCGCGCCGAGCTGCGCGGCCGGGTCAACCTCACCGGATCCCGGATACCCGGCCAGCTCAACCTCGCCTACGCCCGGCTCATCAACCCGGGCGGCGTCGCCCTGCGCGCCTCCAGCTGCGCGGTCGGCGAAGTCTGGCTGCGCTCCTGCCCGACCATCCAGGGCGCGGTCAACCTGCGCCGCTCCCACGTCGACATGCTGCACGTCACGCCCGTCACCCTGCCGCAGGAGATCCGCTTCGACGGCCTCACCTACCGCACCCTCATCCCGCACCTGCCCGCCGAACAGCGGCTGCCCGCACTGGAACGCGAGGCGGCGGGCTACCTCCCGTACGCCTACGAACAGCTCGCGGCGGCCTACCGCACGGTGGGCGACGAGGCGGCCGCGCGCGCCGTCCAGCTGGCCAAGCTGCGCCGGCACCGGCGGACCCTGCCCCGGCACGCCCGCCTGTGGGGGCTGCTCCAGGACACCACCGTCGGATACGGGTTCAGGCCGCTGCGCGCGGCGGGCTGGCTGATGGCACTGGTGCTGACGGGGACGATCGCCTACCAGCTCCACCCGCCCCGGCCGCTGAAGGTGGGGGAGGCCCCGGAGTTCAACGCGGTGTTCTACACGATCGACCTGATGCTGCCGATCATCGGCTTCGGCCAGGAGGCGGCCTTCGCGCCGGACGGCTGGTACCAGTGGCTGTCGTACCTGCTGATCGTGACCGGCTGGGTCCTCGCCACGACGACCGCGGCGGGCGTCAGCCGGTCACTCCAGCGACAGTAGGAGCGCTACGGGCGCTACGAGTGCTACGCGGCTTCCTTGGCCTTGGTCGCGTACATGTCCACGTACTCCTGACCCGAGAGCCGCATGACCTCGGCCATCACCGAGTCGGTGACGGCGCGCAGCACGTAGCGGTCGCGGTCCATGCCCTCGTAGCGGGAGAACTCCATCGGCTCGCCGAACCGGACGGTGACCCGGCCCGGGCGCGGCATGCCGGCGCCGCCGGGCTGGAGCTTGTCGGTGCCGATCATCGCGAAGGGGACGACGGGCGCGCCGGTCATCAGGGTCAGGCGGGCGATGCCGGTGCGGCCGCGGTAGAGGCGGCCGTCGGGGGAGCGGGTGCCCTCGGGGTAGATGCCGAAGATCTTGCCCTCTTCGAGGATGCGGCGGCCGGTCATCAGGGCGGCGACGCCGCCGTTGGCCCCGTCGCGGTCGACGGGGATCATCCCGGCGCCGGTGAAGAACCAGGCCATGGCCCGGCCCTTGATGCCCTTGCCCGTCACGTACTCGTCCTTGCCGATGAAGTGGACCGTGCGGTCGCACACCAGCGGCAGGATCATCGAGTCGATGAAGGTCAGGTGGTTGCCCGCCAGAATCACCGGCCCGGTGCCCGGGATGTTCTCGATGCCCTCCACACGGGTGCGGATGATCAGGCGCATGACGGGTCCGACTGTGGCTTTGATCAGGCGCGTACGGAACAACGTGGGCCCTCCGGCATCGAAAAGCGGTTCGCACCCACCACACGGCGGTAGTGCAGGTGAGGACGATACTCGTGGGTCAGCTCTGATCGCACATCGGGTTCACGAGGTGGATACGCAGTGTTGACGCACGTTTCCGCCATGTTCCGCCCGCGCACCCCCGCCCGCCACCACCCCTTGCCTACCATCGGCACGCGGATTCGGGCCGTAGGACCCGGAGATCCCGGGATCCCGGCCCTTGTCGGATGGGGAGTGGCACTCATGACGCAGGGTGGGGCAGCACGGCGCACGGTACTGGGAGCGGCCGTCCTGGCGGCGGGCGGCGCCGCAACCGGTCTCACGGTGGGCGCCGGAACGGCGGCGGCCGCGACGAACGGCCGTGACGGAGGCTACCGGGACCTGCCTTCGCCGACGATCATCGGACACCGGGGCACCGCCGGGTACCGGCCGGAGCACACGTTCGGTTCCTACCAGCTCGCGCTCGAACTCGGCGCGGACGTGATCGAGCAGGACCTCGTCCCCACCAAGGACGGCCACCTGGTGTGCCGTCACGAGAACGAGATCGGCGGCACCACGGACGTCGGCGACCACGCCGAGTTCGCCTCCCGCAAGACCACCAAGACGGTCGACGGGGTCGCGGTCACCGGCTGGTTCACCGAGGACTTCACCCTCGCCGAGCTGAAGACCCTGCGTGCGAAGGAACGCATCCCCGCCGTCCGCCAGCGCAACACGCTCTACGACGGACGCTGGTCCGTCCCCACCTTCGAAGAGGTGCTCCGCTGGGCCGACCGCGAGGGCCGCAAGCGCGGGAAGAAGATCTGGCTGCACGTCGAGACCAAGCACCCCAGCTACTTCCGGGCCCTGGGCCTCGGCCTGGAGGAGCCCCTCGCCAAGCTGCTGCGCCGCTACGGGCGCGACGGGCGAGGCGCCCCGCTCTTCCTGCAGTCCTTCGAGCCCTCCAGCATCCAGCGGCTCTCCCGGCTGGTCTCCGCCCCGCGCATCGTGCTCCTCTCGGCCGCGGGCACCCGCCCGTGGGACTTCGAACTGGCCAAGGACCCCCGTACGGTCGCCGACCTCGTCAAGCCCGAGGGGCTGAAGTGGATCGCCGGCTTCGCCCAGGGCATCGGGCCGACCATGGACCTGATCCTGCCGCGCGACGCGGCGGGCAGGCTCGGCGCCCCGACCACCCTGGTCGCGGACGCCCACGCGAAGGGGCTGATCCTGCACCCCTACACCGCGCGCAACGAGAACAGCTTCCTGCCGGCCGAGTACCGCAAGGGCACCGACCCGAACGCGTACGGCGATGCCTTCGGCGCCTTCAAGAGGTACTTCGAACAGGGCATCGACGGCATTTTCACCGACCAGGCCGACACCGGACTCCTCGCGGCCGAGGCCTTCCGTCCGGGCCGGGGCGTCAACCCGTAGCCAGAGCTTCTCGTACGAGTGGGCCGCGCCCGGCGGGGAAACCGCCCGGCGCGGCCTTCGCGTCCCGCCCGGCATGGACCTGATGAAGGCTGACCTTCTCGACAAGCTCCGTCCGCTGCTCTCCGCCGAAGCGGCCGCGGAAGCCGCCGGCACCGGGGTGGACGCCGCCGATCTCGAACAAGCCGTCTGGGTCAGGCTGCTGGAGCACCGGCACACCCTCGCGGAGCCGGCGGACTGGCTGCGCCGGGCGGTGCGGGCGGAGGGCCGCCGGGCGCGGCGCCGGGCCCGGCGCGAAGTCCCGTACGACCACCGCCAGCACTCCGTGGGCGGCCAGCGCCACCACTCCGGGGCCGACGGCGCCGGTACCAGCTCGGGCGCGGAACCGGAAGACGCCCTTCTGCACGGCGAGGAGAACCGGGCCCTTCGATCGGCGGTCGCCCGATTGCCCGGAAGGTGTCCGGAGCTCCTGAGGGCACTTCTTTCGCCCAGGGACCTCACCTACCGTGAAATCGCAGGAGAGTTGGGTATCTCACAAGGAAGTTTGGGGCCCGTCCGTTCCCGTTGCCTGGGATGTCTGCGCAGAATGCTGGCCGTAGAGGTTGAGGCTCCCGACCTGCGGGGAATGGAGCGGTAGACCAAAAGGCCACCAGGTGAGCGGGAGGCATGCGCACATGGGCATGAGCGTGACCATTTCGGCGGCAACTGCCGAGGATGCCGAGCAGATCATCAAGTTGCAGTACCTGGCGTTCCAGAGCGAAGCCGAGCTGTACGGCAACTACCTCATCCAGCCGCTCACCCAATCCCTGGACTCCCTCAAGGCGGAGCTGGCCTCGGACACCGTCCTGGTGGCACGGCTCGGCGACGAGATCGTCGGGGCCGTGCGCGGCAACGTGGACGACGAGGGCACCGGCAAGATCGCCAAGCTCTGCGTCCACCCCCGGCTCCAGGGCCACGGCCTCGGCGCCCGGCTCCTGAAGGCGGTCGAGGCCGCCCTCTCCGGGCTCGACGGGACCACCCGCTTCCGGCTGTTCACCGGCCACAAGAGCGAATCGAACCTGCGCCTCTACCGCAAGGCCGGCTACACCCAGGTCGGCGGGCGCACCGCGTCCGACGGCGTACGCCTGGTGATCCTGGAGAAGGAGGCCAAGGAGGCCACCGACTTCGCGGTCAGCGCCTAGCGGTCAGCGCCTGGCGTTCAGCGCTTCGCCCGGAGCCAGAGCATTCCGGTGATCGGCAGGATCACCGGAATGAACAGGTAGCCCATCCCGAAGTCCGACCACACGGTCGAGTCGGGGAAGGACTCCGGACGCACCAGGGTCCAGGTGCCCACGACGAGTACGCCGGTCAGCTCGGCGGCGCAGCAGATCCTCGCCGCCTTGCGGGCCGTCTCCCCGCCGCGCACCAGCGAGTACGTGATGAAGCAGTAGACGAGTGCGGCCAGGCCGGTCAGCGTGTAGGGCAGCGGGGCCTGGTCGAACTCGGTGGAGATCTGGTAGACCGAGCGCGAGACCGCGCCGACCGTGATCACCCCGTAGACCCAGAGCAGCAGCACCCCCGGCCCGGTGACCAGGCGCTTGCGCTCGGCGGGCGGCGGCGTGGTGCCGGTGCCGGTGCCGCTGTCCGTGTCCGTGTTCGCGTTCGTGTCAGGCACCGGTGTTTCCCCAGATGTCGTAGAGCCGTACTTCGAGCACCGCGAGGACGACCGCGCCCGCGGCCACCGTCACCGAGCCCCACTTGGTCCGCTCGGTCAGCGAGAGCATCCCGGCGGCCGGGATCGTGGCGAAGGCGCCCACCAGGTAGGCCACGAAGAGCACCGTGCCCTGCTCGGGCTTCTCGCCGCGGGCGAGCTGGACCAGGCCGACCACCAGCTGCGCGAGGACCAGTACGGTCACCACGGCCATGCCGATGAAGTGCCAGTCCTTGGTCGGCTGGTCCCGCCAGGCGGCGAAACCGCACCAGGCGGCGAGAGCGAGTGCGGCCACGCCGATGGCGACCGTCAGGGCGTCGAGCATGCAGCGAGGGTATTACGGGCCGAAAGACCCGATGCGCTCACCCCTGCCCGGGGGCTTTCCTGGAAGGCATGAAGCTGAAAGGGACGCACGGAAAGCTGCAAGGGAAGCACGGCCCGCATTTCGACGCGCTGCTGTTCGACAACGACGGCACGCTCGTCTCCTCGATGGAATCGGTGCACCGCTGCTGGGCCCGCTGGGCCCGGGAGTACGGGATCACCGAGGAGGCCTTCGCCGCCGTCGAACTGCACGGTCGGCCGGCCGCCGAGATCATCGCGGACCTCCTCCCCGAGCTCCCCGAGGGGGCCCGGGCCGGGGCCCTCGCCCGGATCGAGGCCCTGGAGGTGGAGGACGTGCCCGGCGGGGTCGTCCTGCTCCCCGGCACCAAGGAGCTGCTGTCCGCGCTGCCGCCCGGCCGATGGGCCGTGGTCACCTCGGCCACCCGGCCGCTCGCCGGGGCGCGGCTGCGCGAGGTGGGCATCGACTTCCCCGAGATGGTGGCCGCCGACGACATCACCCGGGGCAAGCCCGACCCGGAGCCCTTCCTCCTGGCGGCCGCCCGGCTCGGCGTGGACCCGGCCCGCTGCGTGGTCTTCGAGGACGCCCCCGCCGGACTGGCCGCGGGCCGCGCGGCCGGGATGACGACGGTGGCCTTGACCACAACGCACACCGCCGCCGAACTCGAAGCCGACGTGGTCGTACGGGACCTTTCGGCCGTGTCCGTGCTGGTCGGGGCCGATGGGATGACGGTCGAGACGGAGGATTGGGCCTGACCGGGCTTGTCCGCTATGCGGCCGAAATCCGTCCGCTATGCGGACGCCTTTGATCGGTCACGGGGATCGTCTGGTTTACTGGGCCCATGACCACGACGAGCAGCCGCACCCTTGCGACCGAGGCGACGATGACGCCCGGTGCTCGTTGTATGTGTCGAATGCGCGCCTTCTGAGGGCCCCCTTCCCCGCATGTCTCGCGCCCCGAAGCGAGACCGGCCGAGCTCCATCCGCGCCCCGCATTCCATGTGAACCCGGATCGCTCCTGCCCCGCGCACGCGCCGACACCGCCGTTTTCAGACGGTTCGGCCCGTATCGCGTCCCCAGATGTTTGCCCCGTGCCCGGCACCCGCACCCGCTGCGCCGTGCACTCGACAGCGACGGAAATCCTGTGATCACCACATCGGGCCTCACGAAGGTCTACCAGTCCCGTGGCCGCGAGGTCACCGCCCTGGACGGCGTCGACCTGCACGTCCGCGAGGGCGAGGTCTACGGAGTCATCGGCCAGAGCGGCGCCGGAAAGTCCTCCCTGATCCGCTGCGTGAACCTGCTGGAGCGCCCCACCACCGGCACCGTGACCGTGGACGGCGTCGACCTCACCGCGCTCACCGGCCGGGGCCGCCGCGCCGGCAAGGAGCTCCGCGAAGCCCGCAGCCGCATCGGCATGGTCTTCCAGCACTTCAACCTGCTGTCCTCGCGCACCGTCCAGGGCAACATCGAGCTGCCCCTGGAGATCCTGGGGATATCCGGCCGCGAGCGGTCCCGCAAAGCCGCCGAACTCCTCGACCTCGTCGGCCTCTCCGACAAGGCCAAGTCCTACCCCGGCCAGCTCTCCGGCGGCCAGAAGCAGCGCGTCGGCATCGCCCGCGCCCTGGCCGGCGACCCCAAGGTGCTGCTCTCCGACGAGGCCACCAGCGCCCTGGACCCCGAGACCACCCGCCAGATCCTCCAGCTGCTGCGCGACCTCAACCGCCGGCTCGGGCTGACCGTGCTGCTCATCACGCACGAGATGGACGTGGTCAAGTCCGTCTGCGACTCCGCCGCCCTGATGAAGCAGGGCCGGATCGTCGAGTCCGGCACCGTCACCGAGCTGCTGGCCACCCCCGGCTCCGAGCTCGCCCACGAACTGTTCCCGTTGACCGGTTCCGCGACCACCGCGGAGCACACGGTCATCGACGTCACCTTCCACGGCGAGACCGCGACCCGGCCGGTCATCTCCCAGCTGGCCCGCACCTACAACATCGACATCTCGATCCTCGGCGCCGCGATGGACACCGTCTCCGGCCGCCAGGTCGGCCGCATGCGCATCGAACTGCCCGGCCGCTACGAGGACAACGTCGTGCCCGTCGGATTCCTGCGCGAGCAGGGGCTCCAGGTGGACGTGGTCGAGGCCGAAACGGAACTCGCCGAGCTGGTCAAGGAAGGTGCGAAGTGACCTGGTCCGAAATGCAGCCGCTGCTCACGCAGGGCACGTTCGACACCCTCTACATGGTGCTGTGGTCCACCCTGGTGACCATCCTCGGCGGCCTGCCCATCGGCATCCTGCTGGTCCTCACCGACAAGGGCGGCCTGCTCCAGAACCGCCCGGTCAACAAGGTCCTCGGCGTGATCGTGAACATGGGCCGCTCGCTGCCCTTCATCATCCTGCTGATCTTCCTGATCCCGGTCACCACGGCGATCGTCGGCACCTTCATCGGCCCCACCGCCATGATCGTCCCGCTCGCCATCGGCGCCATCCCCTTCTTCGCCCGGCTCGTCGAGACCGCCGTCCGCGAGGTGGACCACGGCCTCGTCGAAGCCGTCGAGTCCATGGGCGGAGGCATCCCGACCCTCGTCGGCAAGGTGCTCCTCCCGCAGGCCCTGCCCTCCCTGATCGCGGCCGTCACCACCACCGTGATCACCCTGATCGGCTACTCCGCCATGGCCGGCGCGGTCGGCGGCGAAGGCCTCGGCTCCAAGGCCATCACGTACGGCTTCCAGCGCTTCGAGACCGGCTTCATGGTCGCGACCGTCGTGGTCCTGATCCTGCTCGTCACGGTGATCCAGCTCGTCGGTGACGGCGTGGTACGCCTCCTCGCGCGCCGGGGTCGGACAGCCTGATCCGGGCCCGAGCCGGACGATCCAGAACTTTTTTCCCCAAGAAAAGCCCGCACTTGTCGTGCTTGGGCCGTCACCCGCAATGCAAGAAGCAAGAAAGGCACTCTTCGTGCGTAAGAACATCAAGCTCACCGCCCTCGCCGCCACCGCCGCCGCGCTGACGCTCTCCCTGAGCGCCTGCGGCAGCTCCTCGGACCCGTCCTCCACCAAGGCCGACGGGGGCAAGGTCGACGAGAGCAAGCCGCTGGTCATCGCGGCCTCCCCGACCCCGCACGCCGACATCCTGAAGTTCGTCAAGGACAACCTGGCGGCGAAGGAAGGCCTCAAGCTGGAGGTGAAGGAGTTCACGGACTACGTCCTGCCGAACACCGCCACCCAGCAGGGCCAGGTCGACGCGAACTACTTCCAGCACGTGCCGTACCTGAACGACTTCAACAAGAAGAACGGCACGGACATCGTGCCCGTCGTGAACGTGCACCTGGAGCCGCTGGGCCTCTACTCCAAGAAGGACAAGGGCCTCGACGACATCAAGGCCGGCCAGACCATCGCCGTCCCCAACGACCCCACCAACGAGGGCCGCGCGCTCCAGCTGCTCGCCGCGAACAAGCTCATCACCCTCAAGGAGGGTGTCGGAACCGGCGCCAAGCTGTCCGACATCACCGACAAGAAGGGCCTGGAGTTCAAGGAGCTGGAGGCCGCCACGGTCCCGCGCGCCCTGAACGACGTGGACGCCGCCGTCATCAACGGCAACTACGCCATCGAGGCCAAGCTCGTCCCGGCCAAGGACGCGCTCGTGCTGGAGAAGGCCGAGGGCAACCCGTACGCCAACATCCTCGCGGTCAAGAACGGCAAGCAGGACGACCCCCGGATCCAGAAGCTCGCGAAGCTCCTGAACTCCGACGAGGTCAAGAAGTTCATCAACGACAAGTACCAGGGCTCGGTCATCCCGGCCTTCGGCAAGCCGACTTCCTGATCCGCTTCCGGATCCGCTTCTTGATCCACCAGCTCGACCGGCCCCGTACACCCCAACGGTGTACGGGGCCGCGCGCTGCCCGCTTCCGGGCAGCCCGGCCCTGCACATCCCCAGGCCGATGCTGCATGCTGTGGCCTACGGCCCGCACAAACGGTCCCGCACCACCGGTCGCAACGCATCACGGTCGCACCAAGGTCACAGGCATGGAGCTGCGCATGACTACCACCTTCCCGGACGTCACCATCAGCACGGACCGGCTGGTGCTGCGCCCCTTCGAGGAAGAGGACGTCACCGCGCTCATCGAGATGATGAACGACGAGCACGTCACCGCCTGGACCTCGGTCCCGCACCCCTACACCCGGGCCGACGCGCTCACCTGGGCCACCCGCACCGCCCACGCCGAGCGCACCGAGGGCCGCGGCATCGTCTTCGCCGTCACCGAGTTCCTCACCCACCGCCTCGTCGGCATCGTCCACCTCCAGGGCACCAACTGGCGCACCCGCACCACCGAAGCCGGCTACGTCACCGCCCCCTGGGCCCGCGGCGAGGGCTACGCCAGCGAATCCGTGTGCGCCGTCGCCCGCTGGCTCTTCCGCGAACAGCGCTTCGAACGCATCGAACTGCGCACCGCCGCCGACAACACCGCCTCCCAGCAGGTGGCCCAGAAGATCGGGTGCATCAGCGAAGGCGTCCTGCGCAGCGCCTGCATAGTGCGCACCCAGAACCCCGACGGCTCCTGGTCCGACGCCCGCAGCGACCTCATCGTCTGGGGCCTGGTCCCCGAGGACCTCGACGACGAGGCCGACGGCTACTCCGACGACTACTCCGACAACTACTCGGACAGCTACGCGGACAACCGCTCCGGCGGTTACGACGGCTACGGGATCCACCCGTCCGACGCGAACGGCTACGCGGTGTCGTCCGACTGGAACTGACCCGATGACCAGGTAGTCTCACCGTGCCCGACCCCATGGAAGCTTCGCCCGCCCCCACCCCAGGAGACTGACGACGATGGCCGACCGGGTCACGGTGATCGGCTGGGACGGCTCCCCCCTGACCGCGGCCGCCCGGTCCGCGCTCTCCGCGGCCACCCTGGTGGCCGGCGCCGCCCACCACCTCGCGCTCCCCGAAGTCCCGCCCACCGCCGAGCGCATCCGCCTCGGCAGCGTGGGCCTCGCCGCCGGCCGGATCGCCGCCCACCGCGGCACCGCCGTGGTCCTCGCCGACGGCGACCCCGGGTTCTTCGGTGTCGTACGCGCCCTGCGCGCCCCGGAACACGGCCTGGAAGTCGAAGTCGTACCGGCCGTGTCCGCCGTGGCCGCCGCCTTCGCCCGCGCCGGGATGCCCTGGGACGACGCCCAGGTGGTCGTCGCCCACCGGCTCACCCTGCGCCGCGCGGTCAACGTCTGCCGCGCCCACCCCAAGGTCGCCGTCATCACCTCGCCCGGCGCCGGGCCTGCCGAACTCGCCCTGCTGCTCGAAGGGGTCCACCGCACCTTCGTCATCTGTGAGGAACTGGGCACCGACAAGGAGCAGGTGACGGTCCTCACCTCCGACAAGGCCGCCGACCACAGCTGGCGCGACCCCAACGTGGTCATCGTCATCGGCGGCCAGAGCGCCGCCACCGACCCCACCTGGCTCCTCGGCCAGAGCGCGGCCCAGACCTCCGGCCGTGGCTGGGCCCGCCCGCAGATCGACGTGGGAGAAGGGGAGTCGGCGCAACTGCGCGCCGCCCAGCTCGCCCGCCTCGGACCGCGCACCGGCGACCTCGTCTGGGACATCGGCTCCGGCTCCGGAGCCCTCGCCGTGGACGCCGCCGCACTCGGCGCCGCCGTCATCGCCGTCGACGCGGACCGGCACGCCTGCGAACGCGCCGCCACCGCCGCCCGCGCCCGGGGCGTACAGCTCCAGGTGGTCACCGGCCGCGCCCCGCACGTACTGGAGACCCTGCCCGAGCCCGACGTGGTCCGCGTCGGCGGCGGGGGAGCCGAGGTCGTCGCCGCCGTCGCCGACCGCCGTCCCGAACGGATCGTCACCCACGCCTCCACGCGCGACGAGGCGGAGGCCATCGGCCGGGTCCTCGCCGAGGGCGGGTACGCCGTCGAGTGCGCGCTGCTCCAATCCGTCGGCCTCGACACCCGGACCTGGACCGAACAGCAGCGTTCCGTGGTGTTCCTGCTGGCCGCCGAACGCCCCGTCAGCCGCCCGGACCGGTCTTAGGACCCCTCGTCAAACTGCCGTAAGCCGCCCGGACAGGCCCTTGCCGCGAGCCCGGGGTAGGCTGGCCGACCGTCGCACCGCCCGGACGATTCGGGCATGCGGGACCGGCAGGACGCGGGACGTGGCGTAGTCCACAGAGGACCGTGGCGGTTATGGCCGCCATGATGGCGAACGGGCACGACAATACTTACTGGTTGTCGTGCAGGCGTATGTGAGGCGAAACCGCCCCACGGCAATCCGGCACGGCATCAGCGCTCGGCGGGCTCGTGGTCGACCGGGCGGTAGAAGAGGCAACACCGATGGGCGAGGGGTACGCATGACTGACACCGGCCAGGTTCCGGGCGAGGGTCTCCCGGACAACACGGGCATGGTGGATCAGCCGGGCATCCCCGCCCCGGTTCCCATGCCGTCCCCCGCGACCGGGGGCTACGCCTTCCAGGACCTCGTGGACGACCCGGCCGAGCCGGAGGACGAGGAACTGCTGCTGATGCCGAGCAGCCAGGGCGCGTGGAGCGACCCGCAGGTCGTTCCGCAGATGCCCGTCTTCCCCGAGCCCACGGCGTACGCGGACGCTCCGTACACCGAGTACGCCGGGCCCGCCGAATACGCCGAGCCCCCCGTGTACTCCGAGTACCAGCACCCGGCCGCCCCCGCCCCGATGGCCTACGAGCCCTACCCGCAGCCCGGCTTCCCCGAGCAGTCCTATCCCGACCCGGCCTCCTACAGCGCGGGCGCGCACGAAGCCGGCGGCCGGGACTCCGGAGCGCTGGACCTCGGCGGCCTCGTGGCCCCGCAGGGCCAGGGCCAGACTCAGGCGGCCCCCGTCGCCCCCGCCCCCGTACGGCGGCCGCTGCACATGGGCCCGCCCGTGCCCGAGGCCACCGGGGGAGTCGTACGCTCCCTCGCGGACCGGGGCCCGGCCGCTACGCCGGCTCCGGCGCAGGCGCAGGTCCAGGCCCAGGTTCCGGCCCAGGTTCCGGCCCCGGCTTCCTCGCAGGTGCCGGCTCCGCAGGTCCCCGCGGCTTCCGAGCCCCTGGCTCCCGCGTCCGAGGCGTCCGAGCTGAGCACCCCCGCACTGAACACCCCCGCTGTGGCGGTCCCGGTGCGCCAGCCCGGTCCGCCGACCACGGGACCCGAGTACCTGGACATCCCGCACCCGGAGGCCGTCGCTCCCGGCGCCCCGCAGCCGGCCGAGATCCCGGTCCAGGCCGGGACCCCGTGGACGGTGGAGCAGGCTCCCGAGTCCGTGGCAGAGGTTCCGGCCGAGCAGCCTCCGGTCGAGCTTCCGGTGGAGGCCGCACCGGCGGTCGCCGCCGTGGCGGAGCCGGTCATCGCCGAAGTCCCCGTAACCGTGCCCGCCCCTGTCGCCGTCGCGGAGCCCGAGCCCGCCGCTGTCGTCGTCGCGGCGGAGCTCGCTCCCGAGCCCGTGGCGGCCCCCGAGCCCGAGCCGGTCATGGCCGAAGCGGTGGCTGCGGCCTCGCCGGAGCCGGAGCAGCAGCCCGTCCCGGCCGCCGAGCCCGAGCCCGTCGTCGTGGCCCAGCCGGAGCCCGTGGTGGCCGTGGCCGAGGCCGAGCCGGTCGCCGTCGTGGAGCCCGAGCCGCAGCCGGAGCCGGAGCCCGTGGCGGTTCCCGAGCCCGAGCCGGTCGCCGCCGCGCTGGAAGACGTACCGGCGCAGCCCGAGGCGCAGCCGGAGTCCGAGCCCGCGGCAGCGGCCGACGACGCGACCGCCCCCGTGGCGGAGACCGCGCCCGAGGACGAGCGGGAACCCGAGCAGGAGGCCCCGGCCGCCGAGGCGGCCACGGAGCCGCCGGCCCCGGCGTACGCCGACGCCGAGCGCGAGGCCGTGCTGCGCGTCATGCGCGAGCGCCGCGACATCCGCAAGGGCTTCCGCACCGACCCCATCCCGCACGAGGTGCTGCTCCGCGTCCTGGAGGCGGCCCACACCGCGCCCAGCGTCGGCCACTCGCAGCCGTGGGACTTCGTCGTCATCAAGTCCGCCGAGACCCGCCGGACGATGCACGAGCTCGCCGAACGCCAGCGCGAGGCCTACGCGAAGTCGCTGCCCAAGGGCCGTGCCAAGCAGTTCAAGGAACTCAAGATCGAGGCCATCCTCGACACCCCGGTGAACATCGTGGTCACCGCCGACCCCACCCGCGGCGGCCGCCACACCCTCGGCCGGCACACCCAGCCGCAGATGGCCCCGTACTCCTCGGCCCTCGCCGTCGAGAACCTCTGGCTCGCCGCGCGCGCCGAAGGCCTCGGCGTCGGCTGGGTCAGCTTCTTCGACGAGCGCGAGATGGTCCGCGCGCTCGGCCTGCCGGAGCACCTGGAGGTCGTCGCCTACCTGTGCGTCGGGTACGTGGACGAGTTCCCCGAGGAGCCCGAGCTGATGCAGGCCGGCTGGTCGCAGCGGCGTCCCCTGGCCTGGGTCGTGCACGAGGAGACGTACGGGCGCCGCGCGCTGCCCGGCGAGGAGCCGCACGACCTGCTCTCCGAGACGGTCGCCAGCATCCGCCCGCTCGACGCGAAGGCGCTCGGCGAGGCCTGGGAGCGGCAGAAGCGCATGACCAAGCCCGCCGGGGCGCTCGGCATGCTCGAAATCATCTCGGCGCAGCTGGCCGGACTCTCCCGGGTCTGCCCGCCGCCGATCCCGGAGCCGGCCGCGGTCGCGATCTTCGCGGGCGACCACGGCGTGCACGCCCAGGGCGTCACCCCGTGGCCCCAGGAGGTCACCCTGCAGATGGTGGCCAACTTCCTGGGCGGCGGGGCGGTCTGCAACGCGTTCGCCAACCAGGTCGGCGCCGAGGTCTGCGTGATCGACGTGGGCGTCGCGGGCGACCTCCCGGCCACGCCGGGCCTGCTCCCGCGCAAGGTCCGCCCCGGCACGGCCGACCTGTCCGTCGGCCCCGCGATGACCCGCGAAGAGGCCGTCGCCGCCATCGAGGTGGGCATCGAAACGGCCCGCGACCTGGTCGCGGCCGGCAACAAGGCACTCCTCACCGGCGAGATGGGCATCGCGAACACCACGGTGTCGGCGGCCCTGATCTCGGTCTTCACCGGAGTCGACGCTGCGGAGGTCACCGGCCGCGGCACCGGCATCAACGACGAGACGCACGCCCGCAAGGTCGAGGTCGTACGCCGCGCCCTGGAACTGCACCAGCCCGACCCGGCGGACCCGATCGGCGTCCTGGCGGCGATCGGCGGCCTGGAACACGCGGCGATCGTCGGCCTCCTCCTCGGCGGCGCCTCCCTGCGGACGCCGGTCATCCTGGACGGCGTCAGCGCCGGCGCGGCCGCCCTGGTGGCCCGCGCCATCGCCCCCGAGTCCCTCTCCGCCTGCATCGCGGGCCACCGCAGCGCCGAGCCCGGCCACGTGGCGGCCCTCAACAAGCTCGGCCTGCGCCCCCTGGTCGACCTGGACCTGCGCCTGGGCGAGGGCACCGGCGCCCTCCTGGCCCTCCCGCTGGTCCAGAGCGCGGCCCGCGCGATGCACGAGGTCGCCACCTTCGACTCGGCCGGAGTCACGGAGAAGTAATGCTTCGTCGCCGGGCGGGAAAATCCAGCCCGCCCCGGCTATTTGGGGACCGGCGCCGAGCGCACGGGAGGGGGCCGGGCCCACCCCCGGGTTTGGGGATGGGGGGGGTGGGGGAATCCGCCCGCAGGGCACCGCCCGCGCCCCCGCCCCCACCGGGCCGTATCGTGGACCCGCACGAGAACCCGCACGTCAGCACCACGCGACGCACCGGACCATCCAGCCGCACACCCACCGCCGCTCCAACGCCGCAGCGGCAAGACAGCACGACGACCGCCGCATCAGGAGCCGCACCGCCATGGCTGAACACCCCGCGTACCCCGTCGGCCTGAGACTCGCGGGCCGCCGCGTCGTCGTCATCGGCGGCGGCCAGGTCGCCCAGCGCCGCCTCCCCGCGCTCATCGCGGCCGGCGCCGACGTCCTGCTCGTCTCCCCCTCCGCCACCCCCTCCGTGGACGCCATGGCGGAGACCGGCGAGATCCGCTGGGAGCGCCGCCGCTACGAGGCCGGCGACCTGGCCGGCGCCTGGTACGCCCTCATCGCCACCCGGGACCGCGCGGCCAACGACGCCGCCTCCGCCGAAGCCGAGCGCGAGCGGGTCTGGTGCGTCCGCGCCGACGACGCCGAGGCCGCCACCGCCTGGACCCCGGCCACCGGCCGCGTGGAGGGCGTCACCGTCGCCGTGCTGACCGGCAACGACCCCCGCCGCTCCGCCTCCGTCCGCGACGCCGTCGTCGAGGGCCTGCGCGACGGCAGCCTCGCCGCCCCCGGCCACCGCCACCACACCCCCGGCGTCTCCCTCGTCGGAGGCGGACCCGGCGACCCCGACCTGATCACGGTCCGCGGCCGCCGCCTGCTCGCCGAGGCCGACGTGGTCATCGCCGACCGGCTCGGCCCCCGTGACCTCCTCGACGAGCTTCCGCCGCACGTGGAGGTCATCGACGCCGCGAAGATCCCGTACGGCCGTTTCATGGCCCAGGAGGCCATCAACAACGCCCTCATCGAGCACGCCAAGGCCGGCAAGGCCGTGGTCCGGCTCAAGGGCGGGGACCCGTACGTCTTCGGGCGCGGCATGGAGGAGCTCCAGGCCCTCGCCGAGGCCGGTATCCCCTGCACGGTGGTCCCCGGCATCTCCAGCTCCATCTCCGTGCCCGGCGCGGTCGGCATCCCGGTCACGCACCGCGGGGTGGCGCACGAGTTCACCGTGGTCAGCGGCCACGTCGGCCCCGACGACCCGCGTTCCCTCGTGGACTGGGCTTCCCTCGCGAAGCTCACCGGCACCCTGGTCATCCTCATGGGCGTGGACAAGATCGGCCTGATCGCCGAGGCGCTGGTCCGCCACGGCCGCCCCGCCGACACCGCGGTCGCCGTCATCCAGGAGGGCACGACCGCCTCCCAGCGCCGCGTGGACGCCACCCTGGCCACGGTCGGCGAGACCGTGAAGGCCCAGGACGTGCGCCCGCCCGCCGTCATCGTCATCGGCGACGTGGTCAAGGTGCACAGGCCCGCAGCCGAGTAGGGCCGCACACCCGGCACCCGCCGCCCCGGGCGGCAACCGCACAACCCAGCAGAGCCGTTGGCACCGCACCCAGGACAAGGCAGTATCAACCTGTGGCTGATCTCATCACCGTCGAGGACCCCGACGACCCGCGCCTGCGCGACTACACGGGCCTGACCGACGTAGAACTCCGGCGCCGGCGCGAGCCCGCGGAAGGTCTCTTCATCGCCGAGGGCGAGAAGGTGATCAGACGCGCCAAGGACGCCGGGTACGAGATGCGCTCGATGCTGCTCTCCGCCAAGTGGGTCGACGTCATGCGCGACGTCATCGACGAGCTCCCGGCCCCGGTCTACGCCGTCACTCCGGAGCTCGCCGAACGCGTCACCGGCTACCACGTGCACCGCGGCGCCCTCGCCTCGATGCAGCGCAAGCCGCTGCCCACGGCCGAGGACCTGCTCGCCACCACCCGGCGCGTGGTCATCATGGAGGCGGTGAACGACCACACCAACATCGGCGCCATCTTCCGCAGCGCCGCCGCCCTCGGCATGGACGCGGTGCTGCTCTCGCCCGACTGCGCGGACCCGCTCTACCGGCGCTCCGTCAAGGTCTCCATGGGCGCGGTGTTCTCCGTGCCCTACGCCCGCCTGGAGGCCTGGCCCAAGAGCCTGGACTCGGTCCGCGAGGCCGGTTTCAAGCTCCTGGCGCTCACCCCGCACCAGAAGGCCTCGCCGATCGACGAGGCCGCCCCGCAGACCCTGGAACGCGTCGCGCTGATGCTGGGCGCGGAGGGGGACGGGCTGTCGACCCAGGCCCTGGTCGCGGCCGACGAGTGGGTACGGATCCCGATGGCGCACGGCGTGGACTCGCTGAACGTGGGCGCGGCCGCGGCCGTCGCCTTCTACGCGGTGGCGAGCGGCCGCCCGTAGACCCGGCGGCCGCGCGGGACCGAGGTGTCGGGCGGCGCGGGCCGGGCAAGATCCGAAAGAGACGGCCTAGAGCTTCTGGGCGAGCGCGATGCCCAGCGCCACGATCAGCGTCACCACGACGAAGACGATCAGGCGCTGGCGCATCAGCTTCGGGTCCGGCCGCGAAGGCCGCCGCCCCGTGCCCGTCGTACGGGGTGCCGGGCGGCCGCCCGTGCGCCCGGCGGTGGAGCCGGGGCCCCGCGAGCCGGTGCCACGGGAGCCGGTGCCCCGCGCGGACGAGGGCCGCGAGTGCGGCCCGCTCTGCGGTCCCTGGCCGCCCTGGCCCTGCGACGGCCCCGGGCCCTGGGGCTGCGGCGTGGGGTGGCCGCCGGTACGGCGCTCCGCGCGCTGGTCGGCGTACCCCTCGGCGAGGCGCCCCGTCGGCCGCTCGGTCCGGGCCCGCTGCGCCGGCGGACGGCTCTCGCCCAGCCCGTGCGCCTCGCGGGCCGCGATCTCCTTGAGCCGCATCGACAGTTGGAGCGTGGTCGGCCGTTCCTCGGGGTCCTTGGCCAGGCAGGCCCGTACGAGGGGCGCGAGCGCGTCCGGGACACCCTGGAGGTGCGGTTCCTCGTGCACCACGCGGTAGAGCATGACCTCGGAACTGCCGTGCCCGAAGGGGGAGTCGGCGGTGGCCGCGTAGGCGAGGGTGGCGCCGAGCGAGAAGACGTCCGTGGCCGGGGTGACGGCGGCGCCGCGCACCTGCTCGGGCGCCAGGAACCCGGGGGAGCCGACGGCCGTTCCCACGTGGGTCAGCGTGCTCGCGCCGGTGGCCCAGGCGATCCCGAAGTCGATGATGCGCGGGCCCTTGGGAGACAGAAGAATGTTCGAGGGCTTGAGGTCGCGGTGGACGACCCCCGCCTCGTGGACGGCGACCAGCCCTTCGGAGAGCGCGGCGCCGATGGCGGCGATCTGCGCGGCCGTCAGCGGCCCTTCCTCGGCCACCTTGTCGTGCAGGGAGGGCCCGGGCACGTACTGCGTGGCGAACCACGGCCGCTCGGCCTCCAGGTCCGCCGCCACCAGGCGCGCCGTGCACCCGCCACGGATCCGCCGGGCGGCGGACACCTCGCGGGCGAAGCGGGAGCGGAACTCCTGGTCCTCGGCCAGATCGGGCCGGATCACCTTGAGCGCGACGCGCTGTCCGCGCCGGTCGGAGCCCAGGTAGACGACACCCATGCCGCCGGCGCCGAGGCGCCGGTGCAGCCTGAACGAGCCGACGACACGCGGGTCCTCGCGCCGGAGCCGCATCATCGCCATGTCCACCCCGCTGACCGGTCGTCCTGTTGACTCGCCACAGCTTACGGACCATCCGGCATGCGCGCTCAGAGGCCGCGCCCTCGCCGGGAGATTCGATAGTCAGTACGGGGCAGTCCACTTGAGGGATCCTCAGGCCACCGGTCGGACGCATGTGCGGGGCCGGGTGCCACGGCCAAACGGTGCGCGGCCCAAGGGAATTGGGGTGACGGGCCGGGTATCCGCGGGGTGGGGCGCGGGGGGGGGGGGGGGGGCCGCCGGGGGGGGGGGGGTGGGGGGGGGTGGGGGGGGGGGGGGGTGTGGGGGGGGTGTGAATATTGTAGATAAACACACCACCCG
>NZ_JBHYVM010000015.1:52874-64109 GCF_042750105.1 Streptomyces sp. NPDC059443 | reverse complement strand
GGGGCGGTCCGTTTGTGAGTGGGGGGGTGGGGGGGGGCCCGGGGGGGGGGGGGCGGGGGGGGGGGCCCCCCCCCGGCCGGGTGATCTTGGGAGTGCCTGGTCGGAGGCGGGGTGTGTGCGGGGAGTGACGGAAGTGAGCGAAGTCACCACCCTCTGGTCATCCCCTCCGGGAAGACCCTCAGAACGAGGGGCCGGCCTCCACCCAGGGGAGTACGCCGGAGGTGTACTCCTCATCCTCCTGGAGGCCCGGCAATGGGTACGAGGGCATGAGGCCAGGAACCGTTCCCGCGCCTAGTGTTGAAGACAAGCGGCGGGTGGAGCACTCGTCCCCCGAGGTCACAAACCCGCCGCTGCCAATCGACAGGGAGAGGACCATGGCGGACATCGCCCGGCAGGGACGCAAGGCATTCGCGTTCAACAGCCATGAGTCCG
Organism: Streptomyces sp. NPDC059443; assembly: GCF_042750105.1. Lineage (NCBI taxonomy): Bacteria > Bacillati > Actinomycetota > Actinomycetes > Kitasatosporales > Streptomycetaceae > Streptomyces > Streptomyces sp. NPDC059443. The sequence continues at coordinate 63,677 of NZ_JBHYVM010000015.1, read as the reverse complement.
GCCGTCGCCATCCACTGGTGGCCGCGGCCATGGTGCTCCCCCTGGCCGCCCTCCTGCTCTTCCTCTTCGGAGGCTTCGACCAGGTGGCGGCGCAAGCGTCGTCCGTGAGCGTGATGCTGGGGCGCTGAGCGGCGCCCCGGGCCCAGGAGAGCGGCCTGGGCCGGGACTGTCACCGGCCGAACCCCGTGGGGACGGGGGAGTGGCCGACGGACGGCAGGTGAAGGGTGCTGCCCGTACGACTGGGGAGTCGGACGGGCAGCACCCTTTTTCATGCCCCCGGGCTTCATGCCCCCGGGCTTCATGCCCCCGGGGTCCGATCGCGCATACCACCGCATCGTGCATACGACCGCACCGCACGCGCGAAAGCCCCGGCCGTCGAAACGGCCGGGGCTTCCGGATAGCTGGTGCGCGATACTGGGATTGAACCAGTGACCTCTTCCGTGTCAGGGAAGCGCTCTCCCGCTGAGCTAATCGCGCGGGACCACGGTCTGAAACCGCAGGTGGTGCGTGTACTGCGTGCGCGATACTGGGATTGAACCAGTGACCTCTTCCGTGTCAGGGAAGCGCTCTCCCGCTGAGCTAATCGCGCGGGGATCCTTGCGGACCAGTGGACGATACTGGGATTGAACCAGTGACCTCTTCCGTGTCAGGGAAGCGCTCTCCCGCTGAGCTAATCGTCCTTGGAGGTGGAGACGGGATTTGAACCCGTGTAGACGGCTTTGCAGGCCGTTGCCTCGCCTCTCGGCCACTCCACCATGGAGCAAGAGCGGGGGTTCTCGGGAAGATGATCCCCCACCTCAGAGCGGACGACGAGACTCGAACTCGCGACATCCACCTTGGCAAGGTGGTGCTCTACCAACTGAGCTACGTCCGCAGGTCACCGTGTTCGCTCCGGGGTTTTCCCCCTTCGCTCCCTGGCGACGAGTTGAACTCTAGCGGATTCCCGGGCCAGCTCAAAAACGCGTTTCCGCAGCGTGCTGCCGCTCGATCACCGCCGGTCACCCGGCAGACGCCTCACCGGCGCCACCGCGTCACCGGTCATAGACTCGCAGCCGTGCACGACCTGCCTCCTCTCGCCCGCTTCGGCGGCCTTCTCGCGACCGATCTCCGAGATGTCACCCATGACCCCGCCGCCCTGGAGTCCACCGGCTTCTGGGCGGTCGCCGCCGACTTCGAGGGGCGGCTCGTCTGCGCGCGCTTCGGAGACATACGCCCCGACCCGGTGCCGGCGCCCGTCCCGGGGGCCTGGCTCGGCCCCGACGCCGACCAGTGGACCTCCTCGCTCGACCGCGCCGCGTACGTGGCGGGGGTGCGCCGCATCCGCGAGCACATCGAGGCCGGAGAGGTCTACCAGGCCAACCTCTGCCGCGTGATGTCCGCTCCGCTTCCCGAGCCGCCCGGCACGGCCGCCGGTTCCGGCGGCACGGCCGATGTCGACGCCCTGACCGCGCTGCTCGCCCGGGGCAACCCGGCCCCGTACGCAGGAACGATTCGCCTGCCGGCCCACGGCGTGGAGATCGCCACCGCGTCCCCCGAGCTCTACCTGCGCCGCACCGGCCGCCGCGTCGAGTCCGGCCCCATCAAGGGCACCGGCCGCACCGCCGCCGACCTGCTGCCCAAGGACCACGCCGAGAACGTGATGATCGTGGACCTCGTACGCAACGACCTCGGCCGGGTGTGCGCCACCGGGTCCGTCGCCGTCCCCGAGCTGTGCGCCCTCGAAGAGCACCCGGGCCTGGTCCACCTCGTCTCCACCGTCACCGGCGAACTCGCCGACGGCGCCGGCTGGCCCGAGCTGCTGGCCGCCACCTTCCCGCCCGGCTCGGTCACCGGCGCCCCCAAATCCTCCGCCCTGCGGATCATCGAGGCCCTGGAGACCGCCCCGCGCGGCCCCTACTGCGGCGGCATCGGCTGGGTGGACGCCGACCGGGGCACCGCCGAGCTCGCCGTGGGCATCCGGACCTTCTGGATCGACCGCGAGACCCCCGGCGGCCCCCGCCTCTGCTTCGGCACCGGCGCCGGGATCACCTGGGGCTCCGACCCCGACCGCGAGTGGGCCGAGACCGAGCTGAAGGCCGCCCGCCTGCTGCGGGTAGCGTCAGGGGAGATCGGGGCGCACGCGACCGAGACGAACGCCACCTAGACGAACGCCACCTAGGCGCACGTGAACGAAAGCGGGAGGACCGTACGGTGAGGATCTGGCTCGACGGAGCACTGCGGGACGCCGACGACGCGAAGGTGTCCGTGTTCGACCACGGCCTCACCGTCGGCGACGGGGTCTTCGAGACGCTCAAGACGGAGCGCGGCACGACCTTCGCCCTCACCCGCCACCTGGAGCGGCTGACCCGCTCGGCCCGGGGCCTGGGCCTGCCGGATCCCGACCTGGACGAGGTGCGCCGCGCCTGCGCGGCCGTACTGGAGGCCAACCCGATCCCGCTCGGCCGGCTGCGCGTCACCTACACCGGAGGCGTCTCCCCGCTCGGCTCCGACCGGGGTGAGGCCGGTCCCACGCTGATCGTCGCCCTGGCCGGGGCCACCCGCCGCCCGGACACCACCGCCGTCGTCACCGTGCCCTGGGTGCGCAACGAACGCTCCGCCGTGGTCGGCCTGAAGACCACCTCGTACGCCGAGAACGTGGTCGCGCTCGCCGCAGCCCACCGGGCCGGCGCCTCCGAGGCCCTCTTCGCCAATACGGTCGGGCGGCTCTGCGAGGGCACGGGCTCCAACGTGTTCGTCGTGCTCGACGGGGAACTGCACACCCCGCCCATCGCCTCCGGCTGCCTCGGCGGCATCACCCGCGCCCTCGTCACCGAGTGGTCCGGGGCCAAGGAGACCGACCTGCCCTTCGAGGCGCTGGAACAGGCCGAGGAGGTCTTCCTGACCTCCTCGCTGCGCGATGTCCAGGCCGTCGTACGGATCGACGGGCGCGAGCTCGGCTCCGCCCCCGGCCCCGTCACGGCCGAGGCCATGCGGATCTTCGACGCCCGCGCCGCCGAGGACGCCGACCCCCGGTCCTGATACGGAACCGGAACCGGAACCGGGTGCGGGGTCCGGCCTCCGCCCCGGGTCCGGCCCCCGGGCGGGGCCGTTCCGGTCCAGGGTCGGGCAAACCCCCTGTCCTTCGGCCCCGGGGGCGAGTAGAACTCGACTGATGACCACCACCCTGCGGCCGAGCGGGCCGCTTCAGCAGAGCACCGGCGGCGCGCGCTCGCGCCCGTACGAGATCCGCGTCAACAGCAGGCGCGTCGGCGCCCTGCTGCTCGCCTCCGACACCCCCTTCGGCCCGACCGTCGCCGAGATCCGCGACCTCGTCGTCGAGGAACCCGACCGCAGGCGGGGCCGGGGCACGGTGGCCGCGCTCGCCGCCGAGGAAGTACTGCGCGGCTGGGGCTGCCGGCGCGTCCGCGTCTCGGTCCCGGCCGGCTCGGCGGGCGGCCTGCGGATGGCCGGCTCCCTCGGGTACGCCGAGTACAGCCGCAACATGGCCAAGGAGCTCCCGGCCGAGCCGCCGGCCCTGTCCGTCGGGGTCACCGGCCGTCCGATGACGGAGGCCGAGTTCGAGATCTGGCTCGCCCGGGCGATGGAGGAGTACGCGGGGGACTGGATCGGCCGCGGCATGCCGGAGGAGGCCGCGCGCGCGAAGTCGGCGGCCGACCACGCCGCCCAGCTGCCCCGGGGCCTGGACAGCCCGGGTGTCGTCTTCGCCGTGCTGGAGGCGGCCGGCGTCCCCGTCGGCAGCGTGTGGGTCTCGCCGAACGGCGAAGGCTCGTACGTCTTCGACGTGGTGGTCGCCGAGGAGCACCGGGGCCGCGGCTACGGCCGGGACCTGATGCTCCTCGCGGAACGCGAGGCCCTGGCCGCGGGCCACCGGGTGCTCGCGCTCCACGTCTTCACCGACAACGTCCCGGCCCTGCGGCTCTACGAGTCCCTCGGCTACCGGACGACCGACTTCAACTACGCCAAGGATCTGATCTAGTGCGGTGGCCGCGCTAGGGCTTGTCGTCGGCGTCGGCGTCGGCCGCGAGCAGCCGGTCGGCGATCTCCTCGATGCGGGCGCGCAGGCCCTCCTGGCTCTTGCCGCCGTCGAGGCGCTCGCCGCCGATCACGTACGTCGGGGTGCCGGTCACGCCGATCGCCTTGCCCTCGGCCTGGTCGGCGTCCACGATCAGGATGTGCCGGCCGTCGATCAGGGCGGTGTCGAACTCATCGGCGTCCAGGCCCAGTTCGCGTGCCACGTCGAGGAGCACGGACTCCCCGGCCTTGCCGAGTTCCGCGGTGCGGGCCAGTACGGCCTCCACGTAGGGCCAGCCCTGCCCCTGCTCGGCGGCCTCCTCAGCGGCCTGCGCGGCGGCGAAGGCGTGCTTGTGCTTCTCCAGCGGGAAGTGGCGCAGCCGGATGTCCAGGCGGTCGCCGTAGCGGGCCCGCAGGGCGCGTACGTCGTCCAGGGCGCTGTGGCAGTCCGGGCACTGAAGTTCGCACCAGACGTCGAGGATCACGGAATCGGTCATACGGACAGTCTCCCAGCCCGCGCCGACGGGCACGGACCGGGACCTCGGGAGGAGACGGGACCCGGAGATGTCCCGGATATCCGGCCTCTGGGGGCTCCGGCCGTGGCCAGGGCGGCCGTGGCCGGTGCAGGATGGATGGGGACAGAACGCCCGGCCCGCCCGGCCGGGCCCGACCGAGCGACCGCACCGATCCTGGAGGCCCCGCATGCTCGCCGAGACCATTTGCTCCGCGGTGTCCGCGGCGGGCCTGGGCATCGCCGCGCTGACCGCCTACCGCAAGCGATTCCTCGCGGCCACGCGGATCGCGGCGTACTCGCTGGTGCCCGTCGGCCTGGTGATGACGGGCGTCGTGCAGTGGCTGACCGGAATCGTCTTCAAGCCGACCGTCTGGGTCGGGTTCGGCGTGCTGGGGCTGGCCTGGCTGCTCTTCATGACCACCCGCGCAATAGAGCGGCGCGGGCTCGGTTCGGGGGAGGAGCCGCAGAAGCAGCCGAAGGCCGCCAAGGGCCGTCCGGCCCGGGAGGCCGTCGCCCCGGCCGCCTCCGCCCCCTCGCTGGGGAACGGTGCCCGCCCCCGGGAGACCCCGGCGGCCGCCCCCGGCGAGGACTTCTCCGACATCGAGGCGATCCTCAAGAAGCACGGCATATGACAGCGGCACCGGTCTCCGCAAGGATTCGGGCCGCGAACCACCTGATCTGACGGGATCCGGCGAACTCGGGAGTGGCGTTTGGCGTGTTGAGCGGCGTGCGCGGGTGCGCTGCGCCATCATCGCCCCGACATGCTCGACACATCGCAGGGTGAGCCGGCCGTTCCGGCGCCGGCCACCGCCACCGTTCCGGTCGCCGAGGAGCCGAGAGGCTGCCTCTTCGCGCTCTCCCAGCCGCCCTTGATGATCTTCCTAGGCGTGATCGGCGGTCTGCTGCTGCTCGCCGCCGTGCACGATCTCTTCCTGCTCTGAGCCCAGCTCCGACTTGCGCCGGGCCCGGTACGCCGCCACGTGCAGCCGGTTCCCGCAGGTGCGGCTGTCGCAGTAGCGGCGCGAGCGGTTGCGGGACAGGTCCACGAAGGCTCGCCGGCAGTCCGGGGCCTCGCAGCGGCGCAGCCGCTCCTGCTCGCCCGAGACCACGATGAACGCCAGCGCCATGCCGCCGTCGGCGGCCAGGTGGTCGCCCACCGAGGCGCCCGGCGCGAAGTAGTGCACGTGCCAGTCGTAGCCGTCGTGGTTGGTCAGCTGCGGAGTGGTGCCGGCCGTCGCGACGAGCTCGTTGATCAGTACCGAGGCCGCGCGCGAGCTGGGGGCCGCGAAGATCTGGGCGAACTTCCCGCGCACCGTCCGCACGCCCGCGAGGTCGCGGGCGCCGAGCTCGCCGACGTCGCTGATCGCGTACTCCCGGACGAACCCGCGCAGCGCGTTCACGTCCGCCAGCGCGTCGGGCTGGTCCGCCTCGGCCGAGGTGTTCACCAGCGCGACGACGACGTCGAGCGCGCGACGGGTGTCGTGGGGGATCTGCACGGGGTCTCCCTCAAGGGCCGGGCCTGCGGTGACGGTCTGCTGCCGCCGCTGGTGGCCGACTCTAGCGGGTCGTCCCGAAGCGCACCGGCGCCGTCCGCGCGGGTGGCTTCCGCGTGAACAGCGCCGGCACTTCCGTATGTGGTTGTCCGCCGCGCACCGTCGCCCCGAGTCGGACGGTGTCGTGCGGCTCCCGGCCGGGGCCGGGAGAGGGTTCCCTCTGTAGGCCTGGCTCAGGATTCGGCCAGGATGTGGGAGAGCTCCTTGTCGAGGTCGAAGTGCCGGTGTTCGGTCCCGGGTGGGACCGCGGCGTCCGTCCGCTTGAGGAACGATTCGAGTGCTCGCGCGGGTGCTTCGAGCAGTGCTTCTCCCTCCGGTGAGCTCAGGGCGATGCAGACGACTCCCTGACCGTGGCTACGGGACGGCCAGACGCGGACGTCGCCGGTACCGGTGGGCCGGTGAAGGCCCTCGGCGAGGAGGTCGCGGGCGAATACCCATTCGACCGTCTCCTCGGCGCCGGTGTGGAAGGTGGCGTGCACGGCGTAGGGATCGGCCGTGTCATACCGCAGGCCCGCGGGAACAGGCAGTGAGGACTCGCTCGACACAACGAGGCGCAGGTGCAGCTCGCAGCTGACCGTGGTGTTCATAAGCGCCAGGGCCTTTCGCTCAGTGTGCGCTCGGGGATTCGCACGTCGGCGAAATCGACATGCCACCTACGGTGCCGTTGTAAACCCCTCTGACCGTTTTGCGGACCTCTGGGTCCCTCGGACGGCGGATCCAAACGCCCATTCACGTGTGCTTCGCGCTCCGGTAGATTCGACCCCATGAACACGGGGAGTGACCGCGAGACCAACGAGTCCGCAACCGAGTCAGCCGAGTCAGCCGAGTCAGCCGCCAAGGCGGAAGCGCCGCACGTCTCCAAGGCGCCCGCCTTCATCAAGGCCCGGCGCGGGCTGCACCTGAGCTGGCAGGTCGGAGTCTTCGTCGTCGGCCTCGCCGTCATCGGCGCCGGCATCGCCATGCTCGTCCTGCCCGGCCCCGGCTGGGTCGCGATCTTCGCGGGCCTCGCGATCTGGGCCACCGAGTTCGCCTGGGCCCACCTCGTCCTGCGCTGGACCAAGCGCAAGGTCAGCGAGGCCGCGCAGAAGGCTCTGGACCCCCGGGTCCGCCGCCGCAACATCATCCTGACCAGCGTCGGCCTCGTCATCGCGGGCGCCCTGATCGGCTTCTACCTGTGGAAGTACGGGCTCGTCCTGCCCTGGAACCTCAAGGACCAGTGAGGTCTCCGGCCCGTGGCCGGGAGCACCGCTGACATGCGGTAATGTTTGCGGTGCGTCCGGGCGATTAGCTCAGTGGGAGAGCACTTCGTTCACACCGAAGGGGTCACTGGTTCGAACCCAGTATCGCCCACCCGGACCAGAGGCCCGGAGACTTTTACAGTCTCCGGGCCTCTGGCGTTTTCCCCCGTCCGGACCACCGCTCGCCCCCCTGCGGCCCCCGGCGTCACCTCAGCCGGCCGATCGCCCCCCGCAGCCGCCGGGCGTCCCGCAGCCGCTTCTCGTACGTGGCCCCCACCACCAGCAGCAGCACCCCGGCCAGGGCCGGCGGCAGCCAGCGCGGCAGCGCGTCCACGACCTGCACCACGTACGGGGTCAGCTCGTGCAGGGCCACCGCCACCAGCGTCGCCCCGCCCAGCAGCAGCGGGGCCCGGAGCCGGCGCCGCGCCCCGGCCAGGGTCACCGCGAGCGCGGCGGCGCCCAGCAGCAGCGGCCGCACCCAGTGCGGGTCGGCCCACACCGCGAGGGTGCTCGGCAGCAGGGTCGCCGCCAGGCCCGGCCCGTACGCCGTCCAGGAGGCGGCCAGTGGATCCCGGCGCCGCCGTACGAAGCCCACCGCCAGTGCCGCCGCCGTCACCGGCACCGTGTACGCCTCGGGCACCGTGACCCCCGAAGCCGCCAGCCGGACCCAGGTGGCCGCCAGGAACAGCGCCCCCGCCGCCCAGCCCGCCGACCGGCGCTCCGGCCGCACCGCCGCCCCCGCGCAGACCACCCCGGCAAGCGCCAGGACCAGCGCGAGCACCGGCGTGGCCGCCCGCTCCGCCCCGGCGGTCAGCAGCACCGCGAGGAGCCCCGCTCCGGCCGCCGTGGCCTCCGCCGGAGCCCTTGCGGGCCCCAGCCGCGGCCCGAGCGCCGCCACCGCCGCCGGAACCACCAGAACCAGCGGCCCCCACCACGCCACCGGGAGCTCCAGCAGCGCGCCCAGCGCCACCGCCAGCAGGGCCGCGTACCCGACGGCGAACGCCGCAGCCACTCGCCTGGCCCACACCGGGGCGGGCCCGTACGCCGCCCCCGCCGCCGAAGCCGCCCCCAGCAGCCCCAGCACCCCGAAGGTGGCCAGTCGGCCGTCCAGGGCCGCCAGGGACACGTTCAAGGCCCCCGCCGTCGCACAGGCCGCCGCCGCGATTCCGGGGCCGGAGCCGCCGGAGCCGCCGGAGGCGCCGGAGGCGACCGCCGGGGTCCGCAGCGCGAGAGCCCCCGCCGCCAGCGTCACCGCCAGCTGCGCCGCGAGGGCCGCGCCCGCCGGCAGGCCGGCCGCCACCGGGGCCGCGAACAGGCCCGCCCAGCCCAGGGCCACCGCCACCACGGCCGCCCCCGGCTTCAGGCGCTCCGGAACCACCCGCAGTAGTCCCCACGCGGCCGCCGCCGTCAGCAGCAGCGCCACCACCTGGGCCTCACCCGTCCCGTGCCCGGCCGCCTGGGGCGGGGTCGTCGGCGCCCACACCTCGTCCAGCACCCGCAGCCGGCCCACCAGCACGGTCACCACCCACGACGCACCCCACACCGCCGTCACCGCGGACACCCCCGCACCGGCCAGGGCTAGGCCGCGCCGGACCGGAGCAGGGAGCACGTGAACCCGTACCGCCCCCAGCAGGGCCAGCGCCACCGCCAGGTACGCCACCGGCGCCCAGGAGGACTCCAGCCCCGGAGCCGCCAGCCCGCCCGCCGCCGCCACCGCCGCGACCCCGGCCGCCACCGCGAACGCCGGGAGCCCCGCCGGACGCCAGGCCACCGCCACACCCAGCGCGCACACCGCCGCCAGCAGCGCCGCCGCGCCCAGCGGCAGGCCCCCCGACTCCGGCGCCACCGACTCGGCCAGCCCCGTCAGCAGCGCCGCCCCGCCCGCGACCGAGCCGGCGGCCGCGGCCCAGACCGACCAGCGCCCGGGACGGACCAGCGCGAGCGCCGCGTCCAAGGCCGCCGTCGCCAGCAACGCCCAGCCCAGGGCTATCCCGTTGCTGCCCGCCGCCAGCGCGGCCAGTGGCAACGGCAGCTGCGCCGTCAGCACCGCCGCGGGCAACGGGATCCGCAGCCCCGGCAACCCGAGCCCGTACCCGGCCCACACCGCCGCCAGCACCGCGGCCGCCCCCGCCGCGTAGGCGGTGCCGTCGGTGTCCGGCATCCCGACCGCGTACAGCGCGTACGCGTCGAGCACCGTCAGCAGCAGCCCGACCGCGCCCACCGCCTCCGCCGTCGAACGCAGCCCGCGGCGCAGCAGCGCCGCGGGGGCGCCCAGCGCCGCCGCCGTCACCACCGCGAGTACGGCGCTGCGCCCCGCGATGCCTAGGGATCCCCAACTGACCAGCGTGAACGCCAGCGCCGCCACGGCCAGCAGCACCGCGCCCAGGATCAGCAGCACGTTCTGCGCACCCGGGGCCGAGGCCTCCGGCCCGCCCTTCGCCGGCCCCGGCCCGGCGGGAGGCACCCGCACGCCCCAGGCCAAGGGGGCCTGCCCGCGCAGCAGCCACTCCCGACGGCTCAGCAGGTAGTGACGCCGGGCGTCGAGTTGGAACAGCTCGCGGTCGATGAGCACCAGCTCTTCGGCGGGCGGCAGGGGGTTCTCCATGTGCGGAGTGTCGCGCTCGCCGAGCCCCGCGCACATGGGTGCGCGTACTCAGCCTCGTGCTCAATCTCGTGCTCACCTCGTGCTCACCTCGTGCTCGGCCTCGCGCTCAACCCCGGGTGAGTTCCGCCGAGTAAGCGTGCGGCGTCCCGCCACGCGTCAGACTGGGTCCATGGACCGAAGCCGTGGCCGCAACGACCGCTGGACCCGCTACCGCTTCCGCAGCGTGTGGGACCTCGACGCCCCGCCGGCCCGCGTCTACGCCGCCCTCGAACGCCCCGAGGCCTACCCCCTGTGGTGGCCGCAGATACGCGAGGTCCTCCCCTCCGGCGACGAGCGCAGCGGCACCGCCCTCATCCGCTCCGCCCTCCCGTACACCCTGCGCGTGACCGCCGCCGAGCGCCTCCACGACCCCGCGAGCGGAATCCTGGAGGTGGCCCTGTGCGGGGACCTGGAGGGCTGGGCGCGCTGGACCGTCCGGCCGCGGGCCGGCGGCGCCGCCCGAGCCCTCTACGAGCAGGAGGTCGAAGTCCGCCGGCCCCTCATGCGCCGGCTCTCGTTCCCCGGGAGGCCCGTGTTCCGGCTCAACCACACCCTGATGATGCGGGCCGGGAGGCGCGGACTGGCCGCGCATCTGGCAGCCGGAGCCGAAGCGGTTTGAACCAGCCCCGAGCCTTCTGTATTGTTCAGTCCGTTCCCGGGCGATTAGCTCAGCGGGAGAGCACTTCGTTCACACCGAAGGGGTCACTGGTTCGATCCCAGTATCGCCCACCGGGACAGGGGGGGGGGGGGGGTGTTAGTAGGGCGCGGGCGCCGGAACACAGAGCGATAAGACAGTGAGAGGTAGACAGAAAAATAGAAAATAGCGACACCCAGGGCGGCAGC
>NZ_JBHYVM010000015.1:22015-52864 GCF_042750105.1 Streptomyces sp. NPDC059443 | reverse complement strand
TTATTGTGTTTCACAATTTCCCACCCCCGGCGGGGCTCTGTTGTCCCCACACGCTACCCCCCCGGGCCCGGGCCGGCTACTTTTTTTCGGCCCCGCCCCTTCCGCATGTACGGCTCGTACTACGAGACGTACTACGAGCCGTACGAGCACTTCCGCTACGCCGCCTGCGGCAGCTCCGGCCGCAACGGCCAGTGCGGATCCACCGGCTCCGGCGTCCCCTGCCGCGCGAACCAGGCCTGCAACCCCCGCGCCTGCGCCGCGTGCCAGACCTGCTGCAACGTGTGCAGCTCCGCCGGCGACAGCCGCTCCAGCCGCCCCGCGAACCGCCGCCCCACCGCCCGTACGAGCTCCAGCGAGGCCAGCGCGTCCGCCGCCGCGTCGTGCGCGGCCTCCAGCTCTATCCCGTAGTGCGCGCACAGATCCGTCAGCGTCCGCCGCCCCTTGCGATAGCGGTCCAGATGCTTGTCCAGCACCCGCGGATCCAGCACCGTCAGCGGCCGGTTGTCCAGGTACCGCGCCAGCGAAGACGCCCGGTGGCGGCGCAACTCCCGGTCCAGCAGCGTCAGATCGAACGGCGCGTTCATCACCACCACCGGCCGGCCCGCCACCTGCTGCTCCCCGAGCGCACGGGCTATCTCCTCCACCACCGGCGCCGGCCAGCGCCCGTTGCGCTGGAGGTGGTCGTCGGTCAGACCGTGCACTTCCGTGGCCCCCGGAGGTACCGGGACGCCGGGATTGACCAGCCAGCGCGTCGAACGGATCCGGCCGCCCGAGCACTCCTGGACGATGAGCGCGGCGGACACGATCCGGTCCTGCTCCACGTCCACCCCGGTCGTCTCCGTGTCGAATGCGGCCAGCGGGCCCTCGTACCAGCGTGTCATGGCGAACTCCTCGTCACCCGTGGACGGATGGGGCGCATCCGGGCACCGCGCCACAGGACCTGCCACCCTTCCCCGCATCGGTTGTACCCGGGCTCTTTGCCGCGTACGCCGTTTGCGCCACGCCGACTGCGGAGACAACTCCAGTGGGGGACCGCACACATGACCGGTCGTCACCCCACCGAACCCCTCGCAGAAGAGCCCGGAAGGCATGGGGAGCCGGCCATGGCGCTCGCGCAGCCCGAACCGGGCGGGGTGCTCGCCGGCCAGATCGATCCGCGGACCGACCCGCGGACCGGACCGCTGCGCGGCACACTCGCCACCACCGCCTGCATGGAGACCTTCCAGGTGGGATACCTGCACGCCGTCGCCGCCGCGGCCGGCTGCTCGCTCTCCCAGCCCTTTCCCGACAGCGGCATCGACTGGCACGTCAGCCACGGAGCACCCGAGCACGTCGTCGACGACGAGGTGACCATCAAGGTGCAGCTGAAGGCGACCTACCAGATACCGGCCAGACCGGCCGGGCCCACCTTCGGCTTCACCCTCGACAACGAGCACCTGGTCAAGCTCGCCCGCAGCCCGGTCGCCGTGCACAAGATCCTCGTCGTGATGCTCGTACCGCGGGAACGCGACCAATGGCTCAGCGCCGGACACGACCGGCTCGACCTGCGGCACTGCTGCTACTGGACCAATCTCGCCGGACACCCCGTGACCGGCCGGCGCCGGACCACCGTACGGATCCCCACCACGCGGATCTTCGACGACCGGGCGCTCTGCGAGATCATGACCCGGGTCGGGTCGGGAGGGACACCCTGATGAACTGGCAGTCACCGCACCTGGAGCCGTTCCCGCTCCCGCTCCCGTCCTCGTCGCCGGAGTTCGGCGCCGCCGCACCCGACCCCGCGCAGGTCGATCCGCTCGTGCTCGGCGCCCTGCTGCACCGGCACGGCTGGCTGCGCCGCGGCGGCGCGGCCGGACGGTACGGGCGCTGGACCCCGCCGGCCACCCACGGGGCGGGCAGCCGCGGCACCAGCCTCCTCGTCCCCGAGAGCCGCGCCTTCCCGGACTGCGCCGACCTCCTCGAAGAGGCCCTCACCGCCCTCTCGCACAGCGCGCTGCCCTCGGCGCGCGAGGTGCTCTACGGGCTCACCGTGCCGAGCGACGAGATCCGCTGGGACCGAGAGATCCCGCAAGGGGCGTACGGGCTCCAGGGCGAGGCCGACTGGACCCTCCAGGAACAGCTGCGCTCGGCAGCCCGCCAGCTGCTCCTCGCCGGGGCACTGGCCGACCGGGCCCGGGCCGGGTACTACGGCGCCCGGCACCGGGGGCAGGCGGAGCGGGCGCTGGACGGGGTGCTGGTCGGACCGGCCCCCGGCGGGCGGCGGCTCACCGCGTACGTCCCCGTCGACGGGGGCCGCGGCACCATGACCCGGCTCCACCACGCCCTGCACGCGGCCCGCGAAGCCGTGGACTACCAGCGGGCCACCGGCGGCATGGAAGCCTTCGACGCGGCGGTCGAAGCCGGGGTCAGCCGGGAACTGGCCGAAGCGCTCATCGCGCTGGTCCGCGGCTCCGAGGGGGCCCGGGTCGCCCTCGCGTGGGCCCCGGCGGCAGGGGTCCCGGCGGGCTGCGCGGCGCGTCCCGAGCCGGTGGAGTTCTCGCCCGGGGACCTCCCGGTGCTCCGGGAGGCGGCCGCGCGCTACACCCGGGACGAGCCGGCGGTCCCCGTCCGGGTGGCGGGCGCGGTGGTCCGGATGCGGCGCTCGGCCCCCGGGGGCGGGGGCACGGTCCGGCTGAGGGTCCTCGCCGGGGCGGAGATCCCGTACATCCGGGTGGTGCTCGACGAGGAGTCGTACCGGGTGGCGGGCCACGCGCACCTGGTGGGGCTGCCGATCCGGGTGAGCGGTCGCTTGCAGCGGCGGGGCGGGTTCCGTCGGCTGACGGACGCCGCGGACGTGCGTCCGGTCCCCCTGGACGAGGTCGAGCGGGACCGCCTGATGAAGTCCCTGGACGGGGACGACACCCTCGTCCTCCCGTCGGACGACTGACCCGTCCCTGCGGGGCTCGTCCCCTACCCACCCGTCCACCGTTCCCCGGGCAAATTCAGCCTCGCCGGCGTTTGAGGCGCGGGGTCCGGGGCGGAGCCCCGGGAGCGGCGCCGCACGGGGGGGTGGGCCCGGCCGGAACAACCGTTTAGCGGCGCAGCCACTCCGCTCGGTACGATTCAGGCGCGCGGTATCCGCTCGCGCACCCCCCTGAGTCAGGAGAGACCGTGTCAGACGTCCGTGTGATCATCCAACGCGATTCCGAGCTGGACGAGCGCGTGGTGGCCACGGGCACTACGGCGGCGGAGCTCTTCGCCGGCGAGCGCACCATCGTCGCCGCGCGCATCGCCGATGAACTGAAGGACCTCTCCTACGAGCTGCGGGACGGCGAGACCGTCGAGCCGGTGGAGATCTCCTCCGAGGACGGCCTCAACATCCTGCGCCACTCGACCGCGCACGTCATGGCGCAGGCCGTGCAGGAGCTCTTCCCCGAGGCCAAGCTGGGCATCGGCCCGCCGGTCCGGGACGGCTTCTACTACGACTTCGACGTGGCGAAGCCCTTCACCCCCGATGACCTCAAGGCCGTCGAGAAGAAGATGCAGGAGATCCAGAAGCGCGGCCAGCGCTTCGCCCGCCGCGTGGTCACCGACGAGGCGGCCCGCGAGGAGCTCGCGGCCGAGCCGTACAAGCTGGAGCTCATCGGCCTCAAGGGCTCCGCGGCGACCTCGGACGACGGCGCGAACGTCGAGGTGGGCGGCGGCGAGCTGACCATCTACGACAACATCGACGCGAAGAGCGGCGACGTCTGCTGGTCCGACCTGTGCCGCGGCCCGCACCTGCCCACCACCCGCAACATCCCCGCGTTCAAGCTCATGCGCAACGCCGCCGCCTACTGGCGCGGCAGCGAGAAGAACCCGATGCTCCAGCGCATCTACGGCACCGCGTGGCCGTCGAAGGAGGAGCTGAAGGCCCACCTCGACTTCCTCGTGGAGGCCGAGAAGCGCGACCACCGCAAGCTGGGCGTCGAGCTCGACCTGTTCTCCGTACAGGACGAGATCGGCTCCGGCCTGGCCGTCTTCCACCCGCGCGGTGGCGTCATCCGCCGCACCATGGAGGACTACTCGCGCAAGCGGCACGAGGAAGAGGGCTACGAGTTCGTCTACACCCCGCACGCCACCAAGGGCACCCTCTTCGAGAAGAGCGGCCACCTGGACTGGTACGCGGAGGGCATGTACCCCCCCATGCAGCTCGACGGTGGTACCGACTACTACCTCAAGCCCATGAACTGCCCGATGCACAACCTGATCTTCGACGCGCGCGGCCGCTCCTACCGCGAGCTCCCCCTGAGGTTGTTCGAGTTCGGCACCGTGTACCGGTACGAGAAGTCCGGCGTGGTGCACGGCCTGACCCGCTCGCGCGGTTTCACCCAGGACGACGCGCACATCTACTGCACCAAGGAGCAGATGGCGGAGGAGCTCGACCGCACGCTCACCTTCGTGCTGAACCTGCTCCGTGACTACGGTCTGACCGACTTCTACCTGGAGCTGTCGACCAAGGACCCGGAGAAGTTCGTCGGCAGCGACGAGATCTGGGAGGAAGCCACTGCGACCCTCCAGCAGGTGGCCGAGAAGCAGGGCCTCCCGCTGGTCCCGGACCCGGGCGGCGCCGCGTTCTACGGCCCGAAGATCTCGGTCCAGTGCCGCGACGCGATCGGCCGCACCTGGCAGATGTCGACCGTGCAGCTCGACTTCAACCTGCCGGAGCGCTTCAACCTGGAGTACACCGGCCCCGACGGCACCAAGCAGCGGCCGGTCATGATCCACCGCGCGCTGTTCGGTTCCATCGAGCGCTTCTTCGCCGTGCTGCTGGAGCACTACGCGGGCGTCATGCCGCCGTGGCTCGCCCCGGTCCAGGCGGTCGGCATCCCGATCGGCGACTCGCACATCGAGTACCTCCAGGAGTTCGCCGCCGAGGCGAAGAAGAAGGGCCTGCGGGTCGAGGTCGACGCGTCCTCCGACCGGATGCAGAAGAAGATCCGCAACCAGCAGAAGCTCAAGGTCCCGTTCATGATCATCGTCGGTGACGAGGACATGGCCGCGGGCACCGTCTCCTTCCGCTACCGCGACGGTTCGCAGGAGAACGGCGTGGCGAAGGACGAGGCCCTGGCCAAGCTGGTCAAGGTCGTCCAGGACCGCGTCCAGGTCTGAGCGGCGTAGAGCGTCACGAGAGCGAGCCTCCGGGGGCTTCAGTTCCCCGGAGGCTCGCTCTCGTCCTCCCGCCGGAAGACCTGGAGCATCCAGGACGAGAACGAGCCCGTCACCGCGCCCAGCAGCGCCAGCCCGCACGCCATCAGGCCCGCCGCGATGGTCCGGCCCGCCGGGGTCACCGGGGCCATGTCCCCGTAGCCGACCGTCGTCAGGGTCTCGCACACCCACCAGACCGCGTCACCGAAGGTGTGGATCGTGCCGCCCGGGGCGCTGCGCTCGAAGTGGTAGACGCCGAGCGCTCCCGCGAAGCCGAGCAGACCGGCCGACAGGCCGGCGTACGTCATCACGCGCGCGTACAGCCCGAGGCGCGGGCGGTCGCTCCTGGCCTGCAGCGCGGTGTTGACCTTGACCATGCGCAGCGGCCGCAGCATCGGCAGCACCACGACCAGCGTGTCCAGCCAGTGCACGCGGACGAAGCGCAGGGGCCGCATGCCGCTCAGGGCCAGGCGGGCCACGTAGTCCACGATGAAGCAGAGCCAGGTCAGCGCGACGAGGAGGAGGCCGATGTCCCGCCACAGCGGGTGGGTCCGGTCGGCGAGCACGGCTACGGCGTAGCCGGCGAGGAAGATCAGCGAGGCGTAGAACAGCGGCAGTTCGGTCCGGCGTTCCCAGGCCTTGTCACGGGTCTCGGATGCATCGTGCATGGGGTCAGCATCGCGGCCCCGGCGCTCGTCTTCGCCCCGGCGACACGCCGCGTGGGGGCAAGGTCATATGCTGCATCCCATGACGATTGAGCCGGAGCAGCAGATCGGTGTGGGCACGCAGGACGCGTTCCAGCGTCTGTGGACGCCCCACCGGATGGCCTACATCCAGGGGGAGAACAAGCCGACCGGGCCGGAGGCCGGGGACGGCTGTCCCTTCTGCGGGATTCCGGACATGTCCGACCAGGACGGCCTGGTCGTGGCGCGGGGCAAGCACGTCTACGCCGTGCTGAACCTGTACCCGTACAACGGCGGCCACCTCATGGTCGTGCCGTACCGGCACGTCGCCGATTACACGGACCTGGACGCAGCCGAGACCCTTGAGCTCGCGGACCTCACGAAGCGGGCGATGATCGCGCTGCGGAAGGCCTCCGGGGCGCACGGGTTCAACATCGGCATGAACCAGGGCCAGGCCGCGGGCGCCGGGATCGCCGCGCACCTGCACCAGCACATCGTGCCCCGCTGGGGCGGGGACACGAACTTCATGCCGGTCGTGGGCCACACCAAGGTGCTGCCCCAACTCCTCGCGGACACCCGCCAGATGCTCGCGGACGCCTGGCCGGTCGACTAGTCGGTCCGCTGGCCGGCGGGGCCGGCGCCCGGCTGTCGCCGGGCGCCGCGCCCTACGCGTCGTAGACGTCCGCCTTGCGCGGTGCCGCGTCCTGGATCAGGCCGCTGACGATCGACGAGCGGTTGGTGAAGCGCTCGGTGTCCACGCCGTTCTCGTCCAGGACCCGCATCGCGGCGGCGTGCACCGCCCGCAGGACGGGGGTCGCTGCGCGCATCGCGTCGTCCGCCATGAAGCGGTGCCGCCACGGCTGGTCGGCCCAAACGTGGCGGACTCCGAAGGGTTCGGGCAGCACGAGCTTGCCGCCCAGGAAGTCCAGGAGCGGCGGGTACCAGGTGAACGGGGCGCGCACGGTGAGGCGCACGACCTCGTTCGTGTCGACCAGGGGCAGCGGGCGCTCCACCATCTCCCAGAACCGTACGGACTTGGGGACCTCGACCACGGGGGGCTTGGATTTGGTGGTGAACAGGCCGTTCAACGGGCCGAGCGCGTGGCCCGTGACCTCCACGCGCAGGGTCTTGTAGAGCACGGTGACCGTGACCAGCATGGTGATGACGAGCTGGCCGTCCCAGAGCGGGTACTGGATGCCGAGGTAGTGCCGGTTGCCGCCGCTGAACTGCTGCTCGTTGCAGATCCGGGTGATCTCGTGCGGCTTGATCAGGAAGGTGTCCACGTCCGCGCCGGTGGGGCGGGTGACCTCCTTGGCGCCTTCGCCCACCGGAGTCACGATCCAGTGCATGATCGAGGCGGGCGGCAGGCCCCCGGTGTGCAGGGGACCGCGCTCCAGCTTGCGCAGCTGGGTGTCGATCGCGCGTATGACGTCCCAGCTGCGGAAGGGGTGGATCTCGGCGCCCTCGGTCTTGGGGGTCAGCTCCTCGGCCATCTGCCAGCTGCCCCAGCGGGTACCCATGCCGAGTATGCCCTTGGGGCCGGCGTAGAAGACGGAGTTGCTGCGGTCCTCGGCGGTGAGCTTGGCGAGGGAGTGGCGCAGGTCCTCGCGGGCCTTCTCGTCGGGGTTGCCGGGGACGGCTTCGGGGATCTTGGCGGCGACCCCGCCGCCGCCGGCCAGCAGCCCGTCCCAGCGGGAGCGCAGGTCCTCGGCGGTGGCCTCGCAGAGCCGGCGGGCGAAGAACCAGCCGAGGGCGGGGGCGATGACCATGGCACGGACGTAGAGGCCGAGGGCGCCGGTCAGCGGCAGCCGGAACATGAGGACGGCGACCACGAGGCCGACGCCGGCGAGGAGCGCGGTGCCCATCCAGGAGGCGCGCTTGGCGTCCGAGGCGGCCAGGGCCCGGCGGCCCCAGAAGAGGCCGAGCCACAGGAGCAGGCCGGGGAGGAACACGACCCCGCAGACGAGCATGATCCAGCGGAGCTTGCGGTCGCGTTCCTTGCGGATGCGGGAGGCGGCCAGGCAGTGCTCCACGACGGTCTGCGGGTCGGCGCCGAAGGACTGGATGAGCGGTTTGCGGGTCGGCGGGATCGTGCGCGCCTCCACGGCGCGGCAGAAGGCCTCACCGAGGTTGGGTTCGAGGAGGGAGATCTTGCCGGGCTTGACGACCGACTCGTGGTACTCGTTGTTGGCGCCGAGTATGACGTCCAGTTTGGTGTCGCGTCCGCCGTCCCGGTAGGCGGCGGAGGAGAGGGCGTTGGTCGCCGCGGTCTGTCCGCTGCCGCCCTGGAGCGGGATCTGTGCCCCGGGCCTGAAGTCGAATCCGTCGTCCGCCACCGTTGCCCCCATCGCTGTGCGTCTTGCTCGTGTGCGGGGCCCGCCCGCCTGCCTGCCGGCTCGCTTGCGTGATGTATCAGCTCTACCCGTTCCACCCCGCCGACGAGCCTATCGGCGGATTCCTCCCCTTGGTGATGGGACAGGCAAATGCCGCCCACCGCAAGCGGGTTGGGTGGGCGGCTCGGGTGGCGCTATGTCAACTGGCTTCCCTTCTCTGCCTGTTCGCGTAGCTTGTCCGCCAGCTGTGGCGGCATCGGCTCGTGGCGCGCGTACGTACGGCTGAACCGTCCGGTGCCGTGCGATACGGAACGCAGTTCGACCGCGTAGCGGCCGATCTCGATCTCGGGGATCTCCGCGAGGACGCGGCTGCGGCCCGGGGCGGCCCGGTCGGTGCCGACGACCCGGCCGCGGCGGCCCGCGAGGTCGTTCATGACGGGGCCGACGTACTCGTCCGGGACCAGGACGGCGACCTCGGCGACCGGTTCGAGGAGGTGGATGGCGGCCCCGGCGGCGGCTTCGCGCAGGGCGAGGGCGCCGGCGGTCTGGAAGGCGGCGTCGGAGGAGTCCACCGAGTGGGCCTTGCCGTCGAGGAGGGTGATGCGTACGTCGACCAGCGGGTAGCCGGCCGCGACCCCCCGGGCGGCCTGCGCCCGGACGCCCTTCTCCACGGAGGGGATGAACTGGCGTGGGACGGCTCCGCCGACGACCTTGTCGACGAACTCGACGCCGCTGCCGGGCGGCAGCGGATCGACCTGGATCTCGCAGATGGCGAACTGGCCGTGGCCGCCGGACTGCTTGACGTGGCGGCCGCGGCCGGAGGCCTGGGCGCCGAAGGTCTCGCGGAGGCTGACCTTGTGGGGGACGGGGTCAACCTGGACCCCGTAGCGGGTGCGCAGTCGTTCGAGGGCGAGGTCCTGGTGGGCTTCGCCAAGGGACCACAGGACGAGCTGGTGGGTGTGCGGGTTCTGTTCGAGCCGCATGGTGGGGTCTTCGGCGACGAGCCGGGCCAGGCCCTGGGAGAGCTTGTCCTCGTCGGCCTTGCTGTGGGCCTCGATGGCGAGGGGGAGCAGCGGGTCGGGCATGGACCAGGCCTCCATGAGGAGGGGCTGGTCCTTGGCGGAGAGGGTGTCGCCGGTCTCGGCGCGGGTGAGTTTGGCCACGCAGGCCAGGTCGCCGGCGATGCAGTGGGTGAGGGTGCGCTGCTGTTTGCCGAAGGGGGAGGTGAGGGCGCCGACGCGTTCGTCGGCCGCGTGGAGGCCGGCGTGGCCGCTGACGTGGACGGTTTCGTCGGGGCGCAGGGTGCCGGAGAAGACCCGGACGAGGGAGACGCGGCCGACGTAGGGGTCGGAGGAGGTCTTGACGACCTCGGCGAGCAGCGGGCCCGAGGGGTCGCAGGTCACGGCGGGACGGGTGGCGCCGTCGGGGGCGGTGACGGCGACGGGGGCGCGTTCCAGGGGGGTGGGGAAGCCGCCGGTGATCAGTTCGAGGAGTTCCACGGTGCCGAGGCCCTTGCGGGCGCCCTCGGCGGCGGGGGCGGCCATCAGGACGGGGTGGAAGGTGCCGCGGGCGACGGCGCGCTCCAGGTCGTCCACGAGGGTCTTGAGGTCGATGTCCTCGCCGGCCAGGTACCGGTCCATGAGGGTCTCGTCCTCGCTCTCGGCGATGATCCCCTCGATCAGGCGGGCGCGGGCGTCGGTGATGAGGGCCAGCTCGGCGGGGTCCGGATCGCGTTCGACGCGGTCCCCGGAGGTGTAGTCGTAGACCCGCTGCGAGAGCAGGCCGAGCAGCCCGGCCACCGGGGCGTGGCCGTCGTGGCCGGCGGGTCCGTGGAGGGGCAGGTAGAGGGGGCGGACGGCGTCGGGGTCGTCGGCGCCGAAGGCGTCCCCGCAGACGTCGGTCATCTGGCCGTAGTCGGCGCGGGCCGCTTCGAGGTGGGTGACGACGATGGCGCGGGGCATCCCGACGGCGGCGCACTCATCCCAGACCATCCGGGTGGCGCCGGAGAGCCCGTCGCCGTCCTCGGCGGCCGAGACGACGAAGAGGGCGGCGTCGGCGGCGCGCAGACCGGCCCTGAGCTCTCCGACGAAGTCGGCGTACCCGGGGGTGTCGAGGATGTTGATCTTGATTCCGGCCCACTCGACGGGGACCAGGGAGAGCTGTACGGAGCGCTGGCGCCGGTGCTCGATCTCGTCGTAGTCGGAGACGGTGGCCCCGTCCTCGACGCGGCCGGCGCGGTTCACGGCCCCCGCGGTCAGGGCCAGGGCTTCGACCAGGGTGGTCTTTCCGGATCCGCTGTGGCCGACCAGCACGACGTTCCTTACGGAAGCGGGGCGGTCGGCCGTCGGTGCCGTGCCGGCGGCTCCGGCTTGGTGTGATGTGGCTCCCATGATGCTCGTGCCTCCCGGTTGGAGAGGAAATGGGCTCCTTCGAGCTTTGCACTGCCGTCACACCCCGTCCATACGTCGTACCGGAGCCGCTCGCCTGGACGTGCCGGAGGAGCGCCGGAGGGATGCCGGGGGAGCGGCGCGGGAGCGCCGATGGCGGAAGAACGCCTTCCGCGGGGCGAACCGGTGGGTGCGCGGCGCTGACGGGCCGGGGCGCTGGCTACGATGGGCCAGCCGGTGGCCGTGGTGGCCGTGCGGCCCAGCGACCCTCCGGGAAGGCCATGCTGAACAAGTACGCGCGTGCATTCTTCACGCGTGTTCTCACGCCATTCGCCGCTTTTCTGCTCCGGCTGGGAGTGAGTCCCGACGCGGTCACCCTCATCGGCACGGCCGGAGTGGTGGCGGGAGCACTGGTCTTCTTCCCCATGGGCGAGTTCTTCTGGGGCACGATCACCATCACGCTCTTCGTCTTCTCCGACCTGGTGGACGGGAACATGGCCCGCCAGGCCGGGTCGTCGAGCCGGTGGGGCGCGTTCCTCGACTCCACGCTCGACCGGGTCGCGGACGCGGCGATCTTCGGCGGGCTCGCGCTCTGGTACGCGGGCTCCGGGGACAACAACGCCCTCTGCGCGGTCGCGATCTTCTGCCTGGCCAGCGGGCAGGTGGTCTCGTACACCAAGGCGCGCGGTGAATCGATCGGGCTGCCGGTGGCCGTCAACGGGCTCATCGAGCGCGCCGAACGGCTGGTGATCACGCTGGTCGCGGCCGGTCTGTCCGGGCTGGAGACCTTCGGGGTGCCCTCGTGGATCGGCGTACTGCTGCCGATCGCGCTGTGGGTCGTCGCGGCGGGCTCGCTCGTGACGCTGATCCAGCGGGTGGTCACCGTACGGCGCGAGTCGGCGGAGGCCGACGCGGCCGCTGCCGCCGCCGCTGCCTCCCCTCCCGTCTCTCCCACCCCTCCCGCCTCTCCCGAAAGCGGTACGGCCTGATGGGCAAGGCGCAGGACAAGCTGGTCGACGGGCTCTACGGGCTCGGCTGGGCCGGGGTCAAGAAGCTGCCCGAGCCCGCGGCGGCGGCCCTCGGCCGCCGGATCGCGGACTTCGCCTGGAAGCGGCGCGGCAAGAGCGTGCTGCGGCTGGAGTCGAATCTGGCCAGAGTGGTGCCGGACGCGACGCCGGAGCGGCTGCGCGAGCTGTCGCAGGCGGGCATGCGCTCGTACATGCGGTACTGGATGGAATCCTTCCGGCTGCCGACCATGGCCAAGGAACGGTTCAGCACCGACGTGGACATGAAGGACGACCACATCCTGCGCGAGGCCCTGGCCTCCGGGCGCGGAGTCGTGGTCGCCCTGCCCCACCTGGCCAACTGGGACCTCGCCGGCGCCTGGGCCGTCACCCACATCGGAGTCCCGTTCACCACGGTCGCCGAGCGGCTCAAGCCGGAGACCCTCTACGACCGCTTCGTCGCCTACCGCGAGAGCCTGGGCATGGAGGTGCTCCCGCACAGCGGCGGCGCCGCCTTCGGCACGCTCGCGCGCCGGCTGCGCTCGGGCGGGCTGGTCTGCCTGGTCGCCGACCGCGACCTGTCGGCGTCCGGGGTGGAAGTGGACTTCTTCGGCTCCGCGGCGCGCATGCCGGCCGGACCCGCACTGCTGGCCCAGCAGACCGGCGCGGTACTGCTGCCCGCCACGCTGTACTACGGCGGGACGCCCCAGATGTACGGCCGCATCCACTCCCCGGTGGACGTGCCCGAGCGGGGTACCCGGCAGGAGAAGACCGCCGCCATGACGCAGGCCCTCGCCGACGCCTTCGCGCAGGGGATCGCCGAGCACCCGGAGGACTGGCACATGCTGCAGCGGCTGTGGATCGACGACCTGGAGCCCCAGGGCCCCCAGGACGAGGAGCGCTCCGCGTGAAGATCGGCATCGTCTGCCCGTACTCGTGGGACGTGCCGGGCGGAGTCCAGTTCCACATCCGTGACCTGGCGGAACACCTGATCCGCCTCGGCCACGAGGTGTCGGTCCTGGCCCCGGCCGACGACGAGACCCCGCTGCCCGCGTACGTGGTCTCGGCGGGCCGGGCGGTACCGGTGCCCTACAACGGCTCGGTCGCACGCCTCAACTTCGGCTTCCTGTCGGCCGCGCGGGTGAGGCGCTGGCTGCACGAGGGGGCCTTCGACGTGGTCCACATCCACGAGCCGACCGCACCCTCCCTGGGCCTGCTGACCTGCTGGGCGGCGCAGGGCCCGGTCGTCGCCACCTTCCACACCTCCAACCCGCGCTCGCGGGCCATGCTGGCCGCGTACCCGATCCTCCAGCCGGCGCTGGAGAAGATCAGCGCGCGGATCGCGGTGAGCGAGTACGCGCGGCGCACGCTCGTGGAGCACCTCGGCGGCGACGCGGTGGTCATCCCCAACGGCGTGGACGTGGACTTCTTCGCCAAGGCCGACCCGAATCCCGCCTGGTCCGGCCAGACCCTCGGTTTCATCGGCCGCATCGACGAGCCGCGCAAGGGCCTGCCCGTCCTGATGGCGGCCTTCCCCCGCATCGTGGCCGCGTGCCCGGACGTACGCCTCCTCGTGGCGGGCCGCGGCGACGAGGAGGAGGCGGTGGCCTCCCTCCCGCCCGAGCTCCGCTCCCGCGTCGAGTTCCTGGGCATGGTCTCGGACGAGGACAAGGCGAGCCTGCTGCGCAGCGTCGACGTGTATGTGGCCCCGAACACGGGCGGCGAGAGCTTCGGCATCATCCTCGTCGAGGCCCTGTCGGCGGGAGCGGCGGTCCTGGCCGCCGACCTGGACGCCTTCGCGCAGGTCCTGGACCAGGGCGGCGCGGGCGAACTCTTCTCGAACGAGGACCCCGAGTCCCTGGCGGAATCGGCGATCGCCCTGCTGCGCGACCCCGCGCGCCGCGCCGGCCTCAGCGCCCGCGGCTCCGCGCACGTACGCCGCTTCGACTGGTCGACGGTCGGCGCGGACATCCTGGCCGTCTACGAAACGGTGACGGACGGCGCGACCGCCGCCGTCGCCACGGACGAGCGGGTCCCGCTGCGGACCCGGCTGGGCCTCTCGCGGGACGTGTAGCCCCGCCGGCGTTTGAGGCGCGGGGTCTGGGGCGGAGCCCCAGGGAACGGTGGAAGGGCGGGTAGGGGACAGCCCCGCAGGGCCGCGCACCCGCACCCGCCCACCGGCCCTCGCGAGCGGCGCGTCGAAAGGTAGAGTCGCCGCCCGTGATCGAAACCCTTGTCTGGATTGCCCTGGCGCTCGGCGTCATCGGGGTCTACCTCAGCTGGACCGCCGGCCGGCTCGACCGGCTGCACTCGCGGATGGACGCCGCCCGGGCCGCGCTCGACGCCCAGCTCGTCAGGCGGGCCTCCGTGGTGGTGGAGGTGGCCGCCTCCGGAGTCCTCGACCCCGCTTCCTCCATCGTGCTGTACGAGGCCGCGCACGCGGCCCGGCAGGCCGAGGAGGAGCACCGGGAGGTCGCCGAGAGCGAGCTGAGCCAGGCGCTGCGCGCGGTGTTCGCCGATGCGGGCCAGGTGGACGCCCTGAAGGCGGCCCCGGGCGGGGTGGAGGCGGCCGAGGAGCTCGCGGCGGCGGTCCGCCGGGTGCCCATGGCGCGGCGGTTCCACAACGACGCCGTACGCGCGGCCCGCGCCCTGCGCCGCCACCGCAAGGTCCGCTGGTTCCGGCTGGCGGGCCACGCGCCCTTCCCGTTGGCCTTCGAGATGGACGACGAGCCTCCGGTGGATCTGGCGGAACGGCCGTAACTTGTACCCAATGGCCAAATCGCGAAGAGCCACCGGCTGCACATTGGCCCTTGCAGTGGACTGGTCGAGAGGGTTTCCTCGGTCGAGTACCACCAGGCCGCCAGTACCACCTGAATCTTCCTTTCGAGTGAGGTCAATCCGTGAGCACGCTTTCTTCCAACCCGCAGTCCGCTGAGTCGGCGATCGGCACCTCCCGCGTCAAGCGCGGCATGGCCGAGCAGCTCAAGGGCGGCGTGATCATGGACGTGGTCAACGCCGAGCAGGCGAAGATCGCCGAGGACGCCGGCGCCGTGGCCGTCATGGCCCTGGAGCGGGTCCCCGCCGACATCCGCAAGGACGGCGGCGTCGCCCGGATGTCCGACCCCAACATGATCGAAGAGATCATCGAGGCCGTCTCGATCCCGGTCATGGCGAAGTCGCGCATCGGCCACTTCGTCGAGGCCCAGGTCCTGCAGTCCCTCGGCGTCGACTACATCGACGAGTCCGAGGTCCTGACCCCGGCCGACGAGGTCAACCACTCCGACAAGTGGGCGTTCACCACCCCCTTCGTCTGCGGTGCCACCAACCTGGGCGAGGCCCTGCGCCGCATCGCCGAGGGTGCGGCCATGATCCGCTCGAAGGGCGAGGCCGGTACCGGCAACGTCGTCGAGGCCGTCCGCCACCTGCGCCAGATCAAGAACGAGATCGCCCGCCTGCGCGGCTACGACAACAACGAGCTGTTCGCCGCCGCCAAGGAGCTGCGCGCGCCGTACGAGCTGGTCAAGGAAGTTGCCGAGCTCGGCAAGCTCCCGGTCGTGCTGTTCTCCGCCGGTGGCGTCGCCACCCCGGCCGACGCCGCGCTGATGCGCCAGCTCGGTGCCGAGGGCGTCTTCGTCGGCTCCGGCATCTTCAAGTCGGGCGACCCGGCCAAGCGCGCCGCCGCCATCGTGAAGGCCACCACCTTCTACGACGACCCGAAGATCATCGCGGACGCCTCCCGCAACCTGGGCGAGGCCATGGTCGGCATCAACTGCGACACCCTCCCCGAGTCCGAGCGCTACGCCAACCGCGGCTGGTAATCACCTCATGACGAACACCCCCGTGATCGGTGTCCTGGCTCTCCAGGGCGATGTACGGGAGCACCTGATCGCCCTGGCCTCGGCTGACGCCGTGGCCAGGCCGGTCCGGCGTCCCGAGGAGCTCGCCGAGGTCGACGCCCTGGTGATCCCCGGCGGCGAGTCCACGACGATGTCGAAGCTCGCCGTGCTGTTCGGCATGCTGGAGCCGCTGCGCGAGCGCGTGCGGGCCGGGATGCCGGTCTACGGCACCTGCGCCGGCATGATCATGCTCGCGGACAAGCTCCTGGACGGCCGTGATGACCAGGAGACCCTGGGCGGCATCGACATGATCGTGCGCCGCAACGCCTTCGGCCGGCAGAACGAGTCCTTCGAGGCCCAGGTCGACTTCGCGGGCATAGAGGGCGGCCCCGTCGAGGGCGTCTTCATCCGCGCTCCCTGGGTCGAGTCCGTCGGCGCCGCCGCCGAGGTGCTCGCCACGTACGACGGCCACACCGTCGCCGTGCGCCAGGGCAACGTGCTCGCCACCTCGTTCCACCCCGAGCTGACGGGTGACGACCGGGTCCACGCGTACTTCGTCGACATGGTGCGCGCGGGGCTGTAACGGCGTCCCGGTAGGATCTGAGGCGAACATTGTTGGTGACGCGAAGGAGACAGGCAGATGTCCGGCCACTCTAAATGGGCTACGACGAAGCACAAGAAGGCCGTGGTTGACGCCAAGCGCGGCAAGCTCTTCGCGAAGCTGATCAAGAACATCGAGGTCGCGGCCCGTATGGGCGGCGCCGACATCGATGGCAACCCGACCCTCTTCGACGCCATCCAGAAGGCCAAGAAGAGCTCGGTTCCGAACAAGAACATCGACTCCGCGGTCAAGCGCGGCGGCGGTCTCGAAGCCGGCGGCGCCGACTACGAGACGATCATGTACGAAGGCTACGGCCCCAACGGCGTCGCGGTGCTCATCGAGTGCCTCACCGACAACCGCAACCGTGCCGCGTCCGACGTACGGGTCGCCATGACCCGCAACGGCGGTTCGATGGCCGACCCGGGCTCGGTCTCGTACCTGTTCAACCGCAAGGGCGTCGTGCTGCTGCCCAAGGGCGAGCTCTCCGAGGACGACGTCCTGGAGACGGTGCTCGAAGCGGGTGCCGAAGAAGTCAACGACCTCGGCGACCAGTTCGAGATCATCAGCGAGGCCACCGACATGGTCGCGGTCCGTACCGCGCTCCAGACCGCCGGCATCGACTACGACTCGGCCGACTCCAACTTCCTGCCGACCATGCAGGTCGAGCTGGACGAAGAGGGCGCGCGCAAGATCTTCAAGCTGATCGACGCGCTGGAGGACAGCGACGACGTGCAGAACGTCTTCGCCAACTTCGACGTCTCGGACGAGGTCATGGCGGTGGTGGACGCCTGACCGGCGTACACCGCGCACAGCACCCGGCCGCGGGCCGATGGGGACACACCCCGTCGGCCCGCGGCTTTGTCAGTGGCACCCGATAGCCTGCGTAACCGGCACGTACGTACGTCCGGACGGGCGAAGGAGGGGTGAGGGTGCGGGTACTCGGCGTTGACCCGGGGCTGACGCGTTGCGGTATCGGCGTGGTCGAGGGGGTGGCCGGCCGTCCCCTGACGATGCTGGGGGTGGGGGTCGTACGGACGCCCGCGGATGCGGAGTTGGGCCTGCGGCTCGTCGCCATCGAGCAGGGCGTCGAGGAATGGCTCGATGAGTACCGGCCCGAAGTCCTCGCCGTGGAGCGGGTGTTCAGCCAGCACAACGTCAGCACCGTGATGGGCACCGCCCAGGCCAGTGCCGTCGCGATGCTGTGCGCCGCGCGGCGGGGGATACCGGTCGCCCTGCACACCCCCAGCGAGGTCAAGGCCGCCGTCACCGGCAGCGGCCGCGCCGACAAGGCCCAGGTCGGGGCCATGGTGACCCGGCTGCTGCGGCTGTCCGCCCCGCCCAAGCCCGCCGACGCCGCGGACGCCCTCGCCCTCGCCATCTGCCACATCTGGCGGGCCCCCGCCCAGAACCGACTCCAGCAGGCGGTGGCCCGGCACGCCACCACCCTGAAAGGCCGCACCTCATGATCGCCTTCGTCAGCGGCCCGGTCGCCGCGCTCGCCCCCACCCTGGCCGTCATCGAGGTCGGGGGAGTGGGCATGGCCGTGCACTGCACGCCGAACACCATCGCCGGCCTGCGGACGGGCGAGACGGCCCGGCTGGCCACCTCCCTGGTCGTACGGGAGGACTCGCTGACGCTGTACGGCTTCGCCGACGACGACGAGCGGCAGGTCTTCGAGCTGCTCCAGACCGCGAGCGGGGTCGGGCCGAAGCTCGCCCAGGCGATGCTCGGGGTGCACAGCCCGGACGCGCTGCGGCTCGCCGTGTCGATGGGGGACGAGAAGGCGCTGATGGCCGTCTCCGGCATCGGGAAGAAGGGCGCGCAGAAGCTCCTACTGGACCTCAAGGACAAGCTGGGCGCGCCGCTGGGGTCGAGCGGGCTGGTCGGCGCGCAGCGCGCGGTGGCCTCCGGCCCGGCGCCGTGGTCGGAGCAGCTCTCCGCCGCGCTGATCGGGCTGGGCTACGCCTCCCGCGACGCGGAGGAAGCAGTGTCCGCCGTGACCCCGCAGGCCGAGGCCGCCATTGCCGCTGGCGGTTCCGCCCCGGTTCCGCAGCTCCTGCGCGCGGCTTTGCAGTCCCTGAACCGGGCCCGCTGACACCGGTGCGGCGCCGCTCCCGGGGACCAGCCCCCGGACCCCCGCGCCTCAAGCGCCGGCCGGGCTGGATTTGGCTCGCGTCGGCCTGCGCGTGCGCGCCACACATGCGCGCCGCGCATCATGCGCCCTAGCGGGCTGGATTGCCCGGAGGGCAATTCCAGCCCCGCCGGCGTTTGAGGCGCCGCCGGAGGCAAATACAGCCCCGCCGGCGTTTGAGGCGCGGGGTCTGGGGCGGAGCCCCAGGAGGCGGCCCGCGCGTACACCCCCGCACTACCGAGAAGGCAGACTGACACCGTGAACTGGGATGACGAGAGCGACGACCGGATCGTCGCAGCCGCGGCGGACGGCGAGGACACCGCCGTCGAGGCGGCCCTGCGGCCCAAGGACCTCGGCGAGTTCGTCGGTCAGGAGAAGGTCCGGCAGCAGCTCGACCTCGTCCTGAAGGCGGCCCGCCAGCGCGGCGCCACCGCCGATCACGTGCTGCTGTCGGGCGCCCCGGGGCTGGGGAAGACCACCCTATCCATGATCATCGCCGCCGAGATGGGCGCGCCGATCCGGATCACCTCCGGCCCCGCCATCCAGCACGCCGGCGATCTCGCAGCGATCCTCTCCTCCCTCCAGGAGGGCGAGGTCCTCTTCCTCGACGAGATCCACCGCATGTCCCGGCCCGCCGAGGAGATGCTGTACATGGCCATGGAGGACTTCCGGGTCGACGTGATCGTCGGCAAGGGCCCGGGGGCCACCGCGATCCCGCTGGAGCTGCCCCCGTTCACGCTGGTGGGCGCCACCACCCGGGCCGGGCTGCTGCCCCCGCCGCTGCGCGACCGCTTCGGGTTCACCGGGCACATGGAGTTCTACGCCCCCGAGGAGCTGGAGCGCGTCATCCACCGCTCCGCGCGCCTCCTCGATGTGGAGATCGACACGGCGGGCGCCGCCGAGATCGCCGGACGCTCCCGCGGCACCCCCCGCATCGCCAACCGGCTGCTGCGCCGGGTCCGGGACTACGCCCAGGTCAGGGCCGACGGTGTGATCAACCGGGAGGTCGCCGGTACCGCCCTGAAGGTCTACGAGGTGGACGAGCGCGGGCTCGACCGGCTGGACCGGGCCGTCCTGGAGGCGCTCCTCAAGCTCTTCGGCGGCGGTCCCGTGGGGCTGTCCACGCTCGCGGTCGCCGTCGGCGAGGAGCGGGAGACCGTGGAAGAGGTGGCCGAGCCGTTCCTCGTGCGCGAGGGGCTCTTGGCCCGTACCCCCCGGGGCCGGGTCGCGACCCCGGCCGCATGGGCTCACCTGGGACTTGTTCCGCCGCAGCAGGCCGGTGGCGGATCAAGCGGACAACAGGGGCTCTTCGGGGCCTGACGGCGCGGAGGTTCGCCTCGCCAGGAACTGCGGTGACATGCTGGGCGTTGTTCCATCGGTGCGGACTCGCCTAGACTCCGCCGATGCCGACCCTTACGGTCGGCGTACCCACCCCCCGTAGAAAAGGCCGCGCACTCGTGCGGTCGATGCGAAGGACCTGCGTCCCTTGAATATCATCTCCCTCCTCCCGTTCCTGCTGATCATCGGCGCGATGTTCCTGCTGACCCGCAGCCAGAAGAAGAAGCAGCAGCAGGCCGTGCAGATGCGCGATCAGCTGACGCCCGGCGCCGGTGTCCGCACCATCGGCGGCATGTACGCCACGGTGAAGGAGATCGGTGAGGACACGGTCACCCTCGAGGTGGCTCCCGGCGTCCACGCGATGTACGCGAAGAACGCCATCGGCGCCGTCCTGGAGGACGAGGAGTACAACCGCATCGTCCACGGCGTGACCGATGATCTGACCATCGACGCGCCGGTCGTCCCGGACGACGCGTCCTCCCTGACCGAGGGCGAGGCTCCCAAGCTCGACCTCGGCAAGAAGGACGAGCCCAAGGCCGACGAGCCCAAGGCGCAGGAGTCCAAGGACGACGAGCCCAAGGACGGCAAGTCCGACGGTGAGACCGGCGCGAAGTAGCGCACGGCAGGGGGTCGCGCGGGGAGCCTGACCGGCATCCCGGCGGTCCCCGCCAGTGACCCTTCTGCGGGGGGCAGGGGTCCCCACACACATTTCGTGGCCGCCCACGCGCTGACCCGGCGCGGGACGGTTGGACAGGGAGATACGACAAGGTGGCAGCACCGAAGAAGGGCCGGCGGCCCACGGGGGCTCAGGGGAGGCCGGGGCGTTCCCTGGCCATCATCCTGATCGCGATGGTGGCGCTCACCGCGGGGATGTTCCTCACGAAGCAGACGACGCCGCGACTCGGCATCGACCTCGCCGGCGGTACGAGCATCACGCTCAAGGCCAAGAGCGAGCCCGGCAAGCCGGACGCGATCAACGAGACCAACATGAACACGGCGGTCGGCATCATCGAACGCCGCGTCAACGGTCTCGGCGTGTCTGAAGCCGAGGTCCAGACGCAGGGCAAAGACCACATCATCGTGAACATCCCCAAGGGGACGAACGAGCAGCAGGCGCGCGAGCAGGTCGGTACCACCGCCCAGCTCTACTTCCGCCCTGTTCTGGCGGTGGCGGACGGTGCCCCGATCACCCCCGAGGCCAACGCGAGCGGCTCCCCCAGCCCCTCCGCGAAGCCCTCCGCGAGCGGTTCCGGCTCTCCGTCCGCCGGTGCGCCCACCCCGTCGTCCAGCGCCACTTCCCAGGGCCGTGCGCTCAGTGAGGCCCTCAAGGCCCCGAACGCCCCCTCGCCCTCGCCCTCGGCGAGCGCGTCGAAGAAGGCAGACGACAAGGCCACCCCGCCGGCTTCCCCCTCGGCGAGCACGCCGCCGAGCGCCGACCAGGCCGCCGTCGCCGACCTCCAGGCGAAGTTCGCCGCGCTGGACTGCAGCAACGAGACGCAGCGCGCGGCCGTCAGCAAGAACGTCAAGCCGGAGGACCCGACGCTCGCCTGTGGCAAGCGCGGCAACACCTGGGCGAAGTGGGTGCTCGGCCCGGCCGCGGTCAACGGCCAGGACGTGCAGGACGCCAAGGGCGTCATCGACCCGAAGCGTGGCATGTGGATCGTCACGATGCAGTTCACCGACAAGGGCTCGGACAAGTTCGCCAAGGTCACCGGTGAGCTGGCCGCGAAGCAGAGCCCGCAGAACCAGTTCGCGATCGTCCTCGACGGCGAGGTCGTCTCCGACCCCTCCGTCGGCCAGGCACTGACCGGCGGCAGCGCCGAGATCTCCGGCGGCTTCACCCAGCAGTCCGCGCAGGACCTGGGCAACATGCTCTCGTACGGCGCGCTGCCGCTGTCCTTCCAGGAGGACAGCGTCACCACCGTCACCGCCGCGCTCGGTGGCGAGCAGCTGAAGGCCGGCCTCATCGCCGGTGCCATCGGCCTCGCGCTCGTCGTGATCTACCTGCTGGCGTACTACCGGGGCCTGGCGTTCGTCGCCATCATCAGCCTCATCGTCTCCGGCATCCTGACCTACACGATCATGGCGCTGCTCGGTAAGGGCATCGGCTTCGCGCTGAACCTGCCCGCCGTCTGCGGTGCGATCGTCGCGATCGGCATCACCGCGGACTCGTTCATCGTGTACTTCGAACGCATCCGCGACGAGATCCGCGAGGGCCGCACCCTGCGTCCGGCCGTCGAGCGCGCCTGGCCGCGCGCCCGGCGCACCATCCTGGTCTCCGACTTCGTGTCGTTCCTGGCCGCCGCGGTGCTCTTCATCGTCACCGTCGGCAAGGTGCAGGGCTTCGCCTTCACCCTGGGTCTGACCACCCTGCTCGACGTGGTCGTGGTGTTCCTCTTCACCAAGCCCGTCATGACGCTGCTGGCCCGCACCAACTTCTTCGCCAGCGGTCACCCGTGGTCCGGGCTGGACCCGAAGCGACTGGGCGCGAAGCCGCCGCTGCGACGCTCGCGTCGTACCGGCTCCGGCGCGGCCGCCGCGACCGTCTCTGCCCCCGTCGACGCAAAGGAGGCGTGAGAGATGTCGAAGCTCGGAGATCTCGGCGCCAAGCTGTACCGAGGTGAGGTCGGCTACGACTTCGTCGGCAAGCGCTTCGTCTGGTACGGCGTTTCCATCCTGATCACCATCACGGCGATCGTGGCCCTGGCCGTCTCGGGCCTCAGCATGGGCATCGAGTTCAAGGGTGGTGCCGTCTTCACGACCCCGAAGACGTCCACCTCGGAGACCCAGGCCCGCGAGGACGCGGTCAAGGCCTCCGGTCACGACGCGATCGTCCAGAAGCTCGGCACCGGCGGCCTGCGGATCCAGATCTCGGGCGTGGCGCCCGACAAGGCCAACGAGATCAAGGCCAAGATCGCTCCCGGCCTCAAGGTCGACGCGGCCCAGATCAACGCGGACATGGTCGGCCCCAGCTGGGGCGAGCAGATCGCCAACAAGGCCTGGACCGGCCTCGGCATCTTCATGGTCCTCGTGGTGATCTACCTGGCCATCGCCTTCGAGTGGCGGATGGCGATCGCGGCGCTGGTCGCGCTGATCCACGACCTCACGATCACCGTCGGCGTGTACGCGCTGGTCGGCTTCGAGGTCACCCCGGGTACGGTCATCGGTCTGCTGACCATCCTCGGTTACTCCCTCTACGACACCGTCGTCGTCTTCGACGGTCTCAAGGAGGGGTCGAAGGACATCACCAAGCAGACCCGCTACACCTTCAGCGAGATCGCCAACCGCAGCATCAACGGCACCCTGGTCCGCTCGATCAACACCACCGTCGTGGCGCTGCTCCCGGTCGGGGCGCTGCTCTTCATCGGCGGCGGCTTCCTGGGCGCCGGCATGCTGAACGACATCTCGCTGTCGCTGTTCGTCGGCCTCGCGGCCGGTGCCTACTCGTCGATCTTCATCGCGACCCCGCTGGTCGTGGACCTGAAGGAGCGCGAGCCGGCGATGAAGGCGCTGAAGAAGCGGGTGCTCGCGAAGCGGGCGGCCGCGGCGGCCAAGGGCGAGTCCCCCGAGGACGGCTCCGAGACCGAGGACGCGCCGCAGGTCGTGGCGCAGGGCCGGTCCGGACGGCGCCGGTGACCGCGGAGCTCTCCACCGAGGTACGGGACCTGCTGCTCAGCCGGATCACGGACGTGGCGGACTACCCGAAGCCGGGGGTGATGTTCAAGGACATCACCCCGCTGCTGGCCGACCCGAAGGCGTTCGGCGCCCTGACGGACGCGCTGGTGGAACTGGCCGCGAAGTACGGGGCGACGAAGATCGTCGGACTGGAGGCGCGGGGATTCATCCTGGCGGCTCCGGTGGCCGTGCAGGCGGGCATCGGCTTCGTCCCGGTCCGCAAGGCCGGAAAGCTGCCGGGGGCGACGCTCCTGCAGTCGTACGACCTGGAGTACGGGTCGGCCGAGATCGAGATCCACGCGGAGGCGCTGGACGCCGGTGACCGGGTGATGGTCATCGACGACGTGCTCGCCACCGGTGGTACCGCCGGGGCCTCGCTGGAGCTGATCCGGCGGGCGGGTGCGGAGGTCGCGGGTGTGGCGGTCCTGATGGAACTGTCGTTCCTGCCGGGCCGCGAGCGGCTGGCCGGGCCCCTCGCGGGGGCTCCGCTGGACGCGCTGATCGTCGTCTGACGACTGTCTACGAAGCGGGCGTGCTCGGGGTTCCTCCCGGGCACGCCCGCTTCGGCGTGTGCGGGCCGCTGCGCGGGCTCGGGGGAACGTGGGGGCGGAACCCTCGCTACGATGGGTTATCCGGACCGGACACGGGCACCGGATCCTCCCCCACACTCCGTGCGGGGGGACCCCCTGAGGAGCGCTCTTGCCAGACGAGGTCCAGCCAATCTCCGCCGCGCAGCCCGACCCGTCGGCCGAGCCGGCCGCCGCGGGCCCCGCCACGCCCCCGCCGGCCCCCGCGCCGCCGGTCAAGCCCGCGTCCGCGAAGTCGGCCGGGTCCTCCAACCGGGTACGGGCACGGCTGGCCCGCCTCGGTGTCCAGCGTTCGAACCCGTACAACCCGGTACTGGAACCGCTGCTCCGCATAGTCCGCAGCAACGACCCGAAGATCGAGACGTCGACGCTGCGCCAGATCGAGCAGGCCTACCAGGTCGCCGAGCGCTGGCACCGCGGCCAGAAGCGCAAGAGCGGCGACCCGTACATCACCCACCCGCTCGCGGTGACGACCATCCTCGCCGAGTTGGGCATGGACCCGGCGACGCTGATGGCCGGGCTGCTGCACGACACCGTCGAGGACACCGAGTACGGGCTGGAGGACCTGCGGCGCGAGTTCGGCGACGCGGTGGCCCTGCTCGTCGACGGGGTCACCAAGCTCGACCGGGTCAAGTTCGGCGAGGCGGCCCAGGCCGAGACCGTCCGCAAGATGGTCGTGGCGATGGCCAAGGACCCCCGGGTCCTGGTCATCAAGCTCGCCGACCGCCTGCACAACATGCGCACGATGCGCTACCTCAAGCGGGAGAAGCAGGAGAAGAAGGCCCGCGAGACCCTTGAGATCTACGCCCCGCTGGCGCACCGGCTGGGCATGAACACGATCAAGTGGGAGCTGGAGGACCTCGCCTTCGCGATCCTCTACCCCAAGATGTACGACGAGATCGTGCGGCTGGTGGCCGAAAGGGCACCCAAGCGCGACGAGTACCTCACCGTGGTCACCGACGAGGTGCAGGCCGACCTGCGGGCCGCCCGCATCAAGGCCACCGTCACCGGGCGGCCCAAGCACTACTACAGCGTCTACCAGAAGATGATCGTCCGCGGCCGCGACTTCGCCGAGATCTACGACCTGGTCGGCATCCGGGTGCTGGTGGACACGGTGCGGGACTGCTACGCGGCCCTGGGCACCGTTCACGCGCGATGGAATCCGGTCCCCGGCCGGTTCAAGGACTACATCGCGATGCCCAAGTTCAACATGTACCAGTCGCTCCACACGACGGTCATCGGACCCAGCGGCAAGCCGGTCGAGCTCCAGATCCGCACCTTCGACATGCACCGCCGCGCCGAGTACGGCATCGCCGCGCACTGGAAGTACAAGCAGCAGACCGTCGCCGGTACGTCGAAGGTACGGACCGACGTCCCCCAGGCCGCCAAGGGCAGTGCCGGGCACGACACGGTCAACGACATGGCCTGGCTGCGCCAGCTGCTGGACTGGCAGAAGGAGACCGAGGACCCGAGCGAGTTCCTCGACTCGCTGCGCTTCGACCTCTCGCGCAACGAGGTCTTCGTCTTCACGCCCAAGGGCGACGTCATAGCGCTGCCGGCCGGGGCCACCCCCGTCGACTTCGCGTACGCCGTCCACACCGAGGTCGGCCACCGCACCATAGGAGCACGGGTCAACGGGCGGCTCGTGCCGCTCGAATCGACCCTCGACAACGGCGACCTGGTCGAGGTCTTCACCTCCAAGGCCGAGGGCGCCGGCCCGTCCCGCGACTGGCTGGGCTTCGTCAAGTCACCCAGAGC
Source organism: Streptomyces sp. NPDC059443 (assembly GCF_042750105.1). Taxonomy (NCBI): domain Bacteria; kingdom Bacillati; phylum Actinomycetota; class Actinomycetes; order Kitasatosporales; family Streptomycetaceae; genus Streptomyces; species Streptomyces sp. NPDC059443. The sequence continues at coordinate 27,365 of NZ_JBHYVM010000015.1, read as the reverse complement.
CCGCAACAAGATCCGCGGCTGGTTCTCCAAGGAGCGGCGCGACGAGGCGATCGAGCACGGCAAGGACGCCATCGCGCGGGCCATGCGCAAGCAGAACCTGCCGATCCAGCGCATCCTGACCGGCGACTCCCTCGTCACCCTCGCGCACGAGATGCGCTACCCCGACATCTCCTCGCTCTACGCGGCGATCGGCGAGGGCCACGTGGCCGCGCAGGGCGTCGTACAGAAGCTGGTGCAGGCCCTCGGCGGCGAGGACGCGGCCAACGAGGACATCGAGGAGAGCATCGCCCCGGTCCGGGGCCGCAGCAAGCGCCGCGGGAACGCCGACCCCGGCGTGGTCGTCAAGGGCGTCGACGACGTGTGGGTCAAGCTGGCCCGCTGCTGCACGCCGGTGCCCGGCGACCCGATCGTCGGGTTCGTCACCCGGGGCAGCGGCGTATCGGTTCACCGCAAGGACTGCGTCAACGTCGAATCGCTGTCCCAGCAGCCCGAGCGGATGCTGGAGGTCGAGTGGGCCCCCACCCAGTCCTCCGTCTTCCTGGTCGCCATCCAGGTCGAGGCGCTCGACCGGTCCCGGCTGCTGTCGGACGTCACCCGGGTCCTCTCGGACCAGCACGTGAACATCCTCTCGGCGGCCGTCCAGACCTCCCGCGACCGGGTGGCCACCTCCCGGTTCACCTTCGAGATGGGCGACCCGAAGCACCTGGGACACGTCCTGAAGGCGGTACGGGGCGTCGAGGGCGTCTACGACGTCTACCGCGTCACCTCGGCCCGGCGTCCGTAACCCGGCAAAGAGAAGGGCCCCGGTGCGGATCTTCCGCACCGGGGCCCTCGTGCTCGGGAGGCCGGGAAATCAGCCGCCGAACTCCTCAAGACCCTTCAGCGCCTGGTCCAGCAGGGCCTGACGGCCCTCCAGCTCCCGGGCCAGCTTGTCGGCCTTGGAGTTGTTGCCCGTCGCGCGCGCCGCGTCGATCTGCCCGCGGAGCTTGTCGACCGCCGCCTGGAGCTGACCCGTCAGACCGGCCGCACGCGCCCGCGCCTCCGGGTTCGTACGGCGCCACTCGCCCTCTTCGGTCTCCTGGATGGCCCGCTCGACGGCGTGCATCCGGCCCTCCACCTTGGGACGCGCGTCCCGCGGTACGTGGCCGATGGCCTCCCAGCGCTCGTTCAGCGAACGGAACGCGGCACGGGCCGCCTTCAGATCGGTGATCGGGACGAGCTTCTCGGCCTCGTCGGCCAGCTCCTCCTTCAGCTTCAGGTTCTCCACCTGCTCGGCGTCGCGTTCCGCGAAGACCTCGCTGCGCGCCGCGAAGAACACGTCCTGGGCGCCGCGGAAACGGTTCCACAGGTCGTCCTCGGACTCGCGCTGAGCGCGCCCCGCGGCCTTCCAGCTCTCCATCAGCTCGCGGTAGCGCGCCGCTGTCGGACCCCAGTCGGCCGACTTCGAGAGCGCCTCGGCCTCCGCGACCAGCTTCTCCTTGACCTTGCGGGCGTCCTCGCGCTGCGCGTCGAGCGAGGCGAAGTGGGCCTTGCGGCGCTTGGAGAAGGCCGAGCGGGCGTGCGAGAAGCGGTGCCACAGCTCGTCGTCCGACTTGCGGTCGAGGCGGGGCAGACCCTTCCAGATGTCCACCAGCGCCCGCAGCCGCTCGCCCGCGCTGCGCCACTGGTCGCTCTGCGCCAGCTCCTCGGCCTCGGCGACCAGCGCGTCCTTGGCCGTACGGGCCTCGTCCGTCTGCTTGGCCTTCTGGATCTTCCGCTCCTCGCGCCGCGAGTCCACGGTCGACACCAGCTTGTCCAGCCGGCCGCGCAGCGCTTCGAGGTCACCCACGGCGTGGTGCTCGTCCACCTGCGTGCGCAGGTGCTCGATGGCCGTCTGGGCGTCCTTGGAGGACAGATCGGTGGTCCGCACCCGTCGTTCGAGGAGGCCGATCTCGACCACCAGGCCCTCGTACTTGCGCTCGAAGTAGGCCAAGGCCTCCTCCGGGGTGCCCGCCTGCCACGATCCGACGACCTTCTCGCCATCGGCAGTACGCACGTACACGGTGCCGGTCTCGTCGACTCGGCCCCACGGGTCGCTGCTCACAGCGCCTCCTCCACCTGATGCCCTGCGAGGGGTTCACCCCTGGGCATCGTCCACAGTTTCCTGGGGCGGGCCGCGCCCGCCCTGCACAACGCCAACATAGGCGACCGCCGGGCCGGCTGTCCGCATCCAGCACGACGGAATATCGCCGTACGGGAGCGGCCGTCACGGATACAGCCCGGCCCCGGTCCGCCTGGTCCTCGTCAGTCCTTGGTGACGGTGCCCTTCTCGATGGTCACCGGGGTCTTCGGCGCGCCGTCCGGGGCGCCGTCGGCCGTACCGGCCTTGGCCACGTCTTCGAGCACCTTCAGACCGGCCGCGTCGATCTTGCCGAAGGGGGTGTACGTGGGGGCCAGCGGGCTGTCCTTGTAGACCAGGAAGAACTGGCTGCCGCCCGAGCCGGGCTGGCCGGTGTTGGCCATCGCCACGGTGCCGGCCGGGTAGATCACCTGGCCCTGCTCGTTCGCCTTGCCCAGCGAGTCGAGGTTCTCGTCCGCGATGGTGTAGCCGGGGCCGCCCCGGCCGGTGCCCTCGGGGTCACCGCACTGGAGGACGAAGATCCCGTTCGTCGTCAGACGGTGGCACTTGGTGTTGTCGAAGAAGTTCTTGTCTGCGAGCGACTTGAACGAGTTGACCGTCTGCGGGGTCTTTGCCGCGTCCATCTCGAACTTGACGTCGCCCGCGCTGGTCTTCAGGTCGAAGGTGTACTTGGCCTTGTCGTCGATCGCCATCGCCGGCGAGGGCGACTGCTTCGGCGTCGGAGAGGCCGACGGGCTCGCGGCCGGATCGGCCGCCTCGTTCTTCTTGTCCTTGTCGAAGACGCCGCCGACCACGAGGCCGACCAGCGCGGCGACGACCACGGCCACCGCCGCGCCGACGATGGCCGCGCGCTTGCGCGCCTTCTGCCGCGCTTCCGCACGCCGCTTCTGCTGGCGTTCGTACTTCTCCCTGGCGAGCTGGCGCCGCCGCTGATCGCTCGTGACCACCGGGTCGTCTCCTTGTGCGTATCTGGTACCACTGTCCGGGCTGGGTTAGGCCGTACCGTATATGGGTTCGCTGTGTAATGAGCGGCGCCGGTAGGCTCTGAGCAGCGGCCTTCCGAACTTCGGCGGCCGCCGAAGCTCCCGCCGGACGAGATGTGAGGGACGAACGTGCTGATTGCCGGGTTCCCCGCCGGGGCCTGGGGGACCAACTGTTACGTGGTCGCCCCCGCCGCCGGTGAGGAGTGCGTCATCATCGACCCTGGCCACCAGGCCACCCGGGGTGTCGAGGAGACGCTGAAGAAGCATCGGCTCAAGCCCGTCGCGGTCGTCCTCACCCATGGCCACATCGATCATGTGGCCTCCGTGGTCCCGGTGTGCGGAGCACACGACGTACCGGCCTGGATCCACCCCGAGGACCGCTTCATGATGAGCGACCCGGAGAAGGCCCTCGGCCGCTCCCTGGGAGCCCAACTCATGGGCGAGCTCACGGTGGGGGAGCCTTCCGACGTCAGGGAGCTCACCGACGGCGCGAAGCTGGCCCTGGCGGGCATGGAGCTCACCGTGTCGCACGCCCCCGGCCATACGCGGGGGTCGGTGACCTTCGGGATGCCCGAGGCCGCGGACATCCCTCCGCTGCTGTTCTCGGGCGACCTGCTCTTCGCCGGCTCCATCGGACGCACCGACTTCCCCGGCGGCAGCCACGCCGACATGCTCGAATCGCTGGCCCGCGTGTGCCTGCCGCTCGACGACTCGACCGTGGTGCTGCCCGGACACAACGAGCACACGACCATTGGCCGTGAGCGCGCCACCAACCCGTACCTGCGGCAGGTGGCCGCCGGCCTGGGAGACGGTTTCACGTCTCCACGACGAGGAATGTGACGAGAGTTTCGTGAGTACTTTTCAGGCCCCCAAGGGCACGTACGACCTGCTGCCGCCCCGCTCGGCCACCTTCCTGGCGGTGCGCGAGGCCATCGCCGCGCCCCTGAAGAACTCCGGCTACGGGTACGTCGAGACCCCCGGCTTCGAGGACGTCAAGCTCTTCTCGCGCGGTGTCGGCGAGTCCACCGACATCGTCAGCAAGGAGATGTACACCCTCACGACCAAGGGCGGCGACGAGCTCGCGCTGCGTCCCGAGGGCACCGCGTCCGTGCTGCGCGCGGCTCTCCAGGGCAACCTGCACAAGCTCGGCGGCCTGCCCGTCAAGCTCTGGTACTCCGGCTCCTACTACCGCTACGAGCGGGCGCAGAAGGGCCGTTACCGCCACTTCTCCCAGGTCGGTGCCGAGGCCATCGGAGCCGAGGACCCGGCGCTGGACGCCGAGATGATCATCCTGGCCGACCAGGCGTACCGCTCGCTGGGCCTGCGCGACTTCCGGATCCTGTTGAACTCCCTGGGCGACAAGGAGTGCCGCCCGGTGTACCGGGAGGCGCTCCAGGCGTTCCTGGGCGGGCTGGACCTGGACGAGGAGACCGTGCGCCGGGCCGAGATCAACCCGCTGCGCGTGCTCGACGACAAGCGCGACGACGTGCAGAAGCAGCTGGTCGGGGCCCCGATGCTGCGGGACTACCTGTGCGACGCGTGCAAGGCGTACCACGAGGAGGTCCGGGCGCTGGTGACGGCGGCCGGGGTCGTCTTCGAGGACGACGAGAAGCTGGTCCGCGGGCTGGACTACTACACGCGCACCACCTTCGAGTTCGTCCACGACGGCCTGGGCTCGCAGTCGGCGGTCGGCGGCGGCGGCCGCTACGACGGTCTCTCCGAGATGATCGGCGGGCCGGCGCTGCCTTCGGTGGGCTGGGCGCTGGGCGTCGACCGTACGGTGCTGGCGCTCGAAGCCGAGGGCATCGAGCTGGACATCCCCGCCGCGACCTCCGTCTTCGCGGTGGCGCTGGGCGGGGCGAAGCCGGCGCTGTTCGGTCTGGTGACCGAGCTGCGGCGCGCCGGTGTCGCGGCGGACATCAGCTACGGGGGCAAGGGCCTCAAGGGTGCGATGAAGGACGCGAACCGCAGCGGGGCGCGGTTCGCGGTGGTCGCGGGTGACCGTGACCTCGAAGAGGGCGTGGTCCAGCTGAAGGACATGGAGTCCGGGGAGCAGGCCCCGGTGGCCCTGGCCGATCTGGTCTCCACGGTCCAGGCCCGGCTGGCCTGACGGTCGCACCGCCGGTGGGGCGGGTGCGGGGGGAGCCGCTGCGCGGAGCTCTCCCCCCCCCCGTAGGGTTATAAAAAAATAAGCTGGCCCCGAAAATATATGGTGTTTTTTCGGGGGGGGGCGGTGTCATAAAAAAAT
>NZ_JBHYVM010000015.1:0-22006 GCF_042750105.1 Streptomyces sp. NPDC059443 | reverse complement strand
GGGGAGCCGCTGCGCGGAGCTCTCCCCGCCCCGCCCTTTCGCCATTTCCCGGGGCTCTGCCCCGGACCCCGCGCCTCAAACGCCGGCGGGGCTGAAATGCCACGCCCGTCAGCCGTCGCGGTGGGTCTTCCATTTGAAGGTCAGCCGGCACAGCACCAGACCTCCGAGGACCCAGGCGCCCAGGACCAGGGCGACCCGTCCGTATTCCCAGCCGCCGGTCTGTTCGAGAACGGCGGCCGACTGGGGCAGGAACACCCCGCGCAGCCCCTGGCACATCCACTTGAGCGGGAACAGCGCGCCGATGTTCAGCAGCCAGTGGGGGATCTGGCTGATCGGGATGTAGACGCCCGAGATGAACTGGAGGACCAGGAAGGGCAGGACCACCACCGAGCTCGCGCTCTTGCCGGACTTGGGCAGACTGCTGATCGCGATGCCGAGCAGGGCGCAGCCGGTCAGGCCGAGGACGAAGATCCAGGCGAAGGTGAGCCACTTCGCGGCGGTGCCCGGGAGGTCGAGGCCGAAGAGCGTGGCGCCGACGAGCAGCAGGATCGCGGTCTCGGCGAGCCCGGTGGCGAGCACCATCCAGACCTTGCCGAGGAAGTACGCGGCCGGGGGCATCGGGGTACCGCGCAGGCGGCGCAGCACCTTCTCGTCCCGTTCCACGGCGATGGAGATGCCGAGCGACTGGAAGCTCGTGGACATGATCCCGGCGGCGACCATGCCGGCCGCGTAGAGCTGGGAGGCGGTGATCCCGGTCCCTTCGACCGTGCCGCTGAAGATGGAGGCGAAGAGGGTGAGGAAGACGATGGGGAAGGCGAAGGTGAAGATCACCGCGTCGCGCTGACGGGAGAACTGCTTGATCTCCAGGGCCCCGCGGCTCAGGCCCAGGGCCCAGGCGCCGGGCAGCGCCTTCCCGGTCGCCGCACTCGCGCCGCTCGTACCGGTCGTGTTCATCGGGCGTCCTCCGGCTGCTGCGCGGTCGCGGGTACGAGCTGTCCCGTGAGGCGCAGGTACACGTCCTCCAGGGTGGGCCGGCCGATCCTCAGCCCGGGGATCTCGCCGTCGAAGCGGGCCATCAGCTCGGCGACCGTACGGGTGGGGGTCTCGGTGTCGGTGCTGCGCGGGGTGCCGTCGGCCTCGGTCCACTCGACGGTGGCGCCGGCGCCGAACCGGGAGCGCAGCTCGGCCGGTTCGCCCTCGGCGAGGACCTTGCCGTTCGCGATGACCGCGAGGCGGTCGGCGAGGGCCTCGGCCTCCTCCAGGTAGTGCGTGGTGAGCACGATGGTGGTGCCCTCGGCGGCGAGCAGCCGGATCAGGTCCCAGAACCGGCGCCGGGCCGCCGGGTCGAAGCCGGTGGTCGGCTCGTCGAGGAGCAGCAGCTCGGGACCGCCGATGACGCCGAGCGCCACGTCGAGCCGCCGCCGCTGGCCGCCCGAGAGCGCCTTCACCCGCTGGTCGCGCTTGTGCTCCAGGCCGACCAGGGCGATGACCTCGGCCGGGTCGCGCGGGGCGGGGTAGTAGCGGGCGAAGTGTTCGACCGTCTCGCGGACCGTCAGTTCCGCGGGCGCCGACTCGTCCTGCCAGACGATCCCGACGCGCGAGCGCCAGGCCCGCCCGGCGGTGGCCGGGTCCGCGCCGAGCACGCTGACCTCCCCGCCGTCCCGTTCCCGGTGGCCCTGGAGGATCTCCACCGTCGTGCTCTTGCCGGCCCCGTTGGGCCCGAGGAGTCCGAAGACCTCGCCCCGCCGGATCGTCAGATCAAGTCCGTCCACCGCGGTGACCTCGCCGTACTGCTTGCGAAGCCCCCGCACCCGCACCGCGTTCTGTGTCATGTCTCAAATGGTCCGGCGGAACACGCCCGACCGGTCCCCCCGTGCATACGCTCTTATGCCCAGCGAACGGTGGACACCCGGATCCGTACGGCACAATGGCCGGTGCTTGTGGACCTTGAAGATGTGGAGCGGGCGGTATGACGACACGAGGTACGGACGCAGACACCGCCCCGAGGACCGCCGTCGGCGGCAGCCGGGCGCTGGCCCTGCTGCTGGTGATCACCGGAGCCGCGGGCCTGCTCGCCGCCTGGGTCATCACGATCGACAAGTTCAAGCTGCTGGAAGACCCGAACTTCACCCCGGGCTGCAGCCTCAACCCGATCGTGTCCTGCGGCAACATCATGAAGAGCGACCAGGCGTCCGCCTTCGGCTTCCCGAACCCGATGCTGGGACTGGTCGCCTACGGGATCGTCGTCTGCGTCGGCATGGGCCTGCTCGCCCGCGCCCGCTTCCCGCGCTGGTACTGGCTGACCCTGAACGCCGGAATGCTCTTCGGCGTCGGTTTCTGCACCTGGCTGATGTACCAGTCGCTGTACAACATCAACTCGCTGTGCCTGTGGTGCTGCCTGGCCTGGGTCGCCACCATCGTCATGTTCTGGTACGTCACCTCGCACAACGTCCGCAACCGCATGCTGGGGGCCCCCGGCTGGCTGCGCGCCTTCTTCGACGAGTTCACCTGGGTGCTGCCCGTCCTGCACATCGGGATCATCGGAATGCTGATCCTGACCCGCTGGTGGGACTTCTGGACCTCCTGAGCGCGGGCAGCCCTGTCGGTGGCCTCGCATAGGCTTCCGGTGTGGAACCAGATCTCTTCACCGCCGCCGCCGAGGACCGTCAGACGAAGAACCCCTCCAGTTCTCCGCTCGCCGTCCGGATGCGCCCGCGCAACCTGGACGAGGTCGTCGGCCAGCAGCACCTGCTGAAGCCGGGCTCGCCGCTGCGGCGGCTCGTCGGCGAGGGCGACGGGGGGCCGGCCGGGGCATCTTCGGTGATCCTGTGGGGTCCGCCGGGGATCGGGAAGACCACCCTCGCCTACGTGGTGAGCCAGGCGACCGAGAAGCGGTTCGTGGAGCTGTCCGCGATCACGGCGGGCGTCAAAGAGGTACGGGCGGTCATCGAGGGCGCCAAGCGGGCGGCCGGCGGCTACGGCAAGGACACCGTCCTCTTCCTCGACGAGATCCACCGCTTCAGCAAGGCGCAGCAGGACTCGCTGCTGCCGGCCGTGGAGAACCGCTGGGTCACGCTGATCGCCGCGACCACGGAGAACCCGTACTTCTCGATCATCTCCCCGCTGCTGTCGCGGTCCCTGCTGCTCACGCTGGAACCGCTGACCGACGACGACCTGCGCGCGCTGATGCACCGGGCGCTGACGGAGGAGCGGGGCCTGGGCGGCGCGGTGACGCTGCCCGAGGACGCGGAGGCGCACCTGCTGCGGATCGCGGGCGGCGACGCGCGGCGCGCGCTGACGGCGCTGGAAGCGGGCGCGGGCTCGGCGATCGCCAAGGGCGAGCCGGAGATCACCCTCCGGACGGTGGAGGAGGCCGTCGACCGGGCGGCGGTCAAGTACGACCGGGACGGCGACCAGCACTACGACGTGGCGAGCGCGCTGATCAAGTCGATCCGGGGCTCGGACGTGGACGCGGCGCTGCACTATCTGGCACGGATGATCGAAGCGGGGGAGGACCCGCGGTTCATCGCGCGCCGGCTGATGATCTCGGCGAGCGAGGACATCGGGCTCGCGGATCCCACCGCGTTGCCGCTCGCGGTGGCGGCGGCCCAGGCGGTGGCGATGATCGGCTTCCCGGAGGCCTCGCTCACGCTGTCCCACGCCACCATCGCGCTGGCGCTGGCCCCGAAGTCGAACACCGCCACGACCGCGATCGGCGCGGCGCTGGCGGACGTCCGGGCGGGGCTGGCCGGGTCCGTGCCGGCGCATTTGCGGGACGGGCACTACAAGGGGGCGGCGAAGCTGGGTCACGCCGTGGGGTACGTGTACCCGCACGACGTGCCGGGCGGTATTGCTGCGCAGCAGTACGCGCCGGACGAGATCCACGGGAAGCGGTACTACGAGCCGACGCGGTACGGGGCCGAAGCCCGCTACGCGGACGTGGTGGAAAAGGTCCGCGAGCGGCTGCGCGGCGCCGGGTCCTGACCTGCGGCGCCGTTGCCGGGGGCCAGCCCCCGGCCCCCCGCGCCTCAAACGCCGGCGGGGCTGAAAGATCGCCGGCGCGGAGCGCCGTGTAGTGAGCCGCGCCGGCGATTGAGGCGGGAACGGTGGAAGGGCGGGTAGGGGACGGCCCCGCGCAGCGGTGTCGTGTCGGAGGGGCGGGGCGTGGAGGCGGGGCCTAGGCTCCGGAGCATGGGACGTCGGGGTTCGCTCATCGCCGTGACGGCAGCGCTGCTGGTCAGCGGGTGCCACCACGGCGACGGGGAGACGGCTCAGGCCAGCGCGGCGCACTTCGCGGAGGCGCCGCTCGCCAGTGCCGGGTTTCCGCCCGATGCGGCCACCGCCAGGACCCAGCTGGCGAAGCTCACCGTCGAGTGGGGCAAGAACTGGGAGACGTACAAGCGGGAGAGCTTCGGCCGGTACTGGTCCGACGAGACGGACGCCGTCGGCGGGCGCAACGGGTGCGACACCCGGGACGACGTCCTGCGCAGGGACCTCAAGGAGCTGCGGGAGGGCGACCGGAACCCCTGCGTGGTCGTGTCCGGGACGCTGCACGACCCGTACACCGGCAAGGAGCTCCCCTATTACTACCGCCGCGCCTCGCAGATCCAGACGGACCACGTCGTCGCCCTCGGCGCCGCCTGGCGCGCGGGCGCGTACGCCTGGACCCCGGAGCACAGGCTGGCGTACGCCAACGACCTCGACGTGCTGCTCGCCGTGGACAAGCAGACCAACTACGAGAAGAGCAGCAAGACCGCCGACAAGTGGAAGCCGCCGGTCAAGGGCTACTGGTGCGAGTACGCGCGGCGCTACACCGGGATCAAGGCGAAGTACGCGCTGTCCGTGACCCCGCCGGAGAAGGAAGCGCTGAGCGAGATGCTCGGCACCTGTCCGGCCCAGGACTAGGCGAACAGGGTGCGCATCGCCCGGCGCAGTCCGCAGATGTCGCCGACCGGCTCGGGGAAGTCGAAGCGGGCGTCGAAGGCGGTGGCCCCGCGCGTGAAGCGCACCCGCAGGCCGAGGCGGTCCAGCGCGAGGGGGACCGCCGTCAGGTCCGCGCTCTCGCCCCGCGGGCCGAGCAGCGCGCACAGGTCGCCCAGCCGGTCTGCGTGCGAAGCGGCCAGGTGCTGGAGGATCTCCGTCTCGTGCGCCGTCATCGGGTCCGGCTCGGCCGCGGCCAGCAGCTCCGGGTCCACGTGCTCGGCGCCCCACAGGTCGTCCACCGAGATCTCGCCGACCTCCAGGCGCAGGAGCATCCACGCGGGCCGGTCGGCGTGGAGGGGGTCGAGGGATTCGGACAGCCCGAGGAGCTCGCCGACCGGGTGCCGCTCGGCCAGCAGCGCCGCGCAGGCCGCCCGGTCCGCGGCGCCCCGCACCGGAGTGAGCCACCCGGCGAGCCACGCGCGGCCTCGGATACGATGGGGCACGGACACCGGCGCCACATCCGTGATCTCGATCACGGCGGTGAGGTCGTCGTCCTGGGCGTGAGCGGCTGCCCTGGCAGCCGCGGATTCCCCTGATACCAGGAGAATCACGTCCCCGTCCGGGGTGACGGTCCTTGCGGCCGGCAGCCCTGTCCCGAGCTCCTCCCGGTCATAAGCACCCGGGAGCGTGAGGGATACTGAGGCGTTGGACTCTACGAGGGTTCGTACGCGTTCGGCTCCGGTGAGCTGCCGAACGCCTTCCCTGGGACGCGGCTGACCCTGCCAATCGTCGCCGAAAGCAGATCCTGTTTCGTTTGGATCTGAACTTCGGTGCGCACTGGGCAGGGGGATCCCATGTGGTCGAGACATTACGTCCTCCTCGCTAAGGTAAGCCTCACCTAACTTACATGGAGGTAGGTTCCACGTGAACCAGAAGCGACCCAAGGTCAAGAAGTCGCGTGCCCTCGGCATTGCGCTGACCCCGAAGGCCGTCAAGTACTTCGAGGCCCGCCCCTACCCGCCGGGCGAGCACGGCCGTGGCCGCAAGCAGAACTCGGACTACAAGGTTCGTCTGCTGGAGAAGCAGCGTCTGCGCGCTCAGTACGACATCTCTGAGCGTCAGATGGCCCGCGCGTACGACCGCGCCAAGAAGGCCGAAGGCAAGACGGGCGAGGCGCTGGTCGTCGAGCTCGAGCGTCGCCTCGACGCCCTGGTCCTGCGTTCGGGCATCGCCCGCACCATCTACCAGGCTCGCCAGATGGTCGTTCACGGCCACATCGAGGTCAACGGCGACAAGGTCGACAAGCCGTCGTTCCGCGTCCGTCCGGACGACGTCATCACGGTGCGCGAGCGCAGCCGCGAGAAGGTTCCGTTCCAGGTTGCCCGTGAGGGTGGCTACGCAGGCGAGGGCGAGACCCCCCGTTACCTGCAGGTCAACCTGAAGGCCCTGGCCTTCCGCCTGGACCGCGACCCGAACCGCAAGGAAATCCCGGTCATCTGCGACGAGCAGCTCGTCGTCGAGTACTACGCCCGCTGATCTCGTACCAGCGGCCGTAGCCTCACAGGCTGGTCAGCCCGCCGGTTCCCCCTTGGGGGAGCCGGCGGGTTTCCTGTTTCCCGGGTATCCCGCCGGAGCCCCGGCCGCCGTACGGGGTCTCGGCAGCGAGCCCGGGCCCGGGCCCGTCGGGGCGGCCACCGGCTCCGGCCCCCGCAGGGCCCGTTCCACCAGCGCGTCCACCGGCAGCGTCCGTCCGTGCCGGGCGCAGGACGCGTACCGCTCCGCGCCCAGCAGCTCGCCCGCCCGCTCCTGGCACATCAGCCGCGGGGCGTTGAAGTACCCCGAGCCGAACAGCTGCATCCCCACCCCGTCCCACATGGGCTCGGCCGCGCCCTGGAGCACCGCCGCCTCCGCCGGATGTCCCTCGGCGACCGTCACCAGCGCCAGCAGCTCCACCGCCAGCACCAGCCCCACCAGGTCCCGGAACGCGTGGTTGATCGCCACGCACTCGGTCAGCAGCCGCCGCGCCTCGGCCGTGGCGCCCGAATCCAGGGCCGCGTAGGCGAGGACGTACAGGGCGTAGGCCTTCGTCCAGCGCTCGCCGCGCTCCTCGCAGATGTCCCGGACCTCCTCGCACAGCGCGAGCGCCCCCGCCGGCTCCCCCTGGAAGGCCAGCGTCATCGCCAGCTCCACCTGGCACATCAGTACGTTGCTGTTCAGCTCGCCGGCCTCCCGGTAGCGCTCCAGCGCCCCGCCGAGCAGCTCCCGGGCCCGGGCCATGTCGTCCGAGATCAGCGCCAGGCAGCCCATCCGGTGCACCGCGTACGCCGCAGCCACCGGGTTCCCGCTCTGCGCGGCCCCGTCCCGGCACTCGTACAGGGCGCTCATCGAGGCCACCGCGTCACCTTGCAGCGCCGCCACGTACCCGAGCACCCACAGCGCCTTCAGCCGCGAGCTCTCGCACTCCCGCTCCCGGTCCGCGTCCGAGGGGCGGGCGAGGCCCAGCCCGAGCTCCGTGCTCAGGTCGAGCCCGAGGTCGAGCCCGAGGTCGAGCCCGAGGTCCAGGCCGTGCCCGGGGCCGCCCTCCAGGGTCCGGTCCAGCCAGTGCCGGCCCTCGGTGAGCCGGCCGCAGCCCGCCCAGTAGAACCACAGGGTGCCCGCCAGGTACTGGCCGAGGTGGATCTCCTCCGGCTCGTCCAGGCAGCACTCCAGCGCGAGCCGCAGGTTCGGCAGCTCCGCCTCCACCAGCGCGGCCACCTCCTGCTGGCGCGGGCTGAACCAGTCCAGCTCGCACCAGGTCGCCAGACCCATGTACCAGTCCCGGTGCCTGCGCCGCAGCCGGGTGGCGTCGCCCAGCGACTCCAGCCAGCCCGCCCCGTAGATCCGTACGGTCTCCAGCATCCGGTAGCGCACCCCGGCCGCCGTCTCCTCCCGGACCAGCAGGGACTGCCCCAGCAGCTCCCCGACCAGGTCCAGCACCGAGTCCACCGGCAGATCCGGGCCCGCGCACACGTACTCGGCGGCGTCCAGGTCGAACTGCCCGGCGAAGACCGACAGCCGGGCCCACAGCAGCCGCTCCGCGGCGGTGCACAGCTCGTGGCTCCAGCCGATCGCCGTGCGCAGCGCCCGGTGCCGGGGCAGGGCCCCGCGCCCGCCGCCCGTCAGCAGGCCGAAGCGGTCCTCCAGCCGGGACAACACCTGCGCGGGGGAGAGCGTGCGCAGCCGGCCCGCCGCCAGCTCCAGGGCCAGGGGCAGGCCGTCGAGCCGGGCGCACAGCTCGGCGAGCACCGTCCGGTTGGCCTCCGTCAGGGCGAAGGCCGGGTCGGCCGCCGCGGCCCGCTCGGTCAGCAGGGCCAGGGCCTGGTCCGGGTCCAGCGGGGCCAGCGGCCAGGACAGCTCCCCGTCGAGGGTCAGCGGGCGCCGGCCGGCCGCCAGCACCCGCAGGCCGGGGGAGCGGCGCAGGAGCTCCCGCACCAGGGCCGCGGTCTCGTCGACCAGCTGTTCGAAGCCGTCCAGGACCAGCAGCAGCCGCCGCTCGGCCAGATGTTCGGCGAGCACGGTGCGCAGCGGCCGCGTGGTGTGGTCGGTCAGGCCGAGCGACTCCGCGAGGGTCAGCTCCAGCAGCGCGGGATCCCGTACGCCGGCCAGCTCGGCCAGCCACACGCCGTCGCAGTAGCGTTCCTGCGCCGAGCCCTCCGCCGCCCTGGCCGCGGCCAGCACCAGCCGGGTCTTGCCGACACCGCCCGCGCCGGTCACCGTGACCAGCCGTGAGGAGTCCAGCAGTCGCCCCAGCTCGGCGAGTTCGACACCCCGCCCGACGAAGCCGCTCAGGTCCGAGGGAAGATTGCCCGGCGTCTTCTGTCCAATGGGTCTGTGTCGCATGGGACACGGAGGGTACTCGGCCGAATGCTCTGGGTACAAGGCGAGGCCGGGTCGGGGCCGGGCCGGGGACCCTAGCCCCGGAATTCCGGTACTGCGGCGGATCTCCGGCGCGATAGGGTCGGAGGACGACTTTTTCGCTTAGTGATCAATGTGTAGAGAGCGGTGTGACGTGTCCGGTGGAGAGGTGGCCGGGATCCTCGTGGCCGTCTTCTGGGCCATTCTGGTCTCCTTCCTCGCCGTGGTGCTGGCGAGGCTGGCCCAGGTGCTCAAGGCGACCACGAAGCTCGTGGCCGACGTGACCGACCAGGCCGTCCCGCTGCTCGCGGACGCCTCCACGACCGTCCGCTCCGCCCGCACCCAGCTGGACCGGGTCGACGCCATCGCGAGCGACGTCCAGGAAGTCACCTCCAACGCCTCCGCGCTGTCCTCCACCGTCGCGTCCACCTTCGGCGGCCCGCTCGTCAAGGTCGCGGCCTTCGGCTACGGCGTCCGCAAGGCGCTGGGCAAGGGCGGCGCGGGCGGGGCCGGCTCCGAGGACGTGCCGCGCAGGACCGCGCGACGTACCGTGATCGTTGGCCGTACGGTGCCGTCGCCCCGGCGCCGGAAGCAGAAGGGCTGAGACTCCGATGTTCCGCCGAGCCTTCTGGTTCACCGCAGGCGCAGCCGCCGGCGTGTGGGCCACCACCAAGGTCAACCGGCAGCTCAAGAAGCTGACGCCGGAGAGCCTCGCCGCCCAGGCCGCCGACAAGGCGGTCGAGGCGGGCCACCGCCTCAAGGACTTCGCCCTCGACGTCAAGGCGGGCATGTCGCAGCGCGAGGACGAGCTGAACGACGCACTGGGACTCCACCAGGATCCCGACCGGCCCGACAACGTCACCGCCCTTCCCGGGCCGCGGCGGCTGCGGGCCATCGAGCACGGCCAGACCAATAAGTTTTCGTACAACCGGAATGAGGACCACTGATGGAGTCGGCTGAAATTCGCCGCCGCTGGCTGAGCTTCTTCGAGGAGCGCGGTCACACCGTTGTCCCTTCGGCGTCGCTCATCGCGGACGACCCGACTCTGCTGCTGGTCAACGCGGGCATGGTCCCGTTCAAGCCCTACTTCCTCGGCGAGGTCAAGCCGCCCGGGTCGACGCTCACCAGCGTGCAGAAGTGCGTCCGTACCCCGGACATCGAAGAGGTCGGCAAGACCACCCGCCACGGCACGTTCTTCCAGATGTGCGGCAACTTCTCCTTCGGCGAGTACTTCAAGGAAGGCGCCATCAAGTACGCCTGGGAGCTGCTCACCAGCTCCGTGGCGGACGGCGGCTACGGCCTTGAGCCGGAGAAGCTCTGGATCACCGTCTACCTCGACGACGACGAGGCCGAGACCATCTGGCGCGACGTCATCGGCGTCCCCTCCGAGCGCATCCAGCGCCTGGGCAAGAAGGACAACTTCTGGTCCATGGGCGTCCCGGGTCCCTGCGGCCCCTGTTCCGAGATCAACTACGACCGCGGTCCGGAGTTCGGCGTCGAGGGCGGCCCGGCCGTCAACGACGAGCGCTACGTGGAGATCTGGAACCTGGTCTTCATGCAGTACGAGCGCGGCGCCGGCGACGGGAAGGAAGACTTCCCGATCCTCGGCGACCTGCCGTCGAAGAACATCGACACCGGTCTCGGTCTCGAACGCCTCGCGATGATCCTCCAGGGCGTACAGAACATGTACGAGACCGACACCCTGCGCGTGGTCATGGACAAGGCCACCGAGCTGACCGGCGTGCAGTACGGAGCCGCCCAGGGCACCGACGTCTCGATGCGCGTGGTCGCCGACCACATCCGCACCTCCGTCATGCTCATCGGCGACGGGGTCACCCCCGGCAACGAGGGCCGCGGCTACGTGCTGCGCCGCATCATGCGCCGCGCCATCCGCAACATGCGCCTCATGGGCGCCACCGGCCCGGTGGTCCAGGAGCTCGTCGACGTCGTGATCAACACGATGGGGCAGCAGTACCCGGAGCTCGTGACCGACCGCAAGCGCATCGAGACCGTCGCGCTCGCCGAAGAGGCCGCCTTCGTGAAGGCCCTGCGCGGCGGCACGAACATCCTCGACACCGCCATCACCGAGACCAAGGCCACCGGCGGCTCGGTCCTGGCCGGCGACAAGGCGTTCCTGCTCCACGACACCTGGGGCTTCCCGATCGACCTGACCCTGGAGATGGCCGCCGAACAGGGCCTCTCCGTGGACCAGGACGGCTTCCGCCGCCTGATGCAGGAGCAGAAGGACAAGGCCAAGGCCGACGCCAAGGCCAAGAAGACCGGCCACGCGGACATGTCCGCCTACCGGGAGATCGCCGACGGCTCCGGCGCCACCGAGTTCACCGGCTACGCCACCAACCAGGGCGAGTCCACCATCGTCGGGCTCCTGGTCAACGGCGTCTCCTCGCCCGCCGCCTCCGAGGGCGACGAGGTCGAGGTCGTCCTCGACCGCACCCCCTTCTACGCCGAGGGCGGCGGCCAGCTCGCCGACCAGGGCCGGATCAGGCTCGACACCGGCGCCGTCATCGAGATCCGCGACGTCCAGCAGCCGGTCCCCGGCGTCTCCGTGCACAAGGGCTCCGTCCAGGTCGGCGAGGTGACCGTCGGCGCCTCCGCCTACGCCGCCATCGACGTGAACCGCCGCCGGGCCATCGCCCGCGCCCACTCGGCCACGCACCTCACCCACCAGGCGCTGCGCGACGCCCTCGGCCCCACGGCCGCCCAGGCCGGTTCCGAGAACTCGCCCGGCCGCTTCCGCTTCGACTTCGGCTCCCCGAACGCCGTCCCCGGCTCGGTCCTCACCGACGTCGAGCAGAAGATCAACGACGTGCTCTCCCGCGAGCTCGACGTCACCGCCGAGATCATGAGCATCGACGAGGCGAAGAAGCAGGGTGCCATCGCCGAGTTCGGCGAGAAGTACGGCGAGCGCGTGCGCGTCGTGACCATCGGCGACTTCTCCAAGGAGCTGTGCGGCGGCACGCACGTCGGCAACACCTCCCAGCTGGGCCTGGTGAAGCTGCTCGGCGAGTCCTCCATCGGCTCCGGCGTGCGCCGCGTCGAAGCCCTCGTCGGCGTGGACGCGTACAACTTCCTCGCCAAGGAGCACACGGTCGTCGCCCAGCTCCAGGAGCTGGTCAAGGGCCGCCCGGAGGAGCTGCCGGAGAAGATCGCCTCCATGCTCGGCAAGCTGAAGGACGCCGAGAAGGAGATCGAGAAGTTCCGCGCGGAGAAGGTCCTCCAGGCCGCCGCCGGTCTCGCCCAGAACGCCCAGGACATCCACGGCGTCGCCCTCGTCGTGGGCACGGTGCCGGACGGCACCGGCGCCGACGACCTGCGCAAGCTGGTCCTCGACGTCCGCGGCCGCATTCCGGGCGACCGTCCGGCCGTGGTCGCGCTCTTCACCACGGCGAACGACCGCCCGCTGACCGTCATCGCCACCAACGAGGCAGCCCGCGAGCGCGGCCTCAAGGCCGGTGACCTGGTCCGTACGGCCGCCAAGACCCTCGGTGGCGGCGGCGGCGGCAAGCCGGACGTGGCCCAGGGCGGTGGCCAGAACCCGGCCGCCATCCCCGAGGCCATCAGCGCCGTCGAGCGCCTCGTCGTAGAGACGGCCTGAAGATGACACTGCGCCGCGGCCGCCGGCTCGCCATCGATGTCGGGGACGCCCGGATCGGGGTCGCCTCGTGCGACCCCGATGGGGTGTTGGCCACACCGGTGGAAACCGTACCGGGACGGGACATCCCCTTCGCCCACCGGCGGCTGCGGCAGCTCGTCGAGGAGTACGAGCCCATCGAGGTGGTGGTCGGCCTGCCCCGCTCGCTCAGCGGGCGGGAGGGGCCGGCGGCCGCCAAGTGCCGGGCCTTCGCCATGGAACTCGCCAAGGGCATCAAGCCCGTGACGGTCCGTCTGGTGGACGAGCGGATGACCACCGTCACCGCGGCCCAGGGGCTGCGGGCCTCGGGGCGCAACGCGAAGAAGGGCCGCTCGGTCATCGACCAGGCGGCCGCGGTGGTGATCCTTCAGAACGCTCTGGAGACCGAACGGGTATCAGGTAATCCGCCCGGTGAGTGCGTCGAAGTGGTTGTCTGATCGCGATACGGTAACGTTCCGCGCGATGTGACGGCATTCGAACAGCCGTTGCCCACCAGCAGAGGCGGAACAGGGTGTCGCGGCGGACGGAGCCGTGGCCAACGCCCCGCGGCGCGCTAGGGGATCGATGACTGAGTATGGCCGGGGCCCTGGCCCCCAACCGTGGCACCCCGAGGATCCCCAGTACGGGGACCAGGGGTGGACCGGGCACGAGGCCCAGCAGGGTCAGCAGCCCTACGTCGACGACCCGCAGCAGCAGCCACAGCACCCTCACTACGTGCAGCAGCAGCCGCAGCACCCCCAGTACGTGCAGCAGCACCCGGGCCAGTACCAGCAGGCCCCGTACCCGCAGGGCCAGCAGCCTCACGCCCAGCAGCCTCAGGCCCACCAGCCTCAATACGTGCAGCAGCAGGTCCCGCACCCGCAGCAGCACCAGGAGACGTACGGAGGCCAGGGCTGGGACACCGGCCAGGCCCAGGCCCAAGCCCATACCGGCATGGAAACCCATCCCGGTATGGAATACGTCGGCGTCTCGCAGGCCACCGACCCGTACGCGGGGGCGGAGCCGTACGCCCAGCAGCAGGCGGGCGGCTACCCCGGCGAGACCCCCGACCTCTACGGCACCCCCGATGCCTTTCCGCCGCCGCAGCCCCCGGGCCGGCGGCACCTGGAGCCCGAGGCCCAGTGGCAGGACGAGGACGTGAAGACCGACGAGGCCGAGGAGTCCTTCCTGGGCGGCGGCGGACGCGACGGGGGCGATGGCGGGGACGACGGCGAGCCCGGCGGCCGCCGCTCCGGCCGTTCCGGCGGCAAGCCGAAGAAGCGCAGCGGCATGGCCTGCCTCATCGCGGCCGTGGTCATCGTGGGCGTGCTCGGCGGTGGCGGCTACTACGGCTACAACTACATCAAGGACAAGTTCGGCGCGGCCGAAGACTACGCGGGCTCCGGCACGGACGAGACGGTCTCCGTGGAGATCCCCAAGGGTTCGGGCCTGGGCCAGATGGGCCGGATCCTCAAGGACGCGGGCGTGGTCGCGAGCGCCCAGGCCTTCGTCAACGCGGCCAACTCCGCCCCCGACGGCAAGGGCAAGGCGATCCAGCCGGGCATCTATCCGCTCAAGAAGAAAATGTCGGCGGCTTCCGTGGTCGCGGTCATGACGGACCCGACCAAGCTCCGGGTGATCACCGTCACCGAGGGCATGCGCAACACGAAGGTCTACACCGCGATCGACGAGAAGCTCGGCAAGCCCGCGGGCACCACGCAGGGCATCGCCAAGAACGAGGCCAAGAACCTCGGCCTGCCGGCGTGGGCGAACAACGACCCGAAGATCATGGACCCGCTCGAAGGCTTCCTGTACCCGGCGCGTTACGACCTGACCAACGAGAGCACGCCCGAGTCCCTGCTGAAGCAGATGGTCAAGAAGGCGACCGACAAGTACACGGAGCTCGGGGTCGAGGGCAAGGCCAAGGACCTGGGCCTGAGCAACCCGCTCCAGGTGATCACGGTCGCCAGCCTCGTCAACGCCGAGGGCATGAACCACGACGACTTCCGGAAGATGGCGGACGTGGTCTACAACCGCCTCAAGAAGACCAACGACGTCACGAACCAGAAGATCGAGTTCGACTCGACGTACAACTACATCAAGAACCAGAGCGAGATCAACTTCAACCTCAAGGAAGCCCAGGCGTTCGACCACCCGTACAACACGCACCACGTCAAGGGACTGCCCCCCGGCCCGATCGGGAACCCCGGCCTGGAGGCGCTGACCGCTACGCTCGACCCGGACCGCGGTGGCTGGATGTTCTTCGTGTCGGTCGACGGCAAGACGACGACCTTCAGCAAGACCTACGACGAGCACCTCAAGTTGGTCGCCGAGTTCCAGGAACGGCAGAAGCAGAAGAACGGCGGGTAGCAGGACATGTCACGGATACGGGCCGCGGTGCTGGGTTCTCCCATCGAGCACTCCCTCTCACCGGTGCTGCACCGCGCCGCGTACCGGGAGCTCGGCCTCGACGACTGGTCGTACGACCGCTTCGAAGTCGACGAGGCCGCGCTCCCCGAGTTCATCGCCGGGCTCGGCCCCGAGTGGGCCGGGCTGTCGCTGACCATGCCGCTCAAGCGGGCGATCATCCCGCTGCTGGACGACATCAGCGACACCGCCGCCTCCGTCGAGGCGGTCAACACGGTCGTCTTCACCGAGGACGGCCGCCGGGTCGGTGACAACACCGACATCCCCGGGCTGCTCTCCGCCCTGAGCGAGCGGGGCGTGGAGAAGGTGGAGTCCGCCGCCGTCCTCGGCGCGGGCGCCACCGCCTCCTCGGCGCTGGCCGCGCTCGCGCGGATCTGCACCGGCGAGGTGACCGCGTACGTACGCTCCGCGGCCCGGGCCGCGGAGATGCGGGAGTGGGGCGAGCGGCTCGGCGTGGACGTGCGGACGGCCGACTGGGCGGACGCCGCCGAAGCGCTGACCGCGCCGCTGGTCATCGCGACCACCCCGGCCGGCGCCACGGACGCCCTGGCGGCCGCCGTGCCCGCCCGGCCCGGCACCCTCTTCGACGTCCTCTACGACCCCTGGCCGACCGCCCTCGCGGCGGCCTGGTCGGGCCGTGGCGGCAAGCTGCTCGGAGGCCTGGACCTGCTGGTCCATCAGGCGGTGCTCCAGGTCGAGCAGATGACGGGACGCCCTGCCGCGCCCTTGGCGGCCATGCGGGCCGCCGGAGAGCGGGCGCTCGCCGCCCGTTAGGCTCCTCACCTGCTATTGCGGGGTTCGAGGGGGCTGTATGGACGGGTTCGGCACGGATCAGGTGCTGGCGTCGAAGTGGGACGCCGCGTACGCGGTCGGGGTCGTCCTCCGCGCCTTGTTCAGCACGCTGCCCGACTGGGCGAAGTGGATCATCGCCGGGCTGGGGGGCGCCACGGCCCTCTGGGAGGGCTGCCAGTGGTGGCGTCGGCGCCGTACCGCCGTCCGATAGCTGGACCGGAGGCCGGTGTAACGGCCCGGACATGGGAGGATCGGGGTGAAGGCGGGTCTGGGCCGCGCACCCGATCGCGCCATCGCTGGATCAGGCGCGAGCATGAGGAGCATCGTTGAGCAGGTTGCGTTGGCTGACGGCCGGAGAATCGCACGGCCCGGCGCTGGTGGCGACGCTGGAGGGTCTTCCCGCCGGCGTCCCGGTCACCACGGAGCTGGTGGCCGAACACCTGGCCCGGCGCCGGCTCGGCTACGGCCGCGGTGCCCGGATGAAGTTCGAGCAGGACGAGATCACCTTCCTCGGCGGTGTCCGCCACGGCCTGTCGCAGGGGTCCCCGGTCGCCGTCATGATCGGCAACACCGAGTGGCCCAAGTGGGAGACCGTCATGTCGGCCGACCCGGTCGACCCCTCGCTGCTCAAGGAAACCGGCCGCAACGCGGCGCTGACCCGACCGCGCCCCGGCCACGCCGACCTCGCCGGCATGCAGAAGTACGGCTTCTCCGAGGCCCGGCCGATCCTGGAGCGCGCCAGCGCCCGTGAGACCGCCGCCCGGGTCGCCCTCGGCGCCATCGCCCGGTCCTTCATCAAGGAGGTCGCGGGCATCGAGATCGTTTCCCACGTGGTGGAGCTGGCCTCCGCCAAGGCCCCGTACGGCGTCTACCCGACCCCCGCCGACGTCGAGAAGCTCGACGCCGACCCGGTGCGCTGCCTCGACGCCGACGCGTCGAAGCAGATGGTCGCGGAGATCGACCAGGCCCACAAGGACGGCGACACCCTCGGCGGCGTCGTCGAGGTCCTCGCGTACGGGGTGCCCGTCGGCCTCGGCTCGCACGTGCACTGGGACCGCCGCCTCGACGCGCGCCTCGCGGCCGCGCTCATGGGCATCCAGGCCATCAAGGGCGTCGAGGTCGGCGACGGCTTCGACCTGGCCCGCGTGCCCGGCTCGAAGGCGCACGACGAGATCGTCTCCACCCCCGAGGGCCTCAAGCGCACCACCGGCCGCTCCGGCGGCACCGAGGGCGGCCTGACCACCGGCGAGCTGCTGCGCGTCCGCGCAGCCATGAAGCCGATCGCCACCGTGCCCAAGGCCCTCGCGACCGTGGACGTGGCCACCGGCGAGGCCACCGTCGCGCACCACCAGCGCTCCGACGTGTGTGCCGTGCCCGCCGCCGGCATCGTCGCCGAGGCCATGGTCGCCCTGGTGCTGGCCGACGCCGTCGTGGAGAAGTTCGGTGGCGACTCCGTCCCCGAGACCCGCCGCAACGTCCGCTCGTACCTCGACAACCTCCAGATCCGGTGACCGGACCCCTGATCGTGCTCGTCGGCCCCATGGGGGCCGGCAAGTCCACGGTGGGCGAACTGCTCGCGGAGCGGCTCGGAGTCTCCTACCGGGACACCGACGCCGACATCGTGGCGGCGCAGGGCCGGGAGATCTCCGACATCTTCATCGACGAGGGCGAGCCGCACTTCCGTGAACTGGAGCGGGAGGCGGTCTCCGCCGCCCTCGCCGGGCACGACGGAGTGCTCGCCCTCGGCGGCGGCGCCATCCTCGACGACACGACGAGGGAGCTGCTGGCCGGCCGGCCCGTGGCCTATCTCTCGCTGGGGGTCGAGGAAGCCGTCCGGCGCGTGGGCCTCGGCGCCGCGCGCCCGCTCCTCGCCGTCAACCCGCGCCGCACGTGGCGCGAACTGATGGAGGCGAGGAGCTCCCTGTACACCGAAGTAGCGCGCGTCGTGGTGGACACCGACGACCGCACCCCCGAAGAGGTCGCCGACGCGGTCCTCGACGCTCTGGAGTTGAAGAACGCATGACAGACCAGGTGACGCGGATCCAGGTCGGCGCCAGCGCCGGACACGACGCGTACGAGGTGCTGGTCGGCCGGCAGCTGCTCGGCGAGCTGGGCTCCCTGATCGGCACCAAGGCCCAGCGGGTCGCCGTCATCCACCCCGAGGCCCTGGCCTCGACCGGTGAGGCGCTGCGCGACGATCTCGCCGCGCAGGGCTACGAGGCCGTCGCCATCCAGGTGCCGAACGCCGAAGAGGCCAAGACGGTCGAGGTGGCTGCGTACTGCTGGAAGGCGCTCGGCCAGTCCGGCTTCACCCGCACCGACGCCATCGTCGGCGTCGGCGGGGGAGCCACCACCGACCTCGCGGGCTTCGTCGCGGCTTCCTGGCTGCGCGGCGTGCGCTGGATCGCCGTACCCACCACCATCCTGGCGATGGTGGACGCGGCCGTCGGCGGCAAGACCGGCATCAACACCGCCGAGGGCAAGAACCTCGTCGGCGCCTTCCACCCGCCGGCCGGCGTGCTCTGCGACCTGGCCGCGCTGGAGTCGCTGCCGGTCAACGACTACGTCAGCGGCCTCGCCGAGATCATCAAGGCCGGATTCATCTCCGACCCGGTGATCCTCGACCTGATCGAGGCGGACCCGGCGGCGGCGCGCACGCCCGCCGGCCCGCACACGGCCGAGCTGATCTGCCGCTCCATCCAGGTCAAGGCGGACGTGGTCTCCAGCGACCTCAAGGAATCGGGGCTGCGGGAGATCCTGAACTACGGGCACACCCTCGCGCACGCCATCGAGAAGAACGAGCGCTACAAGTGGCGCCACGGCGCGGCCGTCTCGGTCGGCATGGTCTTCGCGTCCGAGCTCGGCCGCCTCGCCGGCCGCCTCGACGACGCGACGGCCGACCGGCACAAGGCGATCCTCGCCGCGGTGGGACTGCCGCTGACCTACCGGGGTGACCAGTGGCCCAAGCTGCTGGAGACCATGAAGCTCGACAAGAAGTCCCGCGGTGACCTGCTGCGTTTCATCGTCCTGGACGGGCTGGCCAAGCCGACCGTCCTGGAGGGTCCGGACCCGGCCGTCCTGATGGCGGCGTTCGGCGAAGTGTCGGCCTGATCCGTCCGACGGCGTGACCGCGTGACCCGCCGGGCCTCTCGGGTCATATAACGTTCTCGCATCAGTCGTGGCGGAACGAGACGGAGTGGCAGCGGATGCAGCACGGAGTGGGCGGGGGCTGGGAGCCGCCGCCGGGGGGTCGGCACCCGGCGGCGCCGTCGCGGCCGCCGGGACCCCCGGCACCGGGCTGGCCCGTGCCGCCCATGCCCATGCCGCCGACGCAGCTGCCGATGCCCGTGCCGGGAGTGCCGGACGGGTCCACCGGGCACGTCCCGCTGCCGCCCGCCGTCCCGGGCACGGGCGGGGCCACCCTCGCGGTCCTGCTCATCGGCCCCGCGGGTGCCGGCAAGACCACGGTGGCCCGCCACTGGGCGGGCACCCGGCCGGTCCCCACCGCGCACATCAGCCTGGACGACGTACGGGAATGGGTGTGCTCGGGGTTCGCCGACCCGCAGGCGGGCTGGAACGACCACTCCGAGGCCCAGTACCGCCTGGCCCGCCGCACCTGCGGCTTCGCGGCCCGCAACTTCCTGGCCAACGGCATCTCGTGCATCCTCGACGACGCCGTGTTCCCGGACCGCCCCGTCGTGGGCCTCGGCGGCTGGAAGCGCCACGTGGGGCCCGCGCTGCTGCCGGTGGTGCTGCTGCCCGGCCTGGAGATAGTCCTGGAGCGCAACGCGGCCCGCTCCGGCAACCGGCGGCTCTCCGACGAGGAAGTCGCCCGCATCCACGGCCGCATGGCGGGTTGGTACGGCTCCGGGCTGCCCATCATCGACAACTCCCACCTGGACATCGAGGGCACCGCCCGCGCCCTGGACGAGACCCTGGCCCGCGTCATCTCGGCTCCGGCCTACTGAGCCCCGGACCGGGCCGGCCCCCGTACGGCCGCGCTCACCAGGCCGGATGCGCGAGGCGCTCGTAGGCTCGGAAGCATGTCAGACGTGTACGCGGCCCGCCGGGGCCTGCTTCGCGACCGCTGCGCGGCCGCCGGGAACGCCGCCGCACTCATCACGCGTCCGGCGAACGTGCGCTACCTCTCCGGGGCGTCACCGCTGGGCGCCGTCCTGCTGCTCGGACCGGGCGGCGAGGACATGCTGTTCTGCGCCGGGCAGCCCACAGGGGAAGCCGACGAGGGGCGGCTCGACGAGCACCTGCGGCTCTCCGTGCTGGCCGGCCCAGGAGCGGATCCCGCCGTGGCGGCGGCCGACGCGGCCTGGTCCGCGCACGCAGAGTCCCTCGCCGTCGAGGAACACCACCTCACGGTCGGCCGCCACCGGGCCCTGGGCTCCGTGGCGCCCAGGCTCCGCCTGGCCGACCTCGGAACCGCCGTCGAACAGCAGCGCCTCGTCAAGGACGAGGAGGAGATCGCCTGTCTGCGGATCGCCGCCGAGATCGCCGACCAGGCCCTCGGTGAACTGCTGGAATCGATCCTGGTGGGCCGTACCGAGCGGCACCTCGCCCTGGAGCTGGAGCGCCGGCTCGTGGACCACGGGGCCGACGGTCCGGCCTTCCCGACCTCCGTCGGCACCGGCCCGCACTCCGGCCGCTCCCGGCACCGGCCTTCCGACCGCCGGGTGGAGGAGGGGGACTTCCTCTCCGTCTGCCTGGGCGCGAACTACCGGGGCTACCGCTGCGAGATCGGCCGTACCTTCGTGATCGGCACCACCCCCGCGGACTGGCAGATCGAGCTGTACGACCTGGTCTTCGCCGCGCAGCGGGCCGGGCGGGAGGCCCTGAAGCCGGGGGCCGCGTACCGAGACGTGGATCACGCAGCCCGCTCGGTACTCGACTCCGCAGGTCACGGCGAGGCCCTCGCGGCATGGATGGGACACGGAGTCGGTCTCGAAATCGACGAGGACCCGCAGCTTGCACCTACGGCCATGGGTAAACTGGACGCTTGCGTGCCGGTCACCGTCGAACCGGGGGTTCACCTCCCCGGCCGGGGAGGTGTCCGGATCGATGACACGCTCGTCGTACGCCCCGAGGCGGACGGCGGTCCCGAGCTACTCACCATTACGACCAAGGAACTGCTCGCGCTCTAGTCCGCCCCGGCGGAACGTGCGCGCAACCATGGTCTTCCAGTGCAGGAGATTCCCAAACCGTGGCTTCCACGAACGACCTCAAGAACGGCATGGTGCTCAAGCTCGACGGTGGCCAGCTCTGGTCCGTCGTCGAGTTCCAGCACGTCAAGCCCGGCAAGGGCCCGGCCTTCGTGCGCACCAAGCTCAAGCACGTGCTCTCCGGCAAGGTCGTCGACAAGACGTTCAACGCCGGCACGAAGGTCGAGACGGCCACCATCGACCGCCGTGACATGCAGTTCTCGTACATGGACGGCGAGTACTTCGTCTTCATGGACATGGACACCTTCGACCAGCTGATGATCGACAAGAAGGTCGTCGGCGACGCCGCGAACTTCCTGGTCGAGGGCTTCACCGCCTCCGTCGCCCAGAACGAGGGCTCGGTGCTCTACGTCGAGCTGCCGACCTCCGTCGAGCTCGTCATCGAGCACACCGACCCGGGCGTCCAGGGCGACCGCTCCACCGGTGGCACCAAGCCCGCCACGCTGGAGACCGGTCACGAGATCCAGGTCCCGCTGTTCGTCACCACGGGCGAGAAGATCAAGGTCGACACCCGCACCAGCGACTACCTCGGCCGGGTGAACAGCTAACCGTGGCTGCTCGGAGCAACGCGCGCAAGCGCGCTTTCCAGATCCTGTTCGAGGCGGACCAGCGCGGGGTCTCCGTGCGCGAGGTCCTCGCGGACTGGATCCGCCACTCGCGGTCGGACACCGACCGCCAGCCCGCGGTGAACGAGTTCACCATGGAACTCGTCGAGGGGTACGCCGACAAGGTGAACCGCATCGACGATCTGATCGCCACCTACGCCGTGGACTGGGACCTCGACCGCATGCCGGTCGTGGACCGGAACATCGTGCGTCTCGGTGCCTACGAGCTGATCTGGGTGGACGGCACCCCGGACGCCGTGGCCATCGACGAGGCCGTCCAGCTGGCCAAGGAGTTCTCCACGGACGAGTCGCCCTCGTTCGTGAACGGTCTCCTCGGCCGCTTCAAGGACCTCAAGCCGAACCTGCGTCGCAGCGAGAGCTGATACGCGCGCCGGACGGGCGAGAACGGCAGGGCCCCCCCCGGCCCCGCCGCGGGGGGCGCCCCCCCACGTCCGGGCGGGGCTGGCCGGGTCCGTGCCGGCGCATTTGCGGGACGGGCACTA